>CAYVCD010000008.1:0-8749 GCA_964450115.1 uncultured Planctomycetia bacterium
TCAGCGCCTCGTCTATCATGGCTAAGGTATCGACCTCATCCTTCAACGAGACGTAGAACATCACAACCCTTGCTCTCTTAAACTCCTCTTCGTTAAATAACTTACCTTTTATTATAGCACTTTTCCCTGATTTTTCAAGGGAAGAATATGCCTTAAATTTATGCTTGATCTCTTTGCGTATCTTGTGCTTCATGCGGGGTTTTAAGCCTTCTTCTTCTTTTTATCCATATAATCGCTGATGGCGGAGCGTAGCGCCTCTTCCGCCAATACCGAGCAATGCATTTTTATTTTTGGTAATCCTCCTAAAGCTTCCGCCACGGCGCTATTTGACACCTTGAGCGCCTCGCTCACTGTCTTACCCCTTACAAGATCCGTTACCATGCTCGATGTGGCTATGGCAGCCCCGCAATTATGCACGGCAAATCCTTTTACTAAATAAGAATTATTTGTACCTTCTACTTGAAAATTATAAACGTCACCTTCATAATTTTTTCGTACAATGTTTCTGATCGGAACTAAAAAATAATTTTTTGAGGAATGCACAAATTGGTGCTTCCTTTCGAGCTTAAAAGATATGCTGTACATAATAGAAGGCTTTATTCTCCTACCATTGATATAATTCTCCTTCTTTAGCATCTTTTTGATAGATGAAAATATGCGTCCCCTGGCGAGTATTTCCTGCAACTGGATAACCAAACATGGAGATGTTGTGCTAGCTCTGAAAGTAAAACTATCCATGGGTCGTCTTCGATAAAAATTACCATCGCCTACAATATATGTTTTTAACATCTCTTTCTGTTTATCGTAAGGCAGCAGCATAACATCTTTTGACAAAACTTTCTTCCCTGCCAAAGAGCCGCAATGAGATTTTAAAAATGAAACTAGCTTTCTAGAACATATATAAACCTCGCACACGCTATCCCTTATTCTATCTTTGGGCATTTTACCGGTACTTTTAAAAAGAAGTGACTTAAGATCCTGTACCGTACGCTTTTCATTCTTATTAAAAGCAAACGCCACTGCACTGCCATTGGCGATAACATATCCTTCGGATAGATAGTAACCTAAAAGACGCATAACGTCTTTTGTGAAAAGCTGGTTATCCCTAACCTCTCTATTTACATTAAATACTAAATAGTCACCTTTTTCTAAATGCCGCGCCTCAACATATTCTGGTTTTGTTAAACAAAGCTCTTTCTTATTAACCCTTAATAAATCACATTTATTGTTAGCCCTTCTTGTTTTAGCAAGGCTTTTTCTTTTGATTGCCAGCACGGGATGATTGAATGTTGTCGAAAATCTATTATATGGCGAAACGAAAGGGATTATGTCCATAATCGGCCCTAAATATTGATTTTTATACGTTTCAGCGACTACTGTTGCATCTCCCGCGCTCGTAGTAACAACATCTCCACCGTGAATAGAGTCAATCCTGTTCCATCTACCCGCAGTCAAAGCAATCTCATTATCGGGAGGCAAGCACCCGAAAGTCTTAAATTTGGCATCCGTAATAACTTCGTTTTCATCAACTTTTATGTAGAGCCGCATTATATCGCCGCAATTGTGGAGAGTAGCGCAATCTGTTATATATGAATGCGCCCCTTCTACTTCTAAATCGTACACATCACCGTCGTATTTCTCCATGGTAATTTTTTTAACAGCAACATAATAAAATTTGTCGTTCCATACTTTGACAGGAAAATCGTATTCTATCGCCTTTTTCGATTTAGAAACGGGCAAAAGTAATCGGTCACCTTTTGTAAGCTCTGCCGGCATAGCCCAATCATAGATTTTACCGCGCACGCTTAATATATGATGTTCGGGCGTAATAGCAACATATCGTGTTTTCGTAACAAATATTTTGAAAATCTGTCCTTTAAAGTTTCGCCTGAAAACCCTTTTTACTGTATGATATTTACCATCGTGAGCTAATACCTTTGTTTCGTTCTCTTTAATATCTTCTACGGCACTAATCCCCGGATTGCATCTAACTAAAGTACCTTCGGCTACGCAGACGGGATTTCCCACGTTCCCTATGCCATCCGCGTCGGGTATTTCGCCGACGTTGTGAGGATTCCTGAAGTGCTCCATCACTTTATCCGAATATTGTCCTTCCATCGCTATTTTCCTTTCTCATACAACGGGGACATCGCGCGCAACCTATTTATGATCGGCGGCAATACCCCTATCACATAATCCATATCCTCTTTCGTATTATCTCTGCCTAATGAAAATCTGACAGACCCCTGAGTGTTGACGGCGTCGAGCCCCATGGCCGTCAATACATGTGACGGCTCTAAGGTACCCGAGGTGCAGGCTGATCCGGTCGATGCGGCGATCCCCTCCATATCCAGATTGAGTATTATCGATTCCCCCTCCAGGTATGTAAAACTTATATTTAGCGTATTTGGTAATCTATTTTCGGGATGGCCGTTCAAATGAATATCCTCAATGCTGGACGTTATCCCTTTATATAAATAATCTCTCAACTCCTTTATCCTGCTCTCATCCGGAATATCCCTCTTCGCGAGCCGGGCGGCCTCTCCTAAGCCCACGATGCCGGCGACATTTTCTGTCCCCGCGCGCTTACCCATCTCATGATGCCCGCCCAATATTTGAGGAGCTATCTTCGTTCCTTTTTTAATATAGAGAGCTCCGATCCCTTTCGGGCCATATATCTTATGGCCGGACATCGATAGAAGGTCTATATTCATATCCTTGACCGCGAAGTTTAATTTACCGACGGCCTGCACGGCATCCGTATGAAAATATATGCCCTCCGCCTTTGCTATCTTACCTATCTCGATGATCGGCTCTATCGTCCCTACTTCGTTATTGGCATACATTATTGTAATAAGCAGAGTCTTATTGGATATGGCCCTCTTCAACTCTTCTAAATCTATGACCCCGTATTTATCTACTCCCAGATATGTGACCTTATACCCATCCTTCTCAAGAGATTTACATGTATTCAACACGGCGTGATGCTCTATCGTGGTAGTAATAATATGGTTCCCTTTTGCCTTTAACGCCTGCATAACCCCTCTGATCGCGAAGTTGTCGCTCTCGGTGCCGCCGGAAGTAAATATGATCTCTTCGGGGCTTGCTGCGCCTAAGAGCTCCGCCACATGTATCCTCGCCTCATCTATAGCTTTTCTGGCGGGCCTGCCGAATTGATGAATGCTCGAAGCATTGCCATACACATCCTTATAAAATGGCAGCATCGCCTCCAGGACATCATCTGTCATCCTCGTCGTCGCGTTATTATCAAGATATACTTTTCTCATATATACCTTCCTATCTTTTACCGCAAAGGTCTTCGAGCGTCACCGACTCCAGGCAATCATCGATCGCTTTCGCCAGCTTCGCCCAGACCGTCTTTGCCACACATGTATCTTTGTGATTACAAACGCTTTTGTAGCCTTCACGTCCGCCGGCACAATCTACCGGTGTGATACTTCCCTCTAGAGTCTTTACTATGGCGCCGACAGTTATTCGGCTCGGTGTCTTAGAAAGCATATAGCCGCCTGAAGGGCCTCTAACGCTTTTTACAAGATTTTCGCGCCGCAGCTTATTGAGCAGCTGCTCCAGATATACGCTTGAAATACCTTCTCTTTCTGAGATATCTTTAATGGATATGGCGCTGCCATCTTTGGCCATCGCGATATTCACCATCGCTCTCAATCCATATGTAGATTTCGTGGAAAGCTTCATGAGAACATTTTCTCATACTTGACAAGAATAGTCAAGTATAATTATATTGTCAGGTGACGAGGCTTGGAGGTTTTAGAGTAGTCTCTTGGGGGGCGTTTTTCTTTGAGGAGGTTTAGCTTGCCCTGTTTCTTCAGTTCGTTATAGATCAGTATCCACGCGCAGTCCATATCCTTATCGATCTCGCACTTCCCTTTGTTCTGCCCGCCGCAAGGCCCGTTTATCAGGCCCTTCGCACAGCGTGTGATGGGGCAGATCGACCCGGTGAGTTCCAGTACGCAATCGCCGCAGGCGGAACATCGCTCCAGAAATGATCCGCCAGCATCTATCGCGCCCATGAATAGTGTGTCGCATCCGACATGGACAGGTTTTTGAATACGCATATTCTCTTTCACCGACTGTATACCTAGTCCGCAAGCGAGGACTAAAATAGCGTCAGATGATTCTATCGCCTTTCTATGCTTTGCGAGTTCCAATTTCACTTTTGCGGCCACGCAAGGTGCGCTGGGGATAGAATATCCGGTGACCACTTTGCCCTCTTTTTCAAGAGCCTCTTTTATACTTTTTACTTCGTCCTCGCCTCCCGTCTTACAAGTGGTCGAGCACTCTCCGCACCCTACAAGGAAGACTTTCTTTTCTGCTCCGAGATATCTGATTATATCTTTTAAGTTCTTCTTTTTCGTTATGATCACTTCAATAGTTCCTTTATGTCTGCCTCAAACACCGCTTTTTCGCGATAACCTATATACATCTTCACTATCTTTCCGCTCTTATCGATGATGAATGTCGTCGGGATCGAGCGTATAGGCCCGTAGATCTCGCTGGCCTTTCCGTCATCGACCAGAATAGGATAATTTATACCCATCTTGCCGGCAAACTCTTTTGCTTCACCGGATTTTACCAGGGCCACACCTATCATCGCGAAGCCCTTGTTACCGTAGGTCTTTTCCAATTCAATAAAGTCCGGCACCTCCATTTTGCACGGAGGACACCAGGTGGCAAAGAAATCGAGTATCACCACTTTGCCTGTAAAGCTAGACAGGCTCACTTTATTTCCGTTAATATCGGAAAGCGAGAAATCCGGCGCTTCCTTGCCGATCTCGATGGCGCTACTTTGAGAACAGGCGCCCAACATCAAAAGAGCCAATGCGAATATTAATACTTTGCCCAATTTCATGCCGTACCTCCTTATTTTTATTTTGCGAATGAACTGAATATTCTCTCCGAAATCACTGCGAGATAATTTGTTGCCATCAAAAACCCTATAATTATGAGAAAGACGCCGCCTATCTTATTGAATACACCCAATATTTTTTGCAGCTTATTGACATGCTCCAGAAATGTATTTACTAAAAGCGCTGTTATGAAGAACGGTATCGCTATGCCTATGGAATATACGGTCAAAAGCTTCGCTCCCATGACTAAGTTCGCTTTCTCCCCTGCCAAAACGAGTATCGAGCCGAGTATCGGCCCGGCGCACGGCGTCCATGCCGCCGCGAAGGTCACTCCTATTAAAAATGAGCTTAAGTAGCTGGCGCTCTTAGTGGCAAGCTTGAAGCTCCTCTCCTTTATAAAAAAATCTAGTTTTAGTATCCCCGTAAGCTGAAGCCCAAATAACATTATCAATATGCCGCCGGCGATCCGTATGAACTTCTGGTAATGGAAGAGCGCCTTGCCTAATAAAGTCGCCGTTAGCCCCAGCGCTATAAACACGAGAGAAAATCCGGCTATGAATAGGAGCGCATGGACGATGGTCTTTCTTCGGACCTCGCCGGCCTTTCTCTCATCTTTAAAATCAGAAAAAGATACCCCCGTAATATAGGCGATGAAGGCCGGTATCATGGGTAAAAGACACGGCGATAGATATGTCAGTATCCCCGCCACCAATGCCACTATATATGATATATTTTCGTTAACCATGATTATTGGCTCTGCGTAACCCTTATCTTTATTATCTGAAGCTCTTCCTTCATCGAATTTATAGCGGCCACCACCTCTTTCTGGCCATCCGATATCTCGTTCAGTTTCGCCATGATATCGCTTCCATTGGTAGATTCCTGAGCGTGAAGAGGCCCATAGGTAAATATCAGGCCGCAAGCTATCCCCGCGATAAATACCGCCGTAACCGCCAATATCTTCTTCATAAAGGTGCCTCCTATTTTGACCAGACGAACCACAGAAATACATACGCGACGCTGACCGCCGCCAACGTGAACGGCAGCCCTATCTTTACAAAGTCGGTGAACTTAACGTGATGGCCGTGTTTTCTTAATAGCCCCACTGCCACAACGTTCGCCGAGGCGCCGATCGGAGTTATGTTACCCCCGAGAGACGTGCCTATCAACAATCCAAAAAGAAAGAGCTCCGGGCCAACGCCTAGAGACTGCGCTACCAGTTTGGCCACCGGTATCATGGCTATAGTGTAGGGTATGTTATCTATAAACGCCGATAAGATCACCGAGAGCCATATTATTATAGTGAAGGCGATAAACTGGTTGCCTTGAGTATGTTTTATTATGAAGTTTGCCACATCGTCTACTATGCCTCTTTGGGAGAGCGTCCCGACAAGAATAAATATCCCTATCAGAAAGAAGAATGTGTGCCAATCGAGGTCCTTGACGAGCGAGATAGATTCTTTATGTTTTATCTCATGCCACACAAGGCCTATGATCCCGTAGATAATACATATAAAAGCTATCGCATACGGATGTTTGTTCTTTACAAAGCTCGACGCGGCAAGAGAGAGCATCATCATCGTCAATAGTATAGCCGGGAACCATGTCTTTACTTTGACCTCCTCGATCTGGGTCACGGGCTGTTTGTACTTTTTAAACAGGAGATACAGGACATAGAATGCGGCTATCGCTCCGAACTCAACGGCGAAAGTGATGCCGGGCTTTCCTTTCATCCAGAAGAAGTCCATAAAGCTCATGCCGTTCGATAACGCCAATATTATGCTGGGAGAATCTCCGACCATAGTCGCGCAGCCCTGAAGATTCGCCGAGACAGCTATGCCTATAAGGAACGGGACCGGATTCGACTTTAATTTCTTCGCGACTTCGAACGCTATGGGCGCCACTATCAATACCGTGGCCACGTTCTCCACGAACGCGGATATGAATCCCGCGAGCAGACAGACCGAGAGCATGGCGATACCTACATTCTTTGACCTATCGACGAGTTTTGTTGCCAGATATGCGGGGACTGCGGAATTAATAAAGAGGCTTGAGAGGACCATCGTTCCCCAGAATACGCCGAGGACATTATAGTTTATGCTTGATAAAGCCTCATTGAACCCTAGAGACCTGGTGACGAAGAGCGCAGCTATGGCGCTTCCTAAAATTATAAAGGGATGGCCTTTTTTAAGCACCAGTAGCAGATACGCGATCAGGAATATCGATACGACCAGTAATTTCATCTATTTTACTTTTTTCTTGTCCAGCAGCTCCCGGATCTTTTCGATCAGGACCTGAGGTTCGAACGGTTTGGTTATGTAGGCATCGGCGCCCATAGCCTTGCCGAACGTTATGTCATTAGGTTGGAACTTAGCAGAAAGCATCACTATAGGTATATCCTTAAAATTCTCTTCGATCTTTAATTTGCGGCAGACATCAAATCCGCTTATCTTGGGAAGCATGATATCGAGAATGATCAGATCGGGCTCCTCTCTTTCAGCCTTCTCCAGGCCCTCTTCACCATTATAGGCAATGATCACTTCATAATTATTATCTTCTAATCTAGTCCTCACTAGCTCGACAAAATCGATCTCATCGTCTACCAGCAATATTCTCTTCTTCTTCGCCATGGATAAGCCCCCCTGTAGATTTAGTATATATTACGACCAATGTATTGTCAAAATATTAAGAGGGTATGAACTGGAAACCGATCCCAAGGAGAAGCGAGATGACTATCAGAGAGATCAAAAATATAGTGAGAACCTTCGATCCATACTCTTTCTTTAATACGAGGAGCGTGCCATAGCTTGTTACGGGCCCTATGAGAAGCAGTGTCATTCCGGCGCCCATACTCATCCCCTGCTTTATAAGGCTATCCACAAATGGCACTGTGGCTGTGGAACATATATAGGTAAGGATACCAAAGACTATGGCAAATGGGTAGCCGATCCACCCGCCAAGAGATGATCTTATAAGCTGCCCTAACGGAGCAAATGTAGCGACTACGGTGGCCAACAATATTCCTATCAAAAGCTCTGCGCCTATCTCTTTGGGTAGTTCTATATAAGCGTACTTCAAAACCGCTATAGCTCTTTGAGTTAAAGTCTTTGTTTCATGTTTGTGAATATGCTCGGGATTCAATTCACAGTGTGGACACGATATATTTTCTACAGGTGTGCGCCTTACGTGCTTTATCCTATCGCCTATAAGGCCCATCGCCACACCCATAATAATGACCGCAAAAAATATATAGACGGCAAAATTCAGCCCGAGCACTGAATACGCGACCAGTAGCGCGCTTACAGAAGTGGCTGGTGTCGCGACCAGAAAAGCGAGGATCGGTCCGAGCTTCGCTCCCTTTTTGTAGAAACTTACCGCTATGGGGAGGCTCCCCCAGCAGCAAATGGGAAGCAAGGCACCTATCAAAGTCGAATAAAAGATCGGCTTGATACCGCCGCCACCCAGATATTTCAGCACCTTCTCTTCAGGTATCATCTCATGGACAAGGCCGCTTATAAAGAACCCTATCGCAAGCGCCGGCAATATCTCGTAGAGATAATGAATGAATACATGCGCGAAATGCGGCATCTACTCCTCCTTGACTGGCCTTTCCTTTAACGGCTTGAACGTGTACCCTGAATCCGCGCCCGGAAGCGCCTGAACAAATTCTGTCAGAAAGAATTTCTTGTCGGCTATCCACTTCTTGAGGTCTTCGGCTATCTCACGCGCTTTTGAATAGCTAGAAAGCGATGAGGTCGGGACCTCTTTACCCTTGACCGATATCTTCCCGCTCTTCAGCTGTTTGTAGTTAACTTCGCCGAGCGACCCGACCTTTCCTTGCGGATAATCTTCACTGTAATCTA
>CAYVCD010000008.1:8849-27861 GCA_964450115.1 uncultured Planctomycetia bacterium
TTAACTTCGCCGAGCGACCCGACCTTTCCTTGCGGATAATCTTCACTGTAATCTACTATCTGGCACCAAAGGTCCTCATCCTTCACCGCGGCGCTCTTCAATATATCCTCGTTTAATACCGGTATGGGTATACCCATCCCCACTACGAGCGAGACGCCGTATCCCTGGAAAGATGTACCGCGCAGCCACTTATCGCTCATCTGCTTCAAGTCTCCCGTCACCGCGATCGTTCCCGCAGGCGCCTGAGGTACGCCATTCTCTTTCCTCTTTACAGACGGATTATGCTGCGTGCCATGCCAATATACATAGCCCACCCCGCCGCCTAAGAATATCCTCGTTCCGATGCCTATCGTCCTGTAATACGGGTCCTTTAAAAGCGGAGAGAGCTGGCCCGCGGAACAATAATTAGCATTGGCGATATTCGGTTTTAAGGCACCCATGTATGTGTAGATCGTCTTTTCGGTCGATAAATTCACCGCGCAGTTATAATTCTGATAGCAGTTCCTCGGATTCAGGAGGACCGCTTCATTCACATCCTTTATGTTGATGTACGTTTTGATATGTTTTCTTGGATAACAATCGGTGCCGTATGTGGTGCCTTCGAGAATAACATCCTTCCCGCCCGCAAGCTCTTCAATGACGTGCGCTCCGCCGTATTTGAACTCACCAGGATAGACTTTATTTCTCGGATCGTCGTCCGCCATGGCTGTAGCGCCTATGTAGATATCGACCGCGGCGAAACCTGAGTATGCCGGAATGCCATTTAAAGTAACTTTACCGCCGCCCAGTTTTATCTTTGGCTTGGCGTGGCCCACATTGAGGTAGGCTCCGCTTGAGCACATCGGCCCGAATGTCCCGGTTGTCACAACGTCGACTTTCTTCGCTGTTTCGGTCAGTCCGTTCTTGGCGACAAGATCTATTACTTCTTCGGCCGTGACCACCACTACCGAGCCTGCTTTTATCTTTTCGTTTATCTCTTTTATTGTCTTCGCCATCTTAATGCTCTCCTTTCAAATATCTATGCAATAAACTCTTTGTAAACCCACGTCGATAGATAACGCTCTCCCGTGTCCGGCAAAAGGACCACTATGGTCTTGCCTGCCGATTCTTTACGCTTTGCCACTTCTAGTGCAGCCCACATCGCGGCGCCGCACGAGATCCCGGCGAATATCCCTTCCTGACGCGCCAGTCTTTTTGCTATCTCACCGGAGTCTTCATTGGAAACTTTTATTATCTCATCTATGATCTTCAGGTCCAAAACCTGCGGCACAAAGCCCGCGCCTATACCCTGTATCTTATGCGCTCCCGGTTTACCTCCGGACAGGACCGGTGAATCTTTGGGCTCTACCGCTATGATCTTCACCGCGGGCTTCTTCTCCTTAAGTAACTCGCCTACTCCGGTTATCGTTCCGCCAGTCCCTACTCCAGCTACAAATATATCCACCGCTCCGTCGGTATCGTTCCATATCTCTATAGCTGTTGTTTCGCGATGGATCCGCGGATTCGCCGGATTATTAAATTGCTGCGGCATAAAACTGTTTTTTGTCTTCTTTACCAGCTCCTCCGCCTTCTCTACGGCTCCACGCATGCCTTTGGCTCCGTCCGTAAGCACTATCTCGGCCCCGAGTATCCTCAAGAGCTGCCTTCTTTCCGCGCTCATAGTATCCGGCATGGTAAGAATAAGTTTATACCCCCTGGCCGCGGCTACAAAAGCAAGCGCTATGCCGGTGTTCCCGCTCGTGGGTTCTATTATGACGGAATCTTTCTTTAATATACCCTTCTTTTCGGCGTCATCTACCATTGCGACGCCAATCCTGTCCTTAACGCTTGAGAGCGGATTAAAAAATTCCAGTTTCGCCAGGATCGTCGCGTTAAGGCCCTCAGCAAGCCTGTTTATCCTCACCAATGGTGTGTGGCCCACTGTCTTTGTTATATCAGAAAACACACCTGCCACATGAACCTCCTCGTTAAAATGCGTAATGCGCTCTTATTTTATCCTATATCGAGTAAGCGTCGACATGCTGTGCGGTGTTGGCCTTCACAGCCAGGTCCTCGAATGTTATATTGTCTACTATATCGGATGTTGCTTTAAAGACCTGCTGCCATACATTCCTGAATACACATTTATAAAGGTCCTTGCAGCCTGAATATCCGTGCCGTACGCACGAGATCGGCTCTACCGGGCCATCCATAAACCTTATTACGTCGCCCACGGTTATCTTGCTTGGGGCCTTCGACAGCAGATATCCGCCTATTTTGCCGCGTCTGGACTCTACAAATCCGCCCTTCTTCAGGTCAAGCAATATCTGCTCTAAGAACTTAACAGGCGCATCTATTCTTTTTGCTATATCATTGATGGTCACTGCCTCGGTGCCATAATGAATTGCCAAGTCTAATACAGCTTTTAAAGCGTAATCACCTTTATATGTAACCTTCATACGTCCTCTCTATACCCTATAATCTCGATAAACATAGTAGAGTATACACTAAATAAGAATTTTGTCAACTATTTTTTTAAAATAATCTATTGGGATGACTTTTTCAGGTACTCTTCGAACTTACCCCAGAAGGGGTCTATGCGCGGGTGCTCTAACTTGTACTTCACATCCCCGTCAATAATATGTATCCCATTGTCAGAGCGTACGGCCACACCTACTATGCTTGCCGGTATTCCCTGCCTCTTTAAGGCAGAGACCACCGCCTTGGCCTTATCTTTCTTTGCTGTGGCGAGTAACGTGCCCTCGCTTATTGCCCTGTAAGGATCTATGTCAAAACATTTGCAAGTCTTTTTGACCTCATCCTGCAATATAATGTCGTCTACATATATCTCCATGCCGACATTGCTGTGCGCCGCCATTTCATAGAGTCCGCCGAATACCCCGCATTCGGTCGCGTCGTGCATGGCTGTGACGCCGCCTACCTTCGCCGCGATCATGGCGTCCTTCACGGTAGACATTTGGTAATATACATCCTGCGCCATCTTCAAAAATTTTTTACCGAACTCCGCTTCTAAATATTTAGGGAAGTAAGCACTCATAAGCCCTGTCGTCTCTATGGCGGGCCCTTTGGTGACTATTATGGAATCCCCGACGCCCACCTTCGGCTTTATAAGTTTCGATCTTTTATCTATGCCAAATACAGTAGCGCCTCCCACCATAGGATAGTTGCAGCCGGCATACCGTGCGGTATGGCCGGTCACTACCGTTATGCCGAGATTTTTGCATTCTTGGTCTACGGCTTTCCACATCCTGACTAGCTCGTTTTCGGTCATTTCTGGAGGCAGGTTCAGGTCCACAGATAAGTATCTGGGCCTTATACCGCTCACGGCTACATCGCTTGCCAATATATGCACGGCAAACCATGCGGCCTTCTCTATGCCGAGCTCTTTGGCGATGTAAAATGGGTCCGTCGATAACACCATGACTTTGTCGCCAAGATCGACGACACCGAAGTCGACCCCGTGCTGCGGCTTGACCAGGACCGACTTATCCTTTGCGCCGAGCCGCGGGTATATCACTCTATTAAAAAATTCCGGATGTATCTTGCCAAGCTCAGGTAATTTTTCCACTCTTTATAAGTCCTTTCCTGGCGTCATCAAGCTTACTTCTGAAATCTCTTGTTGCCAACGTAATATCATCCGCTTCGGTTATGGCGCGTATCACCGATATATTCTTTGCGCCTTTCTTCAATAATTCGTCAACATTTGAAAGCGTTATGCCGCCGATAAAAACTACGGGCCTTCTGGATATCTCCAGCGCTCTACCCACATCCTTCGTCCCAACGCAATTATCTTTCACAGCTGTATGAAATACCGGGCCATAGCCGATATAGTCGACATCTTCTTTATTCGCGACCTCTGCCTGATAACAGGACTCCGTGGAAAGGCCTATTATCTTGCCCGGGCCAAGCATAGCCCTGGCTTCTTTAACGGACACTTTAAGAATATCATCCTGGCCCAGGTGAACCCCGTCGGCATCCACCTCTTTTGCAAGAAATGGGTCATCATTGACTATAAATGTCACGCGATTTTGCCTGCAGAGATTGGATAATTTTTTACCGAGGTCAATAAATTCAGTGGCAGTCTTATTCTTTTCGCGCATCTGGATAATATCTACGCCGCCCGCTATCGCGGCCGCGGCTACCTCAAGAGCGCTCCTGCCCTTACAATACTCCTCCGTTATAATGAGATACAGGTTATAAGCTTTTATTTTGGCCGTTCCGATCTATCCATAAATAACTTTATCGTCTTGTCGTAGACTTCTCTGTCTTGGGGGCTCATTTCCGCTATCTCCACGGCTACGCTGTATATATCTTTCATATCCTTCAATGCCTCACAGCGCGCCACCTTACCCAGGCAGATTATCTCTTCAGGGATTATAGGGTTCCTTATTCTTACCTCAACGTCGGCATTTTGTTCGTAACGATTTGAGGAATAGAAGAGCAAGCCGGTCTTGCTTATATTTCTTATAGTTGAAAGATCCCAGGCTGTAGCGCCGGATGAACTGACAGGCCTTACGCGTATCATAAAATGATACTCTACCCGCTTCCCGCCTCTATGATCACCTGCGCCGTTCCCCATATAGCGCTCCTCTCTATTATAGATATAGCACGGGTTCCCGCATAGTCAAGCATAACTCTTTAAATTATTCCCTTTGATATGTTATAATCATATCAATAAATCATGTTAGAATCCACCAAATGTAACTTATGCGGTTCCGATCAATACTCGGTCATATATAAGACCTATGATGGTGATATCTCCGATACCGAGCCCGCCTTTTATGCAATAACCAATAATTCGCGCGATGTTGCCATAAGGGTCGTAAGGTGCACCACATGCGACCTTATATACGTCAATCCGCGTCCCTCTCCGGACCTATTGATGAATAATTACGCTAAAAGCACTGATGATCTTTATCTGGAAGAAGAGGCTGGGCGGCGGATCTCCGCTAAAAGGATAGTTAAAGAGATAGCAAAGACTAAAAAAGGCGGCAGGATATTAGATATAGGATGCGCTGTCGGATTCCTGCTGGATGAGGCTAGAAAAGCAGGGTTTGATATATACGGCATAGAGCTTTCAAAGTGGGCGGCCGATTATGCCGGCAATAAGTTAGGCATAAAGACCATATATCAAGGTATGCTTAGGGATGCTGGATACCCGGCAAGCCATTTTGATATTATTTTTTTATCCGACGTTATAGAACACCTGGTTGACCCGAAAAGCACGCTTATAGAAATAAGAAAGATCCTGAAGCCTGACGGAATAATATGCATAAATACGCCTGATATCGATAGCCTCATAAGCAAGACGTTAAGGGCCAGATGGTGGGGTGTAAAAAACGCTCACCTTTATTACTTCACCCGTAAAACGTTGCACAAGATGCTTGATCATGCCGGTTTTGTCCCGTTCAAGACCAAAATGCATTCAAGGACATTCACAATAAAGTATCTTGTAGACAAGCTTGCAGATTATAATAAAACCCTCTATAAAATCTTTTCATTCTTAACAAATAATGGATTAAGAGATCTGCATATAAACATAAATCTGGGGGATCAGATCGAGGTATATGCAAAAAAAGCGCGTAAATTGCAATATATCGATGAGCAGGAAGAGACAACCCGGTCGTCAACAAGAGATAGTCTAAAGATAACGGCCGTCTTGCCGGCCTATAACGCCGCAAAGACCCTAAAAAAGACGGTTGCCGACATTCCGCACGATCTGGTAAATAACATAATTTTAGTTGATGATGCCAGCCGGGACAATACTGTCGGCATTGCAAGAGAACTTGGCCTCGAAGTCTTCACGCATAAAAAAAATAGAGGCTATGGCGGGAACCAAAAAACTTGTTATAAAAAAGCTGTCGAAGAGGGGGCCGATATAGTTGTAATGGTGCACCCCGATTATCAATACGACCCAAAAGCGATACCGGAGATCGTAAAACCTATTATAGATGGAAGGGCAGATGCTGTGTTCGGGTCGCGCATGATGAAGGGCGGGGCGCTTCAGGGCGGAATGCCTCTGTGGAAACATAATGCTAATATCCTGTTGACGGCGGTTGAGAATGTGGTCTTCCGGACATATCTGACAGAATACCACTCCGGGTTCAGGGCATACTCGGCAAAGGTGCTTAAATCAATAAGATTTGACCTAAATAGCGATGGTTTTATATTCGACACCGAGATAATCGCGCAGATATTACTGCATAATTTCAAGATCGAGGAAGTGCCTATACGCACACGCTACTTCGACGAAGCATCATCGATAAAGCTTTGGCCCGGTATTTTGTATGGGCTCGGGATACTCAAGACTCTTCTAAAATATACCCTTCACGCGCATACTTTTATTAAATTCAACCAATTTAAATAAGCTACTATCCGCTATTATTTTTTAATCCCATAAATGAATATAAGCTCCCACAAAAAAACTATTATATAAAAGATCGTTATAAGCTTTTCTGAGAATCTCAGCCCCGCAATATATCTTCGTATTTTAGATGCTGCCATTGACGCCAAATCTTTCTTTCTTGAATAATATGGAAAAAAACCAGATAACGCATATACCCCAGAATAAGGATAGCGCAAAAAATTCATTCATCAGCACGCTTGAAATATCCGGATATCCGCGTACCGGAATACTCCCGAGCAATATCCGCGGATAATAGCATAAGTATACGCTTACTATTGCGTAAGAGCCTAAAATAACATACCATCGGGAATGATCGTCATCCATGAAATATAGAAATGGAAGCACCCATATCAAATATTGAGAAGAGACGCCAGAATATAGAAAGTAAAAAGCCAGAAACACCAGCAAGACGGACCGCAGTAGATCAAGCCTCTTGTTTAACAACACGATAAGCAGGTACGTAGAAAGAAAGATGGCCTTTGAGTGCTTGGCTAATTCCATTATTATTGAATTGGGCGATGCACAGAGATGCATTAAGCGCAAATTATCCATATGCTCGGCTATATCGCCGCTAATGAAATTCAAATTATTAGCTACGGCTATAGAATACAGAGATCGCGCTCTCTCTATGGCGGCAAACCCGTAATCGGTAAAACCGCTATAGCTTAACATCTCTTTGAATAGAGACTGATGGCCTATAAGCAAAAAGGGCAACGATATTAGTAGTGTCGGGACAAGGGCATAAGCAACGTATTTTAATTTTTTAATGCGCGGAAGGTCGGATTTCAGCAGAATAAGGGGAAGTAAAAGTATCGGATAGCTTCTGAAGGCAATCGATAACCCAAGCAGCAGAGCGGATAATCTATAGTTTTTGTCCCTATCATAAATAGCCATCATAACAGCCAAAAACATAAATAGAGTCGGTAGCGGCATTAGGTTGCCCTGAAAACCGCTTATCAACACAGCAATGGGATTGATCGCGTACAGCAGGCCCGCCTTTAGCGCAATACCCCTTTCTCTCCTCACTCTGTTGGCCCAATAATATATGGCAACGGCCAAAGAGATGTCGCCTATAAGGGCGGGTATCTTTATCGTGATGAAGAATGGTATTTTTGATAGATTAGCAAATGCTAAGCATAGGGCCGGGATAAACATGCTGAGAGGAGTATATGGAAATACTCTGTGCGTTACCTGGTATATATTCTGATGGTCAAGGACGGGTATTGCCTGAGCGCGAAACAGGACAACATCCATATTTTGGTCGGACCCAAAAAGCGTCGGCAATATCCGTAATATCAACGCCGTCAATATAATGAACGCCACGTCCTTAAGAACACCTCGCGACCTTATTGTCAACGGCTTGATCATCTTAAATATTTATATTTTCATATCTTTAGGTTTTTTGCCTATCCACATATTCAATGCGATATAGTGCCACTCGAGGCCTTTTATCTTCGGTTCAGAGCCGGGACCTCCCCTTACTATCAGCCTGTCTTTCGGTCTCATTTTTTTCACCCATGGCTCAAAATCTTCGGGACGGCCAAAGTTTCTTTGGATATTCCTAAGGATCTTGAGATCCTCGGGAGGCATAAAAGACGATTCGAATCCAAGAATATACCGCCAATCGGCCCTTGGGTTTCTATAAAATATCTGATAAAATACGCTCATATCGTCGCTGTAAATGATCCCTCCGGAAGCGGGCAGCCACTTAGCCTGCTCAGGGTCGTTCTCTGACACATAATCCATAGGCCTGTTTAAGGACCACCTGCTGCCAGCATCCGTGGTTATCGATATGTAAAGTACCAAAGCCAGCATAGCGGTTAATACAAAATTGCGCATCGGAAACAGGCCAATCTTACTTTCGAGAAATTCCTCAAATTCCTTGGCCATCCATACGGCAAAAGCTGTCATCCCCCAATCAAGCCAAAATCGCCTCGAAATAAGCCCCAGGACGAAAGCTAATACTATAAATATGAATATAGGGTTATCGACACTCTTCTTAATCCCTGCGCCTCTTAACCTTCTCCAGCCCAACATCATTAAGATGGTCAGGATCACGCTATAGTCGCCTATCATCGGCCGCAACTCTCCAA
The DNA here is from genome assembly GCA_964450115.1 of uncultured Planctomycetia bacterium. GTDB lineage: Bacteria > Omnitrophota > Gorgyraeia > 2-01-FULL-45-10 > 2-01-FULL-45-10 > 2-01-FULL-45-10. Next base: position 17,349 of record CAYVCD010000008.1, read on the forward strand.
CGAGCTGCCGCTCTACGTCATTGCTGCCGAACACAAGGAAGAGATGGATGAGCATCTGCTTTAAGAATAGAACGGGATGGCCTGTAAGAGATGCGCCTATAAATATTCCCAAACCTGAGGATATGGCGAGCAGGGCGCTCGCGCGCCATTGCCGCGCGAGCGCAAACGGGATGATAAGGAACAAAAAGAAGTACCAGCTCGCGTGCATCCATATTGAAATCCCTATTATACAGGTCAGGATCGCGATGTTTTTATTCTGAAGTTTCTTATCATTCAATCTGGGGTAAATAAGAAGGATCAGCAGAAGAGCCGCCATGGTAACCATATAAGGCCTTCCTAAGAATAGCCTTAGTATCCATCCCGGCACCATTATCGATATCGTAACAACGGACAAAAGCCATGATCCAGGGAATTTCAAAAAAAATAACGGTATGCTGCAAAACAACGTAAACAGAGCTATTACGGAGAAGATGACTAGCGAGTGCTGGTCCCAGCCGGTTACCCTGTGCACAAAACCTAAAATAACGTGCCAGCCGGGATAGCTATCCAACTTTATTTCATCCCGCAAGATCAAAATCTGGCTCCATTCTTTTTCTGATATAATTTTTGCGCTGTGCCGCATAGCGTCATCCGGAGGCATGAAGCCATAGCCGATTACCTGGAAAGAGATTAGGGCTATGATCCATATCAGCAGGAACGTAATGACTGCGGGTGAGATTTTTTTCATATGGTATACAACGATACCATATCACAATAAAAAGAGGCAAGATAAATCTTGCCTCTTTTCAAATAAAATACTAACAGACTATATCTACTAGCCGTCTGTCATCTCGCCGGTGTTTACATTAAGATTCACCCATCCTGGAGCGCCGTTAGCCGTGATTATTCCGCTACTTACACTATAATTTCCAGGACCGTAATAAGTGCCGTTTAAATCGGCATTAGTAACATATCCGATTAAGTCAGCCCTACTCGTGGGCCAGGCGGTCTTCTCAACATAATATAGTCTCGCGGCCGTTCTCAAGGAGCCGCACGCCGCCATTGCTTCCGACTTCTTTGCTTTCGCTAAGTTACCTGACATCATCGGGATGGCAACCGCTGCCAATATGCCAACTATGATAACGACTACTATCAACTCCACCAACGTAAAACCCTTTTTACTACGCAATATGCCAAACATATACCCCCCCTGCTTTTTTATAATGACCGGTTACATTACGCTATCTAAAAACGAAAAAACTAGACTATAAAATATATGCCGCATCACGTCAAGACACGGACAAGCTGCATATGCTAGCCGTCTGTCATCACGCCGATGTTTACATTAAGATTCACCCATCCTGGAGCGCCGTTAGCCGTGATTATTCCGCTACTTACACTATAATTTCCAGGACCGTAATAAGTGCCGTTTAAATCGGCATTAGTAACATATCCGATTAAGTCAGCCCTACTCGTGGGCCAGGCGGTCTTCTCAACATAATATAGTCTCGCGGCCGTTCTCAAGGAGCCGCACGCCGCCATTGCTTCCGACTTCTTTGCTTTCGCTAAGTTACCTGACATCATCGGGATGGCAACCGCTGCCAATATGCCAACTATGATAACGACTACTATCAACTCCACCAACGTAAAACCCTTTTTACTACGCAATATGCCAAACATATACCCCCCTCTACTACCACTTTATTGTACCATGATGTCCGGAAAAAACAAGCTTATAGTCAATTTTATTTCCCAGAGGCTGCCTGGCTCAGTTTGAATATAGGCATATACAGCGCTATTATTACGATCCCCACGATAATACCTAAAGATACTATCAATATCGGCTCTATCAAGGTGGTAATGGTAGCCACAAAGTCTGCCACTCTGTCTTCATAAAAGTCGGCTGTTTTATCGAGAAGCTCCGGCAGGCTGCCTGATTCTACGCCCACCATGACCATCTGTATCATCAATGGCGGGAATATCTGGGTCTTTCTTAGCGCTTCCGGCATGCTTTCGCCGTCCATGATCAAGCTCTTTATCTTATTTATAGCTTCTTCGATCACGACATTACCGGAAGCCTTGCTTACAAGGTCCAGAGAGACCGCTATAGGGATACCCTGGCTTAAAAGAGTGGCAAGCGTCCTGGAAAACTTGCTTAGCGCGGCATCTTTAATGACCGGGCCCAGGACGGGCATTTTTATGATAATACTATCCAAGACACGCCTACCTCGGGCTGATTTAAAGAAATATTTGTAAGAAAAGAACGCTATCACAGAAGTTACTATAATAACAGACCATATATTTGTTATCACCATATCGCTAATAGAAAAGACTATCTGCGTTATAAATGGAAGGTTGGCGCCAAAACCCGAATATATGGCCTTGAACCTGGGAACGAGGAAGAGCGTAATAACCGCCATCGCTACAGCAAAAAACACAACTACGAACGCAGGATATGTTATGGCGGCGATTACCTTTTTATTAAGCCTGTCCCTGGCCAGCAGATAAGCTCCGAGGCGTTCGAGCATCGTATCCAGAGAACCGACTTTTTCTCCGGCTTCCACTATAGAGGTAAACAAAGGTGAAAATAATCCGGGAAATTTTTTAAAACCTGCCGATAACGACTCCCCTCCCTTAACAAGATGGCCTATCTCTTCAAGCGCGGATCTGAACATAGGGTTTTTTATCTCGCCTGAGATAGAATTTATCGCCCTCAGGAGCGGGACGCCGCCTTTTACCATCGTGGCCAGCTGTTTGCAGAATAAGACGAGTTCGGACGTTTTTATCCTGCCTCTGAATATAGAGGCCCTCATTGCTTGGCTCGCCTCTTTTATAGAAATTATTGTGAGATTTTTTCGAGCCAGCCTTGTCTTTAATTCATATTCTGACAGGGCAAATTCCTGCGTCTTTATGTATTTGCCGGAGGCCGCTTTCGCGACGTAATTATAAGTGGGCATATTATGCGGATTTCTCCAGTACTGTAACCCTTAATACTTCCTCAAGAGAAGTTATTCCTTCATTTACCTTTTCCAATCCGGCCTGAAAGATGTCCTTCATGCCTTCAGCCTGAGCTGCCCTCTTAATATCTGTGTCGGAAACACCGGGAACTATTATATCTTTCAACTTTTTCGAAATTGGGAGGAATTCATAGAGTCCGGTCCTGCCCCGGTACCCTGTGTTGCCGCATTTGTTGCAGCCCCTTCCTCTGTAGAACTTGAATTTTGCGACGTCCACGCCGGTCCTTTTTTTGAGTTCGCTTAATGTCGCCGGCGGTATATCGATCTTCTCCCTGCAATTCGTGCAGAGCTTGCGCACAAGCCTCTGAGCTATGACTATGGTCAAACAGGACGAGATGAGATACGGCTCGAGGCCCATATGCATGAGCCTTGTCACGACGTTCGCAGCGTCATTGGTGTGTATGGTGCTTAAGACCAGGTGGCCCGTCAGGGACGCCTTGACGGCGTTCTCGAGAGTCTCCAGGTCGCGTATCTCGCCTATCATTATGATGTCCGGATCCTGCCTCAATACAGCCCTGAGGCCGGAAGCGAATGTGAGCCCTATCTGTTGTTTGGTCTGTATCTGGTTTATGCCGTCTATTACGTACTCTATCGGGTCCTCTATCGTCACTATATTCTTTTCCGGGGTATTGATAAAGCTTAATGCGGAATAGAGCGTCGTCGTCTTGCCCGAACCAGTGGGTCCGGTGACGAGTATCAGCCCGTAAGACTGCTTTAATATCGACTTGAACTGCTCGACATTATTATGCAGCATGCCCAACTCGGTCATATCTACCACAAGCCCCATGCTGTCCAAAAGCCTCATGACTAGCTTCTCACCATAAGCCGTAGGCGTAGACGCCACCCTGACATCTATGTCCCTGCCTTCGAATTTGAATTTAAAACGTCCATCCTGCGGGAGGCGCTGCTCCGCTATATTCATGTCGCCCAAAAGCTTTAACCGCGCTATGATGGCACCCTGCATCTCTTTCGGCGGCGTAGATGACTTGTTAAGGAAACCATCCACCCGGTACCTTATGCTAAGCTCGCTCTCTCTCGGCTCTATGTGTATATCGCTTGCCCTGGACCTTATGGCATTTGTCAAAAGGTGGTCGACAAATTCGATAACAGGGGTCTTGTCCGCCTCCTCTTCTAATTCCGCTATATTTTTTTCCCGGTGCTCCGGGCTCTTCACCTTTTCCAGCTTATCCTGGGTCTCTCTTATTTCGCTCTCTCTTATATTTATAAAATCCTGTACGGATTCTTTAAGCGCATGTTCTTCGTAGTATTTATCTATGGCAGCATTTATCTCCTGCATGTGGCTGAAATACCGGTCTATCTCGTATCCTGTCTTTAGCCTCAGAGTATCAAGAGCTATTATATCCGTAGGATTACTCATAGCTACCATGAGCTTATTATTTTTTGTATTCATGCCTATGGCCATGGCCTTGATATTCCTGGCCATCTGCTCCGGGATGAGCTTTACCGCGAGGGGATCTATATTTTTGCCGCTTCTGAGTTCGACATAAGGGATGCCAAGGTACTTTTCCAGAAACATGGTCAGAGTCTTCTCGTCGATGAACCCCGCCCTTAAGAGGACTTCGCCGAGACGCTCTCTGCCTTCTTTTTTTAACTTGCGCTGTTCCTTGATGGCGAACTTCAGCTGTTTCGCCGTAATTATCCCGGCCTTGACGAGCTCTTGTCCTATCCTCTCTTTTTTGGAATTCTCGGAAGTTTTCAGCATATTATCTGGAGTATATCATAGGTTAGAGCTTAAATCAATACGGCTGGTTCTTATATTCTCGCTTCTTCTACGCTAAGTTGTGTTGCGGGCTTGATAGCTATGGTTGTGCGCTGCTCACCGCTCTTCCAATAATCTACTCTTAAGGACTCATCCAGGCGGAACTTTGTATGATAGGCCGTAATACCTGCCGCTATCTGAATAAATTTTTCCGCTGCACCGCCCCTTAAAATAGAGATAGGCCCCTCACGATCCGTTAGCTCAAAGATAATATCGCCAGGCTTTATAAGAGACTCCAGCACGCGATTCTCTCCCTCGTCGCGCCCAACCACAAGGCGCGCTCCCTCCGATATCCTGAAATGCCTGCCTACAGAAAGAAGGGCCAGGTTTTCAGCATTGAACTCATCGTGTTTGATCGCGTCCTTTACGCGTTTTGCGAATCCGGGATCCGTCAGCAGACACCCCCCGGCGGGGCTGGGATACTCCGTAATGCCAAACTCCTTTGCCAGCGCCATCTGAGGTTTTCTCGACCTGCCTCTTATATCCAGGAGCTTGCTTCTGTCAACGATGCCTTCGAGCTCCGGTTTTGTGGGCTCTAGATTCTTAGCCGTAAGCGGCCGCAAAAGTAGCCCATTCACTCCGGCTCTCTTTTCTATAAGATTCAGCGCATCCATTCGCTGGGACATCGGCCGCTCGCCCAGGACCTCGCCCGTCACAAGAAACGAGGCGCCGGTCTCGGCCATCAGCTCTTTCGCGTGTTTAAACATATAGATCTTGCAGTCGATGCACGGATTCATATTCGCTCCGTGCCCATGCTGTGGATTTTTCACTATCTCCATAAAATCGTTAGTAATATCGATCGTCTTTAGCGGGATCCCGAGCATCTTCGCGGCGGTCTCAGCAGCACTGGCGACAGTCTTTTTACATCCGCACATGCAGAGCTTCGCAGAAAAGTTAACGGCCTGGACCTCGATGCCCTGTTCGAGCATCAGTCTCGCCGCAAGTATGCTATCAAGCCCGCCGGAAAGCAGAACGATCGCTTTTTTATTCAACTACCATCCTCTGCCGAAACGCACACCCTGTTCTTCCCTTTACTCTTGGCTTCATACAACGCGTCATCAGCCCTTTTGATCAAGGAGTCCACAGTGTCTTTCGGCCTGTATGCCGCGACCCCGAAACTGGCCGTTACTCTGTAGCTATCTTTTTCACCCCTGACGCCGCTATTTTCCGTATTTTTTCTTACCTTCTCTGCTATGCTTAATGCCTCTTTTATATTAGCGCCGTTTAAGAGCATTATCATCTCTTCCCCGCCATATCTGGCCACTATATCGGAAGAACGCGACCCGGCCTTTAAGACATTGGCCGCCTCTATTAAAACCATATCCCCCACCAGATGCCCGTAGGTATCGTTGAATTTTTTAAAATCATCTATGTCACTCATCACAATGGCGAATCTTTTGGATCGATCCATGGCCGCGAACATGATCTCTGCCTCAAGAAGCATCTTAAAATATTTTACGTTATATAGTCCCGTCAGCCCGTCGGTAATAGCCATCTTGAGAAATCTTTTTCTCTCCGAGAATATACGTATAAAATTAGATGCTCCTATTAAAATGGAGCTCACTAATATGCCCAATAAAGGCACGCCCGCGTCGACCCTGATACCGGCCCTGAACAGAATAAGAGACGCGGTAAAATAGACGAGCCCGGCCGCAAGAATCAGAAGATGCTCTTTTACCGGGCGGTTCCCCAGCATTGCAAAGGCCGGAAAGATGGCGAGAAGATAGATAAGGACGATATTCACAATTGCGGGCGGAAAATAGATAAATCTCTTGTTCACGATGTTATCTACAACGGTGGCCACTATGCCTATCCCGGGGTATTGCGCCTCTACGGGAACCGAGCTTATATCATATAATCCTATGGCGGTGACTCCTATGAGGCATATGCTGTTTTTAAAATCTTTCAGGTCTATTTCATGACTTTTACCGTCTGATAGATCTTTGTAGGCGTTCAGCACGTCGAGGAAGGAGTAGTGTTTAAATGTGTTTTTCCATTTGCCGAGCCAGTTGATAAGCATGGTATTTTTTGACGTAAGCGGTATTTTAAAGTCGCGTCCTGATTCGGAAATGACTATGTAGTTCGAATTTACTTCTTTGATCTGAGAGCCTGTATAATCAAGGGCTATCTTAAGGGCTATGTGGGGTAGGCGGCCTTTTGCGGTATCAAAGATGAGCGGGATCTTTCTTACGATGCCGTCCTCATCGCGATAAATATTCATGGCGCCGGTGCCTTTAAGGTTGGCGACAAAGCTTCCCAGCGGCATCAGGGCATCTTTTGTGTCGAAAGGGGTTGATTGAAAAACAAAAGGTAAATATACGTTGGTATTTGCCTTTAGCGATTCCTCAAAGAGAACATCTTCTTTTTCGTCGGCGGAAGGTTCGGAAAACAGAATATCAAAATATGCATATTTTACTCCAAGCTTATTCAACACGCCCGCCATCGTGGCATGCCAGGAACGGTCCCAGGGCCAGCGCCCTATGCTGGCGATATCCTGATCGGTTATCTCTATTATATTGATCTTGGATTGGTGCCGGGCCTGGCCCAGGAGCCGGAAGGAAAAGTCCAGGCTCGCCAGCTCCAGACGATTAAAGAAGCCCTGTGAGGACGAAAAGTGGATTGCGGAGGCTACAGCAATCCCGATGGCGATATTTAAAAGAAGGAATTTTTTAGTCTTTAGAAATAACGCGATATCTTTTATCCTCTACGGTAATATATCTGACAAACTATACTACTCGGTAGATTCTACGCTCACAGAAAATACAGTGCCGCGGATACCTACCACTGAAGTAGGCGTCTTCACTTCGAATTTTGATTTCAGAGAGCGTATCTTCTGGGCCTTGATTAAGACCGTTCCCATCGAAAGATCCAAAAGGGTGTTCTGGGTGGCGGCTTCTTTATTCTCAAGCAGAACCGCCAATTGAAGCTGGCCGCTTTGCGACAGCTCAACCGTGGTCATCTTGCCTCCGTCATCCATGCCCAACACCGCTTCGGAAGCTTTTTGCGTGCGGATGATATCGCCCTGTGTAAGGACCATGCCCTTCTGGGCCGGTTTCCAGTCTTCTATGGGCGTCTTGACTTCTACTACGCCTTTAGCGTCGACTACTACGGCTTCACGCGGTTTCTCCAGCGCAAAAGCGGTCGAAAACAATCCCAGCGCCAAAAATATCACAACTACCAAAACGATCTTTTTCATAACGCCCTCCTTGTTAATTTAAACGCATCCTATTGAGACCTTACATCATTTTAATGCATTTGTCAAGATTCTAGCCTCCTTCTTTTTTACAGATTTATGTTCGAAGACCGCCGCTTTCTAAGACATAACTGTCGCCCGCGGACAGTATTATCTCTTTTGCGGCCGCATGGCCTTTTTCCGCAAATGGGGTAACTACAAAAGTGCCTTCAGAGCCTTTGGGCACGATGATAGTCACCCTTACTTTTCTGGCCGGAGAGCCCTGCCCTGTGGCGCCGGATTCTACTCTTCCATCCACAGATATCTTCTCGCCGCCGGATACATATACACCGCTATTCTTTACCGCGCCTTTCTCATTGTAAGGCGTCACCAGCACCTTACCTTCGAAGACGATGACGACAGTTCTATACTTTCCCTGAGGGTATCTTGACTTTTCATAACGCTCTCTATCTGTATAGTTAGGGGTATCCATCACGCTGCTAACGCTCTTAATAGAATCGGGATCCGATGGCCCCTGTGGACCCGTTGGCCCCTGCGGGTCCCGCGGTCCAGACGGAGGCTGAGGCGGATAAAACGGCGGCGGCTGTGGAGGCTGCGGAGGCACGGGGCTTGCCGTTACATTGAACGCATTGCTGGTCAGGCCAACTAAACTTGCGCTTGAGGCAACGATAGTGTACGCCCCGCTGGCGGCGCTTGTGATATCGCCAAAGGTGGCTATGCCGGCGGTCACGCTCCTGGGCGTGGTGAATGTTAAATTTCCACCGACGGGCTCCGCGCCTATGGCTAAAGCCACGTTTCTTATCCCGTTTATGCTTGTGCAAAGATTATTATAAGCGTCATAGACGCCTACTTCAACAGCGGGGACCATGACCTGACCTGCCGTGATGCCGGAAGGTTGTACGATATAACCCAGATGATCCGCGAGATCCCAGTTCGCGTTATTGCCCGAGTCCTTTGAGGTGTTACTGTATATGATAGAGCCGATGTTCTTTGAATCCTGGACGTCGAGATAGGATACAGTTGCCGTGCCTCTGGGATCAAAGTTCCACTGAAGACCGTCAGTCGTGCTTCTGAGCTGGATCAGGTTTCCGGCGGAGCCGTTTACATTGAAGCTCGTGTTCACGGTATTGGGCGAACCGACAGAGGCGGTGAAGAACGATATCTTCTTTACGCCGCTTGCGGCATTGAGTGTATTGGCAATAAACCTGTCGGCAAATGTCACGCCTGCCACAGAGTTGTTGGTGATGGTAACAGTGTTGAACGCGCTTCCTCCGGAAGTGATCGATTGCGCAGCAGCACCGTTAAGGGTGACGATGTTACTGCCATGAGTGAACGTGCCCGAGTTGACCCAGTCTCCGGCCAATATCATGTTCTTGCCGCCGGAGTTTATTATCGTGCCGCTGGATATCGTCAGGTTCCTTGCAATAGTAGTGTCTGCGCTCAAAGTCTTTGTGCCAGATCCGGATGTTGTAAGATTGCTGTACAATAATGCCCCGCTTACAGTCTGGTCACCCGCCCTGGAATAGTTAACGGTGGACCCTGGATTAAGCGTAACTGTCCCAAAACCCGAGTAGCTTCCGGCAAATGTGGCGGCGTCGACCAAGATCGTGCCTGTCACGCTCAAAGCGCCGGAGCCATTCACTACAAGGCTATTCGGATCGAAGGTGCCGGCTGTGACGGTCATGTCGTGCGTTACCGTCGCCGCGTTAGTCAGGAGCCGGACTTTCGCGGTACCTATGCCCGTATTATTAATGGTCAGATTATAGAATGAGCTTATGCCGGGATTAACAGTCTGGATCGCATCTAGTGTGGAGCCGTCGAATGTAACCGTGCCAGTTCCCGCGGTAAACGTCCCGGGGTTCGCCCAATTTCCGCCGGAATTTATATTCATGTTATTAGCTACGAGTATCTGGCTAGCGTCGACAGTGATATTATCGGTGTTAAGGGCATCCTGCAGCGTTAGGGTGGTATTATCCGAGCCGTTGATCGATATCTGAATATTACCCAGGTCCTGAGCGCCCGAGGTGAGCTTCTGTATGGTTGTGCCTGACGCGAATTTAAGCAAGCCCGAGGCGCTCTTTGTGAATGTGCCGCCCGTTATCGTCATATTGCCGCGCAATGTTATGGCGTCGGCGTTCTGGGTAAACGTGCCGGCCGCTTGCGAGTAATCGCCTGCAATGGTCAATGTCCTATTCTGAGCGATAATAGCGTTTACGCCGGTGTAGCTGGTATCGATGTAAAATTTGGTTATCGAGCCCGCGAAGGACGCGTCTATTGTTGAGGCTTGTGTGCTTGTTCCGTTAAATAGGACTGTGCTGCTTGCCGTAGGCACGGTGCCCTTGCTCCAGTTTCCTGCTGTCGACCAATCCCCCGGACCCGAAGCGCTCCAGATATTGCATTCCCATTTTAATAGCGGATAGGAGCTCGTAAGCGCTACCCACGTGCTGGTAAAATCCCATACGGGGCTTGTCGTATCATATATATCACGTGTCTGGTCGTAGAACCATGTCTTGTCTGATTGGTTATATGTGACGCTAGCGCTAT
>CAYVCD010000009.1:0-26288 GCA_964450115.1 uncultured Planctomycetia bacterium
TTGTTTTTTCACCTCCTTTACTATAGATTTGTAGCAAGTATAACACAGGTAGTGTGATTTGTCAAGGTCTCTTGGGCACAAATAATCTATTTCTTGCTCTTTGTCTGCGCTTTTAGTATCTCTTCGACCGCCTCGGATATCCTGTCCCTATCCTCAGGCCTGACGTCTATGAACTCTATCCCGGTGTCGTAAATATAACTACCTTTTTGTTTCGGCTCGGATTTCTTTACTACCCATACCACGGTGCCGCCGCATTTTATAGGCGGCCTGGTATCTTCGAGGAAGAGCTCCAGGTCCACGCCCTGAAAGAGTCCCAGATCTTCCTTTATCATCACGCATATACCACCCGCCCCTATATTCTCCGTATGCGTGGATATGGTCTTGGCCGTGAGCCTCTTCTTTATCGTGATGAGGCACTTATAACTTGCTCTTGGAAATTTTCTTCTGTTTATTCCATTCCACATAAAATATATCTCCTCTCGAACATTGAAGCTTGCAACATATGTTACAGTATACATAATGGATATTTAAAAAGCAAGAGATAATAATTCATTTGCATTAGACGATATTTGGATATATAATTTGAGGTGAGATGTATAGACAATTCTTTGGCCTCAAAGAGAAACCCTTCAACATAACAAGCGATCCCAGCTTTCTTTACTTGAGCCGTGTCCATAAAGAGGCTTTTGCTCACCTGATATACGGAATAAAAGAGAGAAAAGGTTTTCTTGAGATCACCGGCGAAATAGGCGCCGGCAAGACCACGCTCTGTCGAGCGCTCTTAAACCACATGGATGCCAATACAAAGAGCGCTTTCATATTTAACTCCACCCTGCCCGAGATACAATTATTTCAAACTATCCTGGAAGATTTTGGCGTGAGCGTAGGCAAGAGGACAAAGGCCGCCATGTTGAGGCAATTTAATAATTTCCTGCTCGAAGAACTTTCAAAGAATAACAACGTCATCCTGATCATAGATGAAGCTCAGAACCTTAAGGCTCAGGTGCTGGAGGAGCTCAGGATATTGTCGAACCTGGAGACGGAAAAAGAGAAGCTCTTCCAGATGATACTGGTGGGACAACCGGAGCTAAGGGAAAAGCTTAACGCCCCGAATTTGAAACAGCTGCGTCAGAGGATAGGCGTCAGATTTCATATCACAGCCCTGCCGAAAGATGAAATAAGCGAATATATATACCACAGGCTTAAAGTTGCCGGATCAGTCGGTGATATAATATTTTCTGATGATGCTCTGGAGATTATACACAAATATTCCGGCGGCATACCGCGTCTCATCAATACGGTGTGCGACAAAGCGCTCTTGTCAGCATATGTGCTGGAGACGAAACATATAGATGGTGTCAATGTAGAGAAATGTATTCAAGAGATAGAAGGAGTGGTCTTCGCCAGATGAGCATAATACAGGAAGCTTTAAAGAGGGCCCAATACAACTATTCAGGCAAAAAAAGTTTGCCGCAGGCGCATGAGGATCCCGTGCAGGAGCCGGCGATACCTGTCCCTGCGGTAGTTACTGACGCGCGCGCGATAAATAAAAAGATATCCATTATAGTATATGTTATCGTACTGCTCTCTCTGGTCACCGGCTTCGGCATAAGAACCCTATTTTCAAAAATAGCGACTACTGATAAAGAGATAAGATCGAAAGATTTAGTGGTGGCGCCACAGAGGACGAGTCCCGATAAGGAAGCGGCATCTCCTATATCATCCGGGGCGGTCGAGCGGGCAACGGGCAAACTATTGGCCTTAGTATCTCCGGGACAGATAAATCAACCGCCGAATCTCGTGTTGAACGGTATAATGTATATTGAAGAAAAGCCTAAGGCGATAATAAATGGCACCGTAGTCAGGGAGGGCGATGTTATAAGCGGCGCTACGGTTACCTCTATAACACCGGATAACGTCCTGCTAAAATATAATAACAACGATAATAAAGTCGAGGTTGCGCTTAAACTTAAGGAGTGATACTTATGTCTTAAATTCAAGATTGTGTATCTTGAATCCCGCAACATCCAGCGCTTCTATCTCTTTAAATCCCTTACCCAGGCAAAGATTCATGGCATCCTTCATCCTGTCGGTGCATCTAAAGGCTATGCGCTTGTAACCCTTATCTTTGCAGAACTCTATCGCTTTATTTAGGAGTTCTGTGCCGTAACCAAGCTTGCGGTGCTTAAGATCAACGAATAATCTTCTTAAAAGAGCGCTCTCCTTGGAGTCCTCTTTCACCCCCACAGTACCCACGATATCTCCGTTTTCCTCTATGACCATAAAGGAGTCCTTCTCTCCGCCGTAGACTTCATCGATCCTTGCGAGGTCGCTGTCAGAATAGGCATTCTTATCGAACGGATACTCTTTCGTAAGTATTGAGAGTATAAGATCTTTTACGCCGTTGGCGTCGGCTTTTGAAAATATCCTTAAGGTATGCATAAATATGGCTCTCTCCTTAATTTAGTAAGCGTTCCTTTACGGCTCCGGCTATTACGCGGTCAGGTATCTTCTCCACCACGCGGACGCCACCCAGGGCATAAGGAAGCACAAATCTATTTTTGCTCCGCGCGAACTTTTTATCATGCAGATGGGCCTCATATATCTTATTGAACTTCAGCCCCTTTATCTTGGTGGGTAACCCGCACTTCTTTATGAGGCGCTCGATCCTTTCGGCATCATCTCTTTTTAATATCTTGAGTCTTAAGGCGATCTCTGCCGCCACACACATGCCTATAGCTATAGCTTCTCCGTGATTATAGCTATTTGAATACGAAGAGGCCTGTTCTATCGCGTGGCCTATCGTATGTCCGTAATTCAAGATGATCCTCTTCCCTATTCTGTCGAGCTCGTCCTCGTGAATGAGTCGGGCCTTTATTATAACCGACTGCATTATAAGATGTTCGAAAACTTTTTTATCTAAACCGACGGCTCTTCTGAAATTTTTTTCAAGGTAAATGAAGAGAGACTTATCCTTGATGGCACCGTATTTTATTATCTCAGCAAGGCCGTTGCGTATTTGCCTAGGGGGAAGCGACATTAAAACGTTTATATCTGATATGACGATCTTTGGCTGGTAAAAAGCTCCGATGAGGTTCTTCCCCGAGGAAAGGTCGATAGCGACTTTTCCGCCCACACTAGAGTCAACCTGTGCAAGTAAGGTCGTGGGTATCTGTACGTACGGGATCCCTCTTTTGTAGATGGCGGCCGCAAATCCGGAGAGGTCCCCTACCACACCGCCGCCAAACGCTATGATGAATAGAGATCTATTCTTGTCATAAGCAGCGATACGATCCAATACTTTTAAAAGAGTGGGGAAAGATTTGGCCTTCTCGGAGTCGGTTATGAGCTCGAATCTTACGCTGATCGCGGATCTATTCAGCGACTCTTTTAAGGTTTTGCCGTGAGCTTTCAGGATCGAGCTGTTTGTTATTACTACGGCATCCCGGCCTATCTTAAGCTTTTTGATGATAGAGCCGCTTTTAGATAGAAGGCCATCTCCTATCAGGACATCGTAAGACCTATCACCTAAACAAACTCTGACTCTATTCACCTTTAGATGGGTTTACTGCCTATTTTTTCGTTTCCTTCTTCGCATCCGTCGCCGGAGTCTTGGCCCCTTCTTTTCCAGCAGGCTTCACCGCTTCTTTACCCGGTGCCGCCGGTGCCGCTCCCGGTACAGCGCCTTCCACGGCCTCAGCGCCTTCAACCGCCGCAGCCTTCTCCTTCTTTATCTTGAATCTGGTTACCTTGACCTTTGGTAATCCAAAGACAGAATCCTTCTTCTCATCCCACTTTTCTTTGTCTTGAAGCGTCTTTATCCTCTCGTAACGTTTTAAAACGGACCTCTGTTTCTTGTCTTTATCGGACGAACGTAAACTTGGGTGCTGTGACATCTTTCATTACCTCCTTAAGCGTTATCTTAACCTTACATATGCATCTTTATACATCTGCCTGACCTTATTCAAAATCTTTCCCGCGCCGTCTTTGTTTTGAAAAGACCCCACGCATGCCAGATAATACGGCTCTCCGTAGTATACAAAAGCCTCTAATCCGGCCTTATTTAGTTTGCCGACTTCTTTTAACGCAAGATCTTGCCGCGAGAACGCGCCAGTTACTATCATATACGGCTTTGACTTATCAAAAGGCGCTTGAACCTTGACTGCCGCTACAGGCAAACTAGTCTTTGGCGTTACATTTGTTGCGACCGCGCTCCTGGCAACAACTATAGGGGTCGCGGCAGGCTTTGCCGGTATTGCGACGATATCCTTGGTTATTGTTTTCGTGGTCGTAAACTTGGCATAAGCCGCCGATCGGCCCTTTTCCACGCCAAGCGCAAAAAATATCACCATAAGCATTATTACGCCTATGGCCGTAAAGACCATCTTCTCCGGTGTTAAGGTTATTGCAAAGTCGGTTCTGGGAAATATGCTGCCGAGTCTCGCTTGAGCCTTCCTTGGAGTTTCAAATTCAAACAGTTCCTTTTGATATTTCTCGGTTTCCATACTAGCGGCATATTATAACATTCATCCCTTATCGTGTCAACTTGCTATGATCAGGTCAGGAGACTCACTCTTTTACCGTAACCGTACCGAAATTGAGCCGGAATAGCTTGCCGGAGATCTGCATGGATGGCGAGCTAAGACTACCTTTTATTTTTAAAGAGAAGCTCTTCCATTCGTTGGGTTCTTCTGACATTATGACAGTGTGAAGCTCGGGCGGAATGTCCTTGAGGGCATCTTTAGAAAAGTATATCGATATCTCCACGTCCACTACATTGTTATAAAAGATGTCTCCCGAAAGGTCCAGCCGTATCTCTTTTCCATTGGCTGAGAATTTACTCAATGTCAGACCGTTAGAAAAGATCTCGGCTTCCCCGGATATATCCTTATAGGCCCACCTTCCTTCGAACGGCATAGCCACGACCTGGGAGATGGTATCATACTTTGCGTTTGAGCTTTCTTCCTTACCTTTAACGAAATGGACGTCTTTAAATTTAAAGTCAATATTTATAGTTTTAAGAAAGTCTCGCTTCCATGAGCTCTTTATCGTGGCGCGCTGGGAATAGAAACCCAATCCCATTTTTTTGTTCATCACTCTCAGGTTTTCAAAAACGTAGCCATCGAGCTTTTCTTTGGTAAGATTTTTGTATGATATATCCAGGTCGTATAGCCTGGACAATGTGAATAGCGCCACCCTGTCAAAATTCAAATAAACGGTAAAAAGGCAGGCGCCGATTATTAAGACGCCCAGCAGATATCGTCGTAATCGCATCTTCCGCACTTCTCCTCATCGCGTTTGGCGCATTTTTCGAATCTAAGGCTCTTTATATCTCTCCACGTATCTTTTATTATCTCTTCCATCTCGGCCACCATCTCGTCCGAGATCTGAACCGGCAGAGAGATATAGCCCCCTTTTTTTAAGTCCAGCTTTCTAATATCCGTCGAGAGGGGTTCTATGAAGACGAGAACTCCGTGGCTTACGGTCTTGCCGCGCGACTGCGTCTTGTCCTTTTCGTACAGAAGCTTGTAGCAAACGAGCTGTCTTAGGTATCCGTCACATTCCTCGCTTCTTAGGTCGCGGCAGACGCTTATCTTCTTAAGATGATCGTCCGGCTTTCCGGTCTTGTAATCTATTATACGGACCGTATTCTTCTTCTGGTCCTGCCATTCCACCTTATCGTACTTACCGGTAAAGATTATGTTATCGGCTACGGTTATTACCAGTTTCTTCTCGAGATCGATAGGTAATACGGGGTTCTTTGAAGAGACTTCGAACCATTCTCTTAATACCGGGCCATTCGCCTTATTGAGACAATCAAGCTCTATCGAACTATCCGCCCCCTGCATCTTCAATTCATCTTCGAAAGATCCGAGAAAAAATTTAAAACTGGGGAACTTCCCTCTTCTTTTGAACTCTCTATATGTCTCCTCCAGGGCTTTATGAACAGAATTACCGAAAACAAGGCTCCTCTTCTTCGCTGCCGGAAGCTTCAGTACATCGTTATATAAGAACTTCCTGCGGCATGACAGATAGTTATTTACACGCGTAGGGTTCAGGGTTAGGTTGCTTATCATGTCGCTCAGTATCGCCTCTGTCCCTATAAATGGGTCTTCAAGGTCCGTCAGGTCTATAGATCTTCCCAGGACCACTTCCTCGTCCACATATTCGGGAGATTCCTTCGATATATCCAGGTGATTCAGATACGAACTGGATACCGTATTCTCTGTCGGGCTTGCCGTAAAAAGAAGCGTCGACTTTGGCCTGGTGATCGCCACGTAGAAGAGCCGCGTCTCATCATAACCAGCGAGCCTCTTCACCGACTCCCTCTCTTCTATCCTCTCCTTGGTCTTAAATAGCGCCGGAGGTAGGGGTATCTTTTCGGGAATAGCGCGCGCGGGCCAATTCTTTTTATCAAGGCAGAACGGTATTATTACCGAATGGAACTCCTGCCCTTTCGAGCCGTGCGCCGTAAATATCCTTACCCCGTCCTGCGTCATAGTCACAAGTTTTCCCTGGATGGGGAGATCATGGTCGGCCCTGGTCTTCATCTCGAGCATGAGATCGTCCAGTCGCATGCCAGGATTGGCGAGGTCGGCAGACTTTATCATGTTTATGAAAGAAGTAACGCTTCTCAACTCCCTTATTCTCAATATTTCATTATTCCGGTACTCCTTAAGTATAAATTTGAATAACCCGGCATCTTTTATGTAATTAAGGAGCATCGTATGCACGGTCTTTGTTTGGGCATCTTCGAGAAGCCTCTTGATCGCGTATGAGGCCTTATGAGACGGGAAATAGTCGAAGAATTCGCCCGTAAGCGATATCTTCCTTACGCGCTTATCTTTCTTCTCGTTTACATGGCACAGGAACTTAAGCAGATCGGGGTGGGGTATTTCAAGATAGTCCGAAGTAAGCACTTTATAGAGAGCCATATCCTTAGCGTCCATTTCGTCAGGCCCCGCCTGCGCGAGGCGAAGAACGTCGATGAGCTGTTTTACGCGTTTTTCGCCGCTTATGTCCTCTTTTCCGTCAGTCGCATATGGTATGCCCGCCTGCAGGAAAGCGTCTATTATCTTCAGTATGCTCTTTCTCTTTCGCACAAGGACGGCTATATTATTATATGGATGAGTTCTCTCCTCATCGCTCAATTCTTCGGAAGCCGCTATCCTATCCTTTAATTCTCTGACCTTGTCCACTATAAATAGCAGTTCCTCGTCCTCGGTGGTGAACTCCCTGAAGCCTATCTCCTTATCCGGGTAGTCTTTTAAAGAGACGAGCTCCTTTTCGGTCACTCTCTCCCCTGCGGGGATGAGGCTTATGATATTTTTGGAAATATTCAGCAATTCTCCGGTTGAGCGGTAATTATCCCTTAATGATATCTCTACGCGTCCGGGAAAGCGCTTTCTGAAGAGCTTGAAATTTCCTACGCTGGCGCCCTGAAATCTGTATATCGACTGATCGTCGTCGCCTACGCAGCATAGATTGGGGTTCTTGTAATCGAGAAGCGCGAATAAGAGTTCCAGCTGCGCGCCGTTGGTATCCTGAAACTCGTCCACCATGACATATTTGAATTGGGACTGATATTTTTCTCTTAAGAGGGCCTCTTTCTTCAGGGCTTCTGTAGCGAAGAGTATCATGTCGTCATAGTCGTATCTTCCGCGCTCATCGAATATATCTTTATCCTTTCCCTCTTTCAATTTTTCGTAATTATCATATACAGCAGACAGGGCTTTTAACCTTTTTGCATATTTCTCTTCCAGGTAGGGATCCGATCTGTTCAGAGAGATATATTCATGCAGGTCGGCGGGTTTTATTCCGTCCTTCTTGAGATCCCCTATCTTTTGCAGCAGCTCTTTTATATACATGTAGGGGGCGCCGAAAGGCCGTATATCATCAAGGCCTTTTGTCGTATCGAGTATATATTTTATGGCCTTTACCTGTTCCACATCATCCATCTGGACCTTGTCGCCTACGTATTCGGCGGCCTCTTCCGATTCCTGCAGTATAGAGTTGGCAAATCCATGGAAGGTGGCGACCTCTACATCGTAACCATCCGCGCCTATCACTTTAGCCAGGCGCAGTTTCATGGTCTTGGCAGCGGAGTTGGTATATGTGAGTATCAGGATATTTTCGGGCAGTATATTCTTCTCTTTTTTAAGTATGGAGTATGCGCGGATGGATAAGAGCTGGGTCTTGCCCGTGCCGGGGCCGGCCAGGATCAATACGGGGCCACTGGTCGAATCTACGGCGAGCGCCTGTTCCTTATTGAGCCCGGAGAGTATCTCAGGCGACTCTTCTTTTTTTAAGGAGTTTTTCAATTTTCGAGATGATCTTAGCGTTACGGGTATAGCTGTAGCCCGTCGTGGATGTAGCGCGGTGGGCTACCAATATCTTCATGCCGACCAATTCTTCAAGGACCTTCTTTACCTTCGCCCTCTCTTCGCGCACCCACGTTGACACTCCGCGGGGCGTGTCTATAGAGGACTGGTTTTCGTGGAAGAATCTCACTATATTCACGTATAGGTCTGACCGGAGCTCTTTATTTATGTCCGACATATCTTTCCTTTTCCAACATCGTTTTTATATCCTGCCTGCCGACCACTTCCAGCAGTGCCTGGACAACTTTAGGATCGAACTGCGTGCCTGAGTTCGCCTTCATCTCCGCTAAAGCAACGCTAATGGATCTTGCGGTCCTGTAAGGCCTCCTGGCTATCATAGCTTCAAACGCGCTCACTACACCCATGATCCTGGCGCCTAGCGGTATCTGGTCCTTCTTCAGACCTTTTGGATAACCGCTGCCATCGTAGTTCTCGTGATG
Source organism: uncultured Planctomycetia bacterium (assembly GCA_964450115.1). GTDB lineage: Bacteria > Omnitrophota > Gorgyraeia > 2-01-FULL-45-10 > 2-01-FULL-45-10 > 2-01-FULL-45-10. The sequence continues at coordinate 8,822 of CAYVCD010000009.1, forward strand.
ATGGAGTATTATAGGTATGATGCCTTTTAAGGACTTCATAGGTTTCAGTATCTCTGCGCCCATCACGGGATGCTCTTTCACCAGGTCGTATTCCCTGCCTGTCAGCTTTGCCGGCTTTCTCAAGACATCGTCCGGCAACACGAGTTGTCCAGCATCATGCAGCAGTATGGCATACTCTATACCTTTTAATTCCCTGTCCGACATCCTCATCTTCTGCCCTATAAGAGTCGCTATCCTCAAGAATGACGCGCGCGGCAGATATACGCCCTTGGCGCGCGTACTTACTATGGTAGCGAAGCTTTTTATGATGCCCTCGGTAAGCTTCTCCTGCTCCTTGTAGAGCTGCGCGTTCTTTATTGCAATAACCGCCTGCTCGGACAGAGTGGCCATTATCTCCTGATCGAACGACGTAAAGGGTTTTTTGTCCACTTTATCATAAAGCGTTATGACGCCTATGACATCCTCGTCTATCAACGGCGTTGCCAGGTGGTCCTTGTCCCTTATGGGCCTTCCGAACTTCACGGCTTTTCCGGGAGACCAATTCCCGATCCGCACTTTCTTCAGCCTTGACTTCTTCTCCCTGAGATCTATTGTGACTTTGGGTAAGAGCAGTTTCTTTGTAGAGTCCACAAGCTTGATGGAGCACCTATTAGCCCTTATTATCTGTAAAGATAGCCGCGCCACTCTCGGCAAAAGCTCATTCATATCGAGAGTGGATCCTATCAGCCTGTGTACTGTATGGACTGTGGAGAGCGCTATGGCTCTGGGCCTTATCGTTTCGTATAGCTTTGAAAGTTCAAGCTCCTTCTGTACTTCTCTGACTATGGCATCGGTAAATGCGCCGAATATATCCATGATCTGTGAGGATACGTCTTTTTTTGTGTAGCAAGTCCCGAGGTAGCCGTACAATTTATCTCCCTGGAATATCGGATAGACGAATCCATGCAAGCCTTCAACGCAGTCAAACCTTATAAGCGTCCTTGCCCTGCCGCATTTTTTGACTATATCCCAAAGCATATTCACGCAACTGCTCTTCTTTATCGAACCCGGGCCCTTTAGAAAGGGGCATGTGCCCGAGATGATCTTCATCATGTCGGATAACTTAGGATGTGGCTGCTCTACAACCCACCAAAGAGCAGAATTAAGGCAGACGCCGAAGCACTCCTCTGCCTTCCTGAGACTTATGCTCTTCTTGAGCCTGTCGAAAAGCTCCTTCTGGTACTCTTTACTATTCTTTATATCTTCCATGGCCTAATTATAGTTTGCTGTGAGTCCGATGTCAATCGTTGTGCCGCAGGTCATTTCTTTATAACTTTAAAACTCCACGGGTTAAATAGCTATTACACTCTTTCGTACGGCTCGAAGAACTTCTTATATTCGTCGAGCGCATATCTATCTGTCATGCCCGCGATGTAGTCGCAGACGACCTGGTGCTTATCTTCTTTCTTCAGGCGATTGTGAGTTGACGGCGGAAGCTGTTCCGGCTTATCGAGGTATACATTATATAGCGAGGTGATGAACCTGTAGGCTTTATTGGACATCCTGGCGACCCTGTAGTGCTGGTATAGATTATTCTGCAGGAACTCTCGCATCGGTTTACGCATGTTAGCGGCCTCTTTGGAGAAAGAGACCAGTCTGACAGGAAGCTTCAATACGTCCTGCTGCTTTCGGATCTTGAAGCGCTTGATATTGTTCTCGGTCTGCGTCAGCACATCTGTGACCTGATCGTTGATGATAGAGCGGATTATCTGATACTTGCGTATCTCATCCTTTACGCCCGGATAAGCTCTGCGGATCTCCTTATCTTTTTTGGTCCAGACCGGTATGGCCTTGAGGTCCTCCTCTTTTATGAGCTTGCTCATAATGCCATCGTCAAGATCATGATTATCGTAAGCTATCTCATCGGCGATATCGACTACCTGTATCTCAAGTAATGGCGAAGCAGTCGACTCGAACGGCACTATAGGCCTTGGCAGGTCATATGCGGTGGAATGTTTTATAATGCCTTCGCGCACCTCGTAAGTAAGATTCAGCCCCGGAAAATCGGGATAGCGCTCTTCGAGTGAGTCCACTACCCTCAGCCCGTGCGCGTTATGGTCAAATCCCCCGTAATCTTTCATAAGCTCGTGGAGGGCATCTTCGCCCGAATGTCCGAATGGGGTATGTCCGACATCATGTGCCAATGATATCGCCTCGACTAAGTCTTCGTTCAGGCTTAAAGCTCTGGCTATTGACCTGGCTATCTGGGCGACTTCTAACGTATGCGTAAGCCGTGTTCTGTAATAATCTCCTTCATGGTTAACGAAGACCTGGGTCTTATATTCCAGCTTCCTGAAAGCGGTAGAATATATTATCCTGTCCCGGTCTCGCTGATAGCAGGACCTGTAGTTATGTTCGCTCTCTTTATAATGTCTTCCTCTGGAGCGTTTGCTCTTTTGCGCGTAAGGCGCTAGCAGCTCTTCCCTTTTTTCAAAGTCTACACGTTTAAGCATAGTTATCTCTTTTTAAACAATTTATAGGTCGCGTCCAGAGAATCCGAAAGCACTTTTGTGCCGGATACCATAGGCATGAAGTTCGTATCACCGCGCCAGCGCGGCACGATATGTATATGCATGTGGCCGGCGAATCCCGCCCCCCCATCCCTTCCAACGTTAAAACCGATATTATAGCCATGGGGCTTCAGCCTCTTATTAAGGACCTTCTTTGCCTCTATGACCAGTTTCATCAGGTCGCAGATCTCCGCTTCCGTAAGATGCTCTATCGTTTTGACGTGCCTTTTTGGCGCGACCATGATATGTCCGTTATTATAAGGATATATATTCAGCATCGCGAAGGAGAGTCTGCTCTCTCTCACCACAAATTCCTTAGGTTTGCAGAATATGCATCTCTTCTTTTTGCGCGAGTTAATATATTTACTCCTCCACGGAGCCCAGAGCCTGTCCATTCTTATGCCTCGTTCTTCAGCCGCGCTTTTGCGTCCTCAAAGAAAGGCCGGGCGAACTCCGTTGACCAGGTCTTCTCTTCGAAAGGCCGCTCTCCGACCGTCTTTAAGAATTTTTTAAACTCTTCCGCGTAGCTGCCGTAAATATGAAAACTGTCGCTTATATCCACGTATCTTCCTACCACCACCTCTTTTTTTATTCTCTTGGATATCTCTTTGGCTATCATAGCCTGAAGGTCTGTCAGCGCAAATATATTCATGAAGCTGGCTTTATATCCATCGCGCGACCTCCAGTGCGTATTCATGTTTAACGATAACTTCCCATCGATACGCTCCACCAACCTGCACCATATCCTCTGTAGGCACGGAGGATCATCTGTGAAAGGGTCCATGCCGGGGTTCCAGGTTATAGCCTGCGCGCGCCGCGAATAAGGGGTCTCGGATAGTTTCTCTATGATGTACTTGATTTGGTCAATAGTCTTACCCTCTATATTGAAGCCGAACATCCTCTGATGATATGTGTAGGTCCACTTTCCTTCTTCCGGTTTGATCCAATGATCATGTATACCCAAAACCACTTCCTGTCTGTAGACTTCCAGGTCTTCCAAGCCTCCGGGAAACGCCCTATGTATGCGCGGTTCCGTCATCGGCTCATCAACCGACATTATCATAGTGCAGTCTTTGCTGGACGGATCCAAAGGCTTATCATATTCTGTCTTTATCGATAGCCCCTCGGTCCACGTAGCTATGACCGCCTTCTCCCATACTTCCGGGAGAGTCCTGCCCTCTATCTTTATCACCGGTATATCCTGCACTCCGCCCAATCTCCTATTCTCTTCCCGCCCTGAAGAATGGGCGGAATTTATTGTCATATCTCTATGATAGTGCCTTCTATTGTCTTATCCGTGACTTCAAGAATGCCGTAAGAGTTCTTCGACGCGAATATCTTGTCCGTGGGGCTTCCCGGATTAAAATATAGCACACCGTCCTTCTTTATATTCATAGCCGCATGAGAATGGCCGAAGACCAGAACATCGACCTTATCGAATTCCCTTCGCACAGTAGGCATTATTTCGGACGGAGCTCCGTAGCCGTGCATAAGACCTATCTTAAATTTTCCTATATTGATGATCTCTTTGGAATTCAAAGTCATGCACAGTTCCTTAGAGTCCATATTTCCGCAGACGGCCTTTGTCTCTTTCAACGACCTAAGCTTATCAAGCACGCCCGCGTCCATAATATCTCCGGCATGGAATATCATATCCACGCCCTCTATGGCCTTGTATATCTCTCCCGGCAGGTCCTGCGCTGCGACCGGAATATGAGTGTCTGAAAGTACTAGTATCCTCAAAATGCCACCATCCTGACCTTGCCGTAGAAACCGAGGATCCCGTTAAGCGTGGCTAGGTCCCATATAGATATCTTGAGCTCTTTCGCCAGAAGCTTGGCGTTCTCATCGATCCCTCTCAACGGTATTATTATCTTATTCGCTATCTTGTAATCAGAAGCCTTTATATTCTTTATATAATCTATGATATCGTTCTCTCTGACCGGCTCCTCATAAGCCTGGACCAGCCATGAGCTTCCCCTGAAGGTGGCAGCTATAAACTGTTTATGTCCGGCAGACTCTTTCGCTTCGACCTTCGTAAAATGCGGAAGTTTTATATGTCTGGCGTCTATCTGGACGAGCTCGTTCGAGAAAGCGTTGAATAGTTCGGCGATCCTTGCTGTCGTATCTTTTTCGGATTCGATAAAAAAAAGCGAAATATACTCCTTCATTTCGGATACGTAAATATCATTTCTGTTGAATATGCCGTCTACCAGGACCTGGCGCCTCTTCTGATATACGCTCTTAAGCCAAAAAGCCATCACCGGATCGTCTATCTTGTAGAATACTCCGCTCTTCTGTATAAAACCCAATTGTGAGAGCTCGAGGAGATCTTTAGACGCATCCGCCTGTTTCGATCTTATATTCTTTGATATTTCAGACAGCTTATTCCTACCGGACGCTATCGAGACCAGTATTGATAGATACCGCTCCTTATATTTGGTATCTATGAGATCCAGTATGAAATTAAGAAGGTATTGATGTATCACGCCGTTGGCGTTATATATGAGGTCGATGACGGCCCGGACAGCTATATCGCTGTCAATAAAACTTGTCATCGCTTCCGACGCTATCTCTTTGGACCTTCTTAATATATGGTTAAGGTAGAAAGGGTTACCGTCCGTAAACGCGATGAAGAACTTCTGCAATGAGGCGTCTATCTCGAAGCCGGAAGTCTGCGTGTCTATATATCTCTTTGCCGCCTGGGTATCGAATCCGGCAACTTTTACTATTTCAAAATTCCCGAACAGGAGCGAGAGTTTTTCGGAGAGTATCTTCTTGAATATCTGGTTTCGCGAGGAGGATACTATGTACATAGTATCCTTTTGTATCATTATCACTTTGCCGAAGTTCAGAAAAGGGTTCTTTACGCCTATATGCTCGAGATTATCAAACTCATCCAGTATGACTACGCATGAGCGTTTTATCTCTTCCTTAAGGATAGAGGTGAGGCTTAAGAGGCTGAAATAAGCCTCGTCAAAGTCGCCTTTATCTACGCATGAATTGATATTTCTGATGGCGGCATATGTCTTCGGTAATAGCTCCTGGGCCTTATCGAGTAGATTTTCGAACTCAAAACCTACTCTCTCACCGGTCTTTGCGAGGGCATTGTAGAGCAGGGTGGCGATGAAACGGTTGGAGAATGACCGAAAGGGCTCTTTTACCACCTCAACGTATATCGTTATAAAGTCTTCCTCTTTGATCGAATAAAGGAAGTGGTGGAGTATTGATGTCTTTCCGGAAAGGCTTTGTCCTGTGAGGGCTATGTTCTGCCTATAGCCGTCTTTCAAGGCAAGGGTCCTCTTGTTAAGAAGATCCAGGACTTCTTCTCTGCCGAAAAACTTCTCTCCTACTACCGGTTCGCTGAACATGATATGCCCTTAACGTGATAAATAATAGAACGGATTCTGCGGCTCGCCGTTCCTGCGTATCTCAAAATGCAGGCTCGGTTCCTTGGCGCGGCCTCCCCTTCCAACTTTAGCGATCACACCATTCTGCTCTACCAAATCTCCCGGCTTTACAAGCAAAATGGAGTTATATGCGTATACGGTCTGAAAACTGTCACCGTGGTCTAATATTATAGTTTTGCCGAAACCTTTAAGCCATTCATCACAGAATACCACTTTGCCGGACCTCGATGCTTTTACGCTCGCACCTTCCGCGGCGTGTATATCTATACCTTTGTTCTTGGTCTTGTCCATCTTGGAGCCGTAATAGGATATCACACTTCCTTTGATCGGCCACGAAAAAAATTCTTTAGAGAACGATCTCTCCGGCGCCTCCTGTTTTTTGAAGGTGCCCGGTATCAGAAGCCTCTGGCCCCGCCGTATATCGCGCGAATCATCCAGATTGTTGGCACTCACCAGAGCGTTGATATCTACGTCGTATAGCTTTGAGATGCTCCACAAGGTGTCCCCGCCTTTTACATAATGGTATATTCCGCCTATATGCGCCGATACAGCATTGTATTCGTAGGGAGTGGAGGCTGTCTTGCACCCCGCGAGAATTAAAATTAACAGGAACACTGGAGCGAGCGATGGGAATCGAACCCACGTATCAAGCTTGGGAAGCTCGTATTCTACCATTGAATTACGCTCGCGCCTATCGCTCATTAGAACCTTGTCAATCTTTTGAAATCGGCATACCTTCTATTGATATCCGACAGTTTTATGCCCAATAGCCTGTTTACGCTGAAATCCTCTACGGCAAATGACGCCATTATGCTGCCATACACCATGCTCTTTCTTATTATTGCGTCATCTATCTTCCCTGCCCTGCTCAAATAGCCTATTACGCCTCCGGCGAACGTATCCCCGGCGCCGGTCGGATCATACACATATTCCAGCGGGTAGGCCGGGGCGACAAAATGGCCGTTCCTGGAGTAATAAATCACGCCGTGTTCGCCCTTCTTTATTACAACGCTCTTGGGCCCTTTTGAGGTAATGGCTTTAGCTGCCTTCATCAGGTTCGATTCTCCACTGAATTGTCTTGCCTCACCATCGTTTAAAAGGAAGATATCCACTTTGTGCAGGAATTTTTCCAAGGATCTCTTCTTGCTGGTTATCCAATGATTCATAGAATCGCACGCGATCAATTTCGGTCTCTTCACCTGTTTTAAGACGCTATCCTGAAGGTCCGGATCGATATTGGCAAGGAACAATATCTTAGGGCTTCTAAGATTACGGGGTATCTCTGGCGCGAAATCCTGAAATACGTTAAGGTGCGTGGCAAGGGTATGCGCAACGTTCATATCATACTCGTATCGCCCTTCCCATCGAAAAGTCTTGCCTTTAGCTATCGTTATGCCGTTGGTCCCTATCCCTCTTTCTTTCAAGAGCTTTAGATATCTCTTGGGAAAATCTTCACCGACCGTGGCTATGACATTGACCTTATCGAAGAATGACGCTGAAATAGAGAAGAATGTGGCCGAACCTCCCAGTATCTCGTCTTTTTTACCGAAAGGCGTCTCTATGGAATCGAGCGCTACCGAACCTACGACCAATATGCTCACGAGCTTAGTCTCCTACTTCCTGTCTAAACATTTCTCCGCTGTTTTTATTGAACAATATTCTCCGCACATAGTACAGACATCTTTCGACCCCGGCTTTGAGGACTTTCTGTATTGTGCGGGCTTTACCGGATCGATAGCCAGGGCAAACTGTTTCTTCCAGTTGCGTTCGGCCCTTGCTTTGGAAATGTCTCTATCCTTATCTATGGCACCCTTCACGCCTTTAGCTATATCAGCTGCATGCGCAGCGATCTTCGACGCTATAACGCCGTCCTTCACGTCCTCAAGCGTCGGAAGCCTCAAATGTTCCGCCGGCGTAACGTAGCATAAAAAGTCCGCGCCGGCGCTCCCGGCTATGGCGCCGCCGATAGCCGAAGTGATGTGGTCATAACCCGGAGCTATGTCCGTTACCAAAGGGCCCAGGACGTAGAATGGCGCGCCGTTACATATCGATTTTTCCAAGATCACATTCGCCTCTATCTGGTCTATGGGTACATGGCCGGGACCTTCTATCATGACCTGGACGCCTTCTTTAAGCGCACGCTTCTGCAGATGCCCTAACGTTATGAGCTCGGTGAGCTGGGGCTTGTCTGTTGCGTCAAGTATAGAACCGGGCCTTAACCCGTCTCCTAGGCTCAAGGTTATATCATGCCTCTTTGCAATTTCCATAACCCTGTCAAACTGCTCATAAAACGGGTTCTCTCTATTGTTAGTTATTATCCACTCGGCCAAGAAAGCGCCTCCCCTGCTTACTATATCCAGCAGGCGCGGGTTTCTTTTCAGTATATCTAGGGATTTTTTTGTCACGCCGGCGTGTATAGTGAAGAAGTCTACGCCTTCGCTGGCCTGCTTCTCCAATACAGTGAACATGTCATCGGCGGTAATATCCGCGATAGAACCGTATTTTTTCAATCCGTTTATGACTATTTCGTATATAGGAACAGTGCCGACGGGTACTTTTGATCGCGCGAGGATCCTGCGCCTGGTCTCTTCGATGCGCGTGCCGGTGGAAAGGTCCATAATGGCGTCTGCGCCGCTCTCGATAGAGAGCTCCATCTTCTTTATTTCGACAGATATATCAGAAGAGTCTTTTGAGGTCCCAATATTGGCGTTTATCTTGGTCTTTAGCCCTTTTCCGATACCGCAGGGCTTTTCGAGACGATGTCCGATATTTTTTGGTATTACTATAGTGCCTCTGACAAGCCCCTTACGGATAAAGTCTACAGAAACGCCTTCGTCATTCGCGACGCGGCGCATCTCGGGTGTTCTCCTTCCGGCCTTAGCTATCTCTATCTGGGTCATGATAAATGAGAAAGAGCCTTCTTTTCTATCTCGTAAACCTTGAATCTTAATTTGGTGAATTTCGCGGAGTCATTTTTATTGATAAGCTTAAAGAACTCCTCCAGGACTCTCAACGATTCTTTAGCTCTCTCGATATTTGCGCTGAATATGTCGGAATAGTCGAGCCTTTTCATCTCGCTTCTTTTCCGCTCCTTACGGCCGACATCGGATCTTACGTCGCGCGTTTCGAATAATAATTTTGACGGAACGGGCGTATTCTTTAAAATATTGGTGATGCTGTGCCTGGCCGCCTTCAGATCTTTGGTAAGGGCCGGCGAATCCCATACGAACCGCGTGACCTCTTCGCAGACCCTCAAGCCTTCGCGAGACCTGTTGAAGTTTGCGTCAATAATACGGAAGATCTCTCTCTTTAGCATCGACAGGCGCTTCTTTCTATTATTGAAGTGGTTGAGTATCCCTTAATATAAGGTATATTTTTTACTTTTCCGCCGTTCTTCATGACAAAATCGCCGCCGACTATATCTTTTACCTTCCAGTCCCCGCCCTTAACAAGTACATCGGGCTTTAATTTCATGATAAGTTTTTCCGGCGTTGACTCGGAGAATAATGTTACATAATCTACAGAGCTTAATGCTGCCAGCACCTTTGCCCTATCGGATTCTTTGTTGATCGGGCGGTTCTTACCCTTTACCTTCCTTACGGAGGAGTCGGTATTAAGCCCTATAACAAGCAGATCACCAAGGCGCCTTGCTTTAGAAAGGTAATCCACATGGCCGACATGAAGAATATCGAAACAGCCGTTCGTGAATACTACCCTCTTCCCCTTCGAGCGTAACCGCGAAAGCAATTTTGATAGATCCGCACCCTTTTTTATTTTAGCTGAAAGCTGAAAGCTGATGGCTGACGGCTTCATTTAAACATCCCCTCTTCTACAAGGGCGCATATTATGTGAGCGATCAATATGTGCGATTCCTGGATTCTTGGGGTATCTTTTGTGCCGACAACTATCGATAGATCGGCTTCCTTCTTCATACTTCCGCCGTCGCCTCCAGAGAGGGCAATAGTCTTCATCCCGATGGTACGCGCCTTCTTGAAGGCTTCGATCACGTTTTTGGAATTGCCGCTGGTGGATATACCGAGAGCGACATCGCCTTGAACTCCAAGGGCCTCTATCTGCCTTGAAAAGACCACATCATAGCCATAATCGTTGGCTATGGCTGTCAATATAGATGTGTTTGTTGTCAGCGCTATGGCCGGCAACGCCTTGCGTTCCATCTTGAACCTTCCCACCAGCTCAGCCGCTATGTGCTGGCTGTCAGAAGCGCTGCCGCCGTTACCGAAAACTAGCAGCTTCTTCCCGGCTTTGAGGCTATCGATGATGATATTTACAGCCGACTCAATATTACCGATCTGGCTCCTGAGAAGTTCTTCCTTGGCCGCGATGCTATCCTTTATGAAAAGCTCTATATTTTTTTTCACCCCGCTCATTCTCCTATTATCTTCCCGCCCTTGAAGAATGGGCGGGGTTCATATTTTAATCAAAAAACGTTTTAGCTGCTTCATAAAGTTTCATATCGACCGTCTTTAAGGTTCCGACGCCTTCCTGTATAGGAACGGCCACTACGTCTGTGCCTCTCAAGCTCACCATGAAGCCGAAACGTTTTTCAAGGACGAGCTCCATCGCCTTCACGCCGAATCTTGTGGAGAGGACCCTGTCGAAAGAGCTCGGAGAGCCCCCTCTTTGGATATGCCCAAGCACCGCATAGCGCGTCTCTATCTTTGTTCTCTTCTCGATCTCACCTGCCAGTTTTTCGCCTATACCTCCGAGCCTCACGTGGCCGAATGAATCGAGCTCTTTCTCCTGTGTAGCGAACTGACCTTCCTTGAACGAGGCGCCCTCCGAAACGGCCACGATCGAATATCCCTTGCCGCTCGCCTTCCGCCTTTCCAGGCTTGCGCATATCTCGTTTATATCCATCTTGATCTCGGGTATCAGGATAAGATTTGCCCCTCCGGCTATGCCCGCATAAAGGGTTATCCATCCCGCATGACGGCCCATTATCTCGACCACCATCACCCTGTGATGGCTCTCGGCCGTGGTGTGTAATCTATCGATGGCTTCCGTGGCTATCTCCACAGCGGTATTAAAACCAAAAGTGAAATCTGTCGCGCTGAGATCATTATCTATGGTTTTGGGGACAGCTACGATGTTAAGCCCTTTCTTCTCATTGCTCAGCTTGTTTGCCACTCCGAGAGTATCCTCGCCTCCTATGGCCACCAAAGCATCAAGCTTCATCTTTTTATAATTTTCAATAACCTTTGCTACATCCTCGCTCTTTTTATATGGGTTCGTCCTTGAAGTCCCGAGTATAGTGCCGCCTTTCTGCAATATATCGTCTACGGAGTCCGGAGCTATCTCGCTCGAGATATTCTGAACGAGACCTTTCCAACCGTCCTTTATGCCTACCACCGTTACATTATTCTGAGAGGCTTTTCTTACCACGCCCCTTATAACCGCATTCAGTCCCGGACAATCGCCCCCACCTGTCAAAACACCCACTCTTGCCATCGTTCAAACCCTCCTCATATTTAATCAAAAACTGCTATATTCGATAGTCCCTCTATACGGCGGGGCCTTGGTGTCGTCTTTCTTTACATCCTTGGACCGCTCTTCTTTGTGCACTATCTTAGTCACATTTACCTGTATCTCTACGGTCTCCTCCACTCCAAGCATCTCCTGGACCCTGGACTTGACTATATTCTGTATCTTTTCCGTCGTCTCCGGTATATTGACATCCGAGAAGAGGACGACCTTGTTGACTATGACTATGCCTCTCTTATTTGCGCGCACGCTGGGCCTCGATTCTTTGATCTCAGGAAGATTCTTCATCGCCCGTTTTATAAAGTCTTCGATCGCCGTGAGCGATATAGTGACCTGTCCGTCCGGATTTTCAAAAGCTATGGTCTTCTCTTTCTTTATGACCCCCACGGTGATCTGAACTACCATTAAGCTTATGAAGATCAAGAGCCCTCCCGTTATGCCGAGAATAAGGCGGATGTCCGTATTCGAGTACAGAGTATTCAGCGTATCGATGATGTAATTCAGAGGGATCACATTCATGGATACGACTATGAATAACCCTCCCACCAGAAAAAAAACGAGCGTGTAAAAGAAAAGTGTCAGACCTTCTATAAGCTTCATTAGCATCCTCCTGTTTTGTCTTTGGAAAATGGTGACTTGACGCCCTCGACTACGACGTCTACGCCTGAAAGCACAAGGCCGGTCATCTTCTCCACGGCCATCTTTACGTTTTCCTGGACCTCATCAGCTATGCGCGTTATGTCCACTCCGTATTCTACGGTGATATATACGGTAAGTTTGATATCGCCCGCGGCGGCGATTATCTTTACTCCCTTTGTGGTCCCTTTTTTACAAAGAAAATCGAACAATGTCTTCCCGATGCCTCCGCCGATCTTGCTGACGCCCTTGATCTCCATCGCCGCTATCGAAGCTATGGTAGTTATGGCATTGTTATTGATCTTCACCGCGCCAAGATCTGTCGTCCTGTATCTATCGGTCATGTCCTGTCTCATTCCGCACCTTCCTCTTTTATCCCACACCTTTTAGAAGGTGCGTGACTCCGGTTTTTCGAAAAGCCTGTCAATAAAGTCTGTGGAATATTTACCTTTTATAAATAGCGGATTGTTCATGACCTTCTTGTGAAAAGGTATCGTGGTCTTTATGGGATCCACTATGAACTCATCTAGGGCCCGCCTGCATATGGTGATCGCTTCGGACCTGTCCTTGCCGTGGACTATCAGCTTCGCTATCATCGAATCGTAATAAGGAGGTATCGAATAGCCCTGGTATACGTGCGTGTCTATCCTGACACCCCGCCCTCCGGGAAGATCGAGCATAGTTATCTTTCCCGGAGACGGCATGAAGTCATTATCCGGGTCCTCGGCGTTGATCCTGCATTCTATCGCACAGCCGTTAAATTTTATATCTTCCTGCTTATGGTGCAATTTTTCGCCGTATGCTATGCGTATCTGCTCTTTAACGAGATCTATTCCGGTCACGGTCTCCGTTACGGGATGCTCGACCTGGATCCTCGTATTCATCTCCATGAAGTAGAAGTTTCCATTGCAATCAACCAGGAATTCGATAGTGCCGGCGTTCACATAGTCTATACTCTTGGCGCATTTTATAGCAGCCTCGATTATCTTCTTTCTCAGTTTCGGATCAAGCATTGGAGATGGGCTCTCTTCGATAAGCTTTTGATGCCGCCTCTGTATCGTACAGTCTCTCTCTCCCAGATGTATAATATGGCCGTGGCTATCTCCCAGTATCTGGATCTCCACATGGCGCGGCTTCTCCACATATCTTTCTATATACACATCGGGATTACCGAATGAGACCTCAGCTTCGCGCTGGGCCGTAAGCATGGCGCTTATAAGCCGCACATCATTATGGCAGACCCTCATGCCTTTTCCGCCGCCGCCTGCCGCGGGCTTTATTATAACCGGGTACTTCGTCTCTTTGGCTACCCTGAGAGCATCCTCTTTAGTCTTTACCACATCCTTGCTTCCGGGGACGACCGGCACGCCTGCCTTCCTGGCAGTATCTTTGGCGGCCATCTTGTCGCCCATGAGCCGCATATTTTCAGGGGTGGGGCCGATAAATTTTATTTTGCACGATTCGCATATCTCCGCGAAATGCGCGTCCTCCGCGAGGAACCCGTATCCCGGGTGTATGGCTTCCACATCCGTGATCTCCGCGGCGCTTATGATGCTGGGAATATTAAGATAGCTGGAAGAACTTGCTGCGCTTCCGATGCATATGGCCTCATCGGCGAACCTTACGTGCAAAGAATTAATATCGGCTTCAGAGTACACTGCCACGGTGCGTATGCCGAGCTCTTTACATGCCCTGATTATCCTTAAAGCGACCTCACCCCTATTAGCTATTAATATTTTTGAGAACACGCGATTCTCCTCACTTTATCGGTTCTATCACGAATATGACCTGTCCGAACTCCACCGGCTCCGCGTTATCAACAAGCATCTCGAGTATCTTGCCCCGTACTTCGGACTTTATTTCATTCATCAGTTTCATGGCTTCTATTATGCACAATACCTGCCCGATACCTATAGTATCCCCTACGCTTACGTATGGCGTAGCTTCAGGTGAGGGAGAACGGTAATATGTTCCGACCATAGGCGCCTTGATATCCACGGTATTCTTGGCCTTTTCGGCCTCTTTAGCGCTCTTGACTTCCTGCGCAGATTGAGGCGCAGAACTTTGAGGAACATATTCGACCGCTTTCTCAAACGAACCGCCGGAAGATTTTTTTAGTTTTATCCGCATGCCATCCTTCTCTACTTCTAGCTCTGTAAGACTGTTATCGTTCATCAGTATTATCATATCTTTTATCTCTTTTATATACATCGTTCTCCTCCGTTATCTTGTTAGGACTTCACAACCATAATCGGTGACCATCACCATATCCTCTACTCTTACACCCCCGAGCTTAGGAAGGTATATAGCCGGTTCTACGGTAAATACCATACCACTCTTTAGTATATTATCATTCCTTTTAGATATGCTGGGCTCTTCGTGGACATCCATCCCTATGCCGTGCCCGAGCGAATGGCCGAAGAACTTACCATAACCTTTTCGGGTTATGTAACCTCTGCCCGCGAGATCTATCTCCGATATCTTTACTCCGGGCTTTATCTTCTGAATGGCCGCGCTTTGAGCCGCGCGGACTATACCGTATATCTCTTTTATCTTATCCTTGACCTTGCCTATGAATATCATGCGCGTCATATCCGAATTGTACAGATCCAGCCTACATCCCATATCCAGCATCACGACATCATTCTTTGCGATTCTTTCCTTCGTGGCGTGAGCGTGCGGCTTTGAACAATTCCTGCCGCAAGCGGCTATCGTTTCAAAAGCCACTCTGGCTCCGCGCTTGATGAACTCACACTCTATAAGGTCGCTTATATACTGTTCTGATATTCCGGGACGGATCGATGCCGTGACCTTCTTAAGAACGGATTTAGTTACATCTACGGATCTTTTGATCATCTCTATCTCTAGGACGTCCTTGACGGCTCTTAGGTTCTCAATGACGTTCTTTGTCGATATGAGTTTTGCCGGACGTATGTGGCCTGCGAGCTTCTTGGCAACCTCATACGGAAGGTTCATCGAATCGAAACCTATCTTTTTTATCCGGTTCCTTTTTACGATCTCACTTATTGAATCGTAAGTGGATGTCGTTACTTCCACTATAGTGAAACCGTTTATCGAGTCCCGCGCTTCTTCTGTGTAACGGGAGTCTGTGAGAAAGAACTGCGAATCGGGTGTTATAATTACTATGGAGTCCCCACCCCTAAAGCCGGTCAAGTATCTTACATTCGTCTCGTTTGTTACAATAAGAGAGCCTAGTCCGCGCTTTTTTAATTCAACCCTTAATTTTTTTAACCTTAGCTTATGATCGAATATCATCTCTTACCGATCAAACCTATCGCCGCTTCCAGTCCGAGCAGGTAGCTCATCTTCCCGAAGCCGCATATCTGCCCCTTGGCTACCGGTGATATCAGAGATCTGTGCCGGAACTCCTCGCGCGCATATATATTGGAAAGGTGCACTTCAACAGCCGGGACCTTCACAGAGCTTATAGCATCCCGTATAGCCACGCTGGTGTGCGTATAGGCCGCAGGATTTATCAATATAGCGCCGAACCTGCCGCTCGATCTGCCGATAAGCTCCACTATTTCACCCTCGTGGTTGGACTGTACGATCTCGAGCTTTACTTTCCTTGCTTTCGCCATCTTCTTAAGGTCATCGTTTATATCTTTTATGGTGACCTTACCGTAAACGTCCGGCTCTCTCTGGCCCAACAGATTGAGGTTCGGCCCGTGTATCACAAGTATCTTCTTCATTTCACACCTCTCGTATCTTTAGGTAGTTCGGCCTCGTCTATCAGCATTATCGGGATATCGTCTTTTATTGGATAGCGCCGGCCGCATTTTGAGCATACGATCCGGTCGCCTTCAAGCCTAACATCGGTCTTGCATAACGGGCACGCCAATATATCGAGCAGCTCTTTGTCTATCATCTACATGGCTCCTTTGTCTATATCCTTAATGCTTATTTTGAACTGCGGACTGAATGCATATATCAACCCGCCCATAATGCTTATGCATAACAGTATGAGGAGCCATAGTATGCTCATGGCAAAAGCCTTGTCAGATCCTATCAGCGGTCCAAAGAGCACCACAGTGGAGCCCTCTCTCAAACCCAGTCCGTTTATTGAAGGCAAGAGGCTCATCATGCTCACTATGGGCATCTTTATCAATAGGTCCTTAACCGGTATCCTGCTTCCGATACTCAAGGCAACCACGCCCAGGCTGGTAAAAAATAGCATCTGCGAAATAAATGAAATGGCGAAAGATTTTACCATTAGGATTTTATGATATTGATACTGATGAATGACCTCGTAGACCTTCCTGAGCTTCTCTTTTATCGGGTTTATTATGAAGAAGAGGAACGAGAACTTCTGGACGAGCCTCTTATTTGTCATGAGAACTAAGAATATTATCGAACCAAGCGTTATGGCGTATATTATGTATCTCAGCGTTGAATCTACTACGCCCTCTTCAACGAAGAAGAGCGCCAAAAAGGCCATAGATATCATCGTGAAGAGCCCTATTACACGGTCGACAAATACAGACGCGTAGGCCCCGGCTTTCTTGTCGGTCTTCTTTGAAAGATAGTAAGCTTTAGCTACATCTCCGCCAATAGATGTGGGAAGAAAGTTGTTGAAGAAATAACCTATAAAGGTCAGGCTCAAAGCCTCTTTGAGAGTTACATTGATACCTTGAGCCTCTATCAGGAGCTTCAGTCTGACAGACCCCACAGCCGCGGCGGAAGCGAATATTAGCAGCCCCAGTAAGAATATCGGCACCTTTGTGGACGCGAAAGCCTTGAGGATCTGGGGGTACTTATCCCTCATAATATATAGTAATAGTACTATAAAGGAGAAGCTCACAAAGGCTCTTAACGCTTGAGATAGTGTCTTATTCATGGGTATAACAATTTATCATAAAGGGATAATGATGTAAAGCGATTTCTGGCTTTTTAAGTTGTTTTACGCGGACTTTTGCTCTAGGGAGGCTATATGCTGGTCTATCTTGGCCATTGAGTTTTGCAGGGAGTCGTTATTGTTGTAAGCGTCCTTAATATGCTTCATCAGCACGTTATAGATATCCTTAAACCTGTCGAAGTCATACTTAAGGCCGGACACTTTTCCGAGTATCTCCTTCGCGTTCTCCTCTATCCTTAACGCTTTCATCCCCTGTACTATCATGACTAGATACGGATATATGGTCTGTGGAGAGACCGGACAGACCCTCCTTTTCCAGGCATAATCTATCAAAGTGTTCTCTTCGTTGAAATGCTTATCTTTAACGAACGCCTCATAATAGACTCCTTCCGACGGGATATACATCATAGCAAAATCGGTCGTCTTCTCTCCCGGGAGTATATATTTGCTCGTCTCGTCTATCCTCTTTTTAACATCTCCGGTAAATGCCTTCC
>CAYVCD010000010.1:0-25142 GCA_964450115.1 uncultured Planctomycetia bacterium
TCCGTATGCGAAACTACGATGGATACCAAGAATGCGGCATTGGGCCTTACAGTAGGAATGTGGCAGGGGTTCAAGAAAGCTTTTCCAAGAACCATTTCAGGACTAGTCGATTTAGTTACATTCGCCATTCCTGATTATGCGAAGAGCCCGGTGAAACCTGATCCACTCACTGAGCCTTCAACAGGAGCTGCTAAATAAAGAGTACTTTTTATTGTGCAGGGCTATTTGCGTAAAGCGAATAGCCCTGTTTTTTATACTATTGACTGATATTTAGATATATGCTATCATCCCTATTGCTATGAAGATGAAAGACAGGCTTGTCGAGCGAAGAAAGTACATAAGATTAAAGGTACCCGTGTCAGTCACCTATACGGCCCCGAATACGGGCGTCGTACATATCTCGGTTACCAAGGATATCTCCGTAGATGGTTTACGTCTGGAAACGAAGGCCAAGGATATAGAGAAAGGCGCCGTACTGGAATTGAAACTGGATCTTTATGGAGGAAACAGCCCGGTGCACGCCAAAGGCAAGGTGATCTGGATAAAACAGCTATCTCTTGAAGATGATGCGGCACGCGATGTTGGCATAGAACTTATTGAGATAGAAGAAGACAATAAAAATACTTTTTTGAAGTTCTTATGCGATCTGATATATAATCTACCCAAGGAGAGCGAAAATGTCTAATAAAAGTTTTATGGCGATCATAGCGGTATCCATAATTGCAGTATTTGCGTATGGCTGTTCGATGCTTGAATCCATACCGAGCCCAGGAGAGGTCATGAAATACCCGCTCGGGAAGACCACTTTGAGAGTAGGCATGACCAAACAGGAAGTCGAGTCCAAGTGGGGAAAGCCGGATTCAATCAGCACCGTGGAAGACAAGAAAAGATGGCCGGATCCGCGCGAGATGTGGGTATACAATCCACAGACATCGTCCATACCGATAGATGCCGATTATCTTTCCAAGACCAGGAAGCTCTACTTCGATGGAAGCTACCTGACCGACCAGGAATGATCTAACGAATAACGGACCACCACATATCATGTTAAGAATAATGTGCAAGTCAAAGATCCATCGGGCGACCATAACCAAATCCGATCTGCATTACAATGGAAGCATAGGTATAGATAAGAAGCTTCTCAAGGCGAGCAATATCTATCCCAACGAAATAGTCCAGGTAGTGAATATAAACAACGGAGCGCGTTTCGAAACTTATGCCATAGAAGAGCCTGCCGGTTCGGGAACTATTGGCTTATACGGCGCTGCTGCCCACCTCGGAAAACCCGGAGACCTCGTAATAATATTGTCCTATGGCCTGATAGATGACGCAAAAGCAAAAAATATTAAGCTCATCGTATTAAAGGTCGATCATAAGAATAAAATCAAGAGAACGAAATAATAATGGCTGCGATGGAGATAAAGCGCTTTCCGGACCCTGTATTGAGAAGAAAGGGCGAGGAAGTTAAGAGTATAGGTAATAGCGAGAAGAAGGTGCTTTCCGATATGGCCGAAACCATGTATCTGAAAGGCGGCGTAGGTCTTGCGGCCGTTCAGGTGGGAATAGACAAAAATATGGTCGTTATCGATATAGGTGACGGCATCAGGAAGATGGTAAATCCCGTAATATTAAAGAGAGAGGGCAGAGAAACACAGGAAGAAGGATGCCTGAGCGTTCCGGATAAATGCGTTAACGTCAAAAGATCAAAAAAGGTCGTAGTCGACTATCTAGATGAGGACGGCCAGGCGGTCAGGCTTTCGGCCGAGGGGCTTCTTGCCAGGGTCATTCAGCACGAGATAGACCATCTCTTCGGAAAGCTTATAGTAGATTACTTGAGCCCGTTAAAAAAGATATGTAACTCCTTGACAACACGTAAATTATGATATATACTTATTGCATTAGTTAAATAGGTACTTAGTGCAAAATATCGAATTTATAGGGTTTTAGCGCCATTCAGGGCTTTGTATGAAGTCTTGAATGGTTTTTTTTTAAATTAACCCGTGAAGGAGGTGAATGATTTAAATGGCACAGGGAACAGTAAAGTGGTTCAATGACAAGAAGGGTTTTGGCTTCATAGTGGCCGATACCGGCAGTGATGTCTTTGTTCACCATTCCGCAATAGAGGGCGAAGGCTATAAGAGCTTGAAGGAAGGCGATAAGGTACAGTTCGAGGTCGTCAAGGGCCCCAAAGGTGATCAAGCAACAAAAGTTACGAAAATATAAACTAACTTTTGCAGGCCTCACTATAGTAATTGTATAGATATTTTTAAAATCTCTTTTTACCGCGAAAATAAAGATGATTTTTAGTGGGAGGAGTTTTGTTTGCCTATGGATACTTATGAGAAGCTAGAGTCCCAGATGAAGGAGGCCATGAAGCAGAAAGATAGTCTAAAACTATCTGTGCTTCGCATGGCAATAGCGGCCGTCAGAAATACAGAGCTGGTTAAAAAGGTTAAAAAGCTCGATGAGAGTGATCTGCTTCAGGTCATACAGAGGATGATAAAAGAGCACAGAGAGTCTATATCTCAGTTCGAGAAAGGCGGCAGGACGGATCTTGTGGAGAAGGAAAGATCGGAGCTCGAGGTGCTGCAAGGATATGTTCCGAAAGAGATGAGTGAGGACGAGCTGACATCTATCCTGAAGGCAGCTGTACAGGAATCCGGATTCACATGCAAAGCCGACGCGGGTAAGGTCATGAAAGTGGTAATGGAGAAAGTAAAAGGAAAAGCGGACGGCAAGACAGTCAATAAGATAGTGCTCTCCCTGCTGAAATAGGCTATTGGATCAAGGATCTTAGTTTTTACTTGAAAAGGCCCATTACCTATTGTATATTGGAAACACAAAATAGATAAGGAAGAGAGGGCTAAAGTGAAGAAGGGATCTTTGGTTTTGGCAGTGGCCACGCTGGTAATATCCTTGATGCTCTCCTCATCTTCCTACGCCGCGCAAAAAGAAGGTTTTGGCACAAAGATCAAGAATTTCTGGATAAATCTGTTGTCATATCCGGCAAGGGTTACCGAAGAATCCGCCAGTGTATTAGCCGACACTACTAAGAATGGGATCACTGTAGTAACAAACGAGATCAAAAGGGTCGCTGAAGTCACTACCGGCGATATAGCAAAGACTAAAGAGCTTATAACCGAGCCGATAACGGGAACTGCTGAAACTGCCGTAAAAGCTGCCGAGGATCTTATAATGATCCCCTCGGAGGCGGCCAAGGAAAATACAGAAGCTCCGGCGGTAGAAACCGATCAATAATATAAGGAAAGAGCCATATTTTTCTTTACAAAAGGGAGTATGGCTTTTTTATATAGATCTAATAGATGAGAAGTAAAACATTAATATTGGCTGTGATCGTGGCCGCTACGGTATCCGTCACGGTACTCTTGCACGATCCGGTATCTCTTTTATTATACAGAGTAAGCGAGCCGTATTACTTGCGCCCCATAATCTCCGGATCCTCCCAGATCATAGTGCGTAACGACGCTCACGGCAGCGGCGAATTCGGCACTAAGAGGCGCAATGGCCGATCTCACAGCGGCATTGATATGTTGGCACCAGCAGGAACGCCTGTTTATGCGGCCAAGAGCGGAATAGCCTTCAGGGGCGAGGTCCCTACCGGATACGGTAAGTACGTAATGATCTATCATCCGGACGGATATCAGACGTATTATGGACACCTCTCGAGCTGGGTTGCGGAATCGACTAAAGATGTGCGCCGGGGCGAACTTATTGGATATGTCGGTAAAACCGGAAACGCGGCTTCAAGATCGATGCAGCCGCATCTGCATTTTGAGATAAGATTTGGCGGGGAGCCTCAGGATCCCCGCAAGTTAATGAAATAATACAATGGATGGAGGGTTATTGATGAAAAGAATAGTCTTATTGGTCTTATTGCTGGTCGTATCTGCGGCCCTCTTCGGCTGCGGCGAAACGGTTTCCGGAGTAGGCAAGGATGTGAACAGGATGGGGCGGGGGGTGAGCACGTTCTTCTTCAGGCAGCCGTAGCATGAGCGCGCGATTTCGAGACAGCGGCAATATAACTATCCTGGATATAGAAGGGAACGTTGATATCAATTCCTCGGATATCATAGAGAGCATTGGCTATCTTTTGAATTCCGGCAAGAGTAACTTCATATTTAATCTGGAGAATGTCAATCTGGTAGATTACAGCGGTCTATCGGTGCTGGCGATAGCTTATAAGAACGTATTGAACCACAAGGGTAAAGCGAGATTTATTAATGTGCCTGCACAGGTAGTAGAGCTATTCAAGATGGTCAAGCTGGAGAACGTCTTTGAGACCTATAGAGATGAGGAGAGCGCCATCAAGAGTTTTTATGAAGAGAGCGCGGAACTGGCTCATCTGAGACGCAGGTTCAAGAGGCTCGACATGCATCTGAAAGTAAAGTACTGGGTCGTCGGGTCCCAGAAGAGGCCCAAAGTCTTTGAAGGCGAAGTGGTCAATATGAGCGCGGCGGGACTATGCATATTCTCCAAATACACCTTTCCCGTAAACAGCCAGCTTGAGATAGAGCTGATACACCGCGGTGAAACAAAATTTCTGGATGCTACAGCAAGAGTCATATGGATCGCGGATAAAGAGTTGCAGCCCCATTTCTATCCGGGAATGGGCGTCGCATTCGTTCACCTCTCTCAAGAGAATGAAAAGCTCATCATAGACTTTATAGATAAGAACATAACCAACAGGGTTGAGCCTCTTTTATGATGGAGTCGAAGAGCGCAAAGATACTATCTGAGATAAAGGATGGCAAGAAGAATTTTTCACGCGCGGATCTTTCCGGAGCAGAGATATTCGACGCTAACCTTGAAGGCTCCGAGCTCGTGGGCGCCGATCTTTCGCGCTCGGACCTGACGCACTGCAACTTAAGAGGCGCCGATCTCACCAAAGCGAAGCTGGTAAACTCCAGGCTTTGGAATGCTGATCTCACCGGAGCAAATCTCAACGAGGCCGATCTTACAGGCTCGGACCTTTCGAATGCATGCCTGTATAATACCAAGCTATGGCATACCGATATTAAAGATGTTAAGTCGTTATCTGTAAGAAATTTTTCGCCTAGGGCCCTACTAAACGTTGGCGCTAAAATAGATGAGAGCGGACTTTTATCTTCAGAAGAGTCATATAGAGCTCTTAAGAATTACTTTCTTCAAAATGGCATGTATAACGATGCAAGCTGGGCTGCATTCAAAGAGAAGACCATGGAAAGACTTATGCTTAAAAAGAACGGGAACTGGCATTATATACCGAGCCTATTCATGGACATAACGTGCGGCTACGGAGAGAAGCCGCACAGAATAGTCATCTCGGCTTTATTTACCATATTCGGATTCGCTCTCCTTTTTTGGTCCTTGAGAGGCATAGAGAGCTCGATCGATCCGACAGCAGTATTAAGATGGAGCGACTATCTCTACCACAGCACCGTAACCTTTACTACGGTCGGTTACGGTGACATCATACCTAAAGCTTCTTCTCTCTTTCGGCTTATGGCCGCAACTGAAGCGTTCCTTGGGGTGTTCCTGACGGGGCTATTCATATTTACTCTTGCGCGCAAGTACTCGGCGCGATAGGCTCAAATCTTAAAATTATACCATTAAATGGATAAATTAAAGATAATACGTAATGCTATTAAATATTTTGATGGCGCCTTGACCGGATGCGCGATATGCCCGAGAAGGTGCGGCGTTGACAGGCGTGGAGGAATAAGGGGATACTGCAGGGCGCCGCTAAATCCGGTCGTCTACAGCTATATCCAACATCACGGCGAGGAGCCCGCGCTATCGGGATCTAAAGGCTCCGGCACCATATTCTTTGCATACTGCAATATGAAATGCGTATATTGCCAGAACTACCAATTCAGCCAACTCGACAAAGGCGAAGAGGTCACTATCGAAAAACTGGCGTCCATGATGCTCGACCTTCAAAGAGCCGGATGTCATAATATAAATCTGGTCAGTCCCACTCATTACGTACCTCAAATACTTATGGCCCTGGAGATCGCCGTAGAAGACGGCTTGAATATACCTATCGTTTATAATACGAGCGGCTACGACTCCCTCGATACCATAAGGATGCTGAAGGGCATAATAGAGATATATCTTCCAGACATGCGTTATTCCGACAACACCATGGCCTTGATGTATTCGGATGCGCTGACCTATGTGGAGCAAAACAGGTCGGCCGTGGAAGAGATGTATAAACAGGTCGGTGACCTGACTTTAAGCGAAGAAGGAATAGCCAAAAAAGGCCTCATAATAAGGCTTCTAGTCCTGCCAAACGGCGTCTCGGGAACTAAAGAGAGCCTGAAATTTATACGAGACCGGATATCGAAGAACTCCTATTTAAGCATAATGTGCCAGTATTATCCCACGTTCAAGGCAAGCGGTTTCAAAGAGATCTCCCGGCGGTTAGAAAAAGATGAATATGATAATGTAGTTGACGAAGCCTCCTCTATAGGGTTAAATAATGGTTGGGTGCAGGAATACGAAGATAAACCAGACGAAAAATTTTTAGGGACAAATATCAAACCGAAGAAGGATATATAATACTATGGCAAAAAATATCGCGAAGACGATATCTCACGCAAAACAGTTCGAGGCCCTCTCTAAAGTAAGCAGGTCTATAACTTCAAATCTGTATTTAGAGGATATACTAAAACTCATCGTCACCGTATCTGCCGAGATAATGAACTCCAAGATATGTTCTTTAAGCCTGCTGGATGAGAAGACCGGCACGCTCGTATTGAAAGCCACACAGTCGATGAGTGAAGCTTACAACAAAAAGCCGCCGCTGCATCTCGGAGAGGGGATCGCGGGCAAGGTGGCCCGTGACAATAGGCCACAGGTCGTCTTTGATATAACCAAAGAGACGGAATATAAGTATAAGGATATCGCCAAGAAGGAGGGGTTGAGGTCCCTATTATCTGTTCCTCTTTCCGTAAAGGGAAGAGTGATAGGTGTATTGAATAATTACACGTCACGACCCCACAAATTTACGGCTGAAGAGATAGATATATTAACGAGCGTGGCAAATCAGGCGGCGATCGTTATAGAGAATTCAGAGCTTATGGTGAAGACTAAGATCATCCAGGAAGAGCTTGAAACAAGGAAAGTGGTCGAAAAAGCAAAAGGGATATTGATGAAGGAGCAAGGACTCGGAGAGCAGGAGGCGTTCAAGAAGATACAGCGGCAAAGTATGGATATGAGACGGTCCATGCGTGAAATAGCCGAAGCGATAATACTCATGGATTCCATGAAGAAATGATCTTATGAAGAAGATTGTACGATTGGCTCAGGCTCAACTTAACAGCGTGGTAGGAGATATCTCTTACAACGCCCAAATGATAATCTCATACTCCGGCAGGGCCGAGAGAGCGGGCGCAGATATAGTGACTTTCCCGGAATTGGCAGTGACAGGCTATCCGCCGGAGGACCTCCTATTTAAATCTCACTTTATCCGGCGCAATATCGACGCCTTAAAGAAGATAGCCCAATCGGTGAACGATATCATCGCTGTGGTGGGATTTGTAGACAAAAAAGGGAGCGGTATATACAATGCCGCGGCAATAATACACAAAAAGAAGATAAGGGCGATATACCACAAGATGCTTCTGCCTAATTACGGCGTATTCGATGAGATGAGATACTTTAAGCCCGGAGAGGATCCTTCGGTATTCAATATCAATGATATCCGGTTCGGAGTGAACATATGCGAAGATGCATGGCACGCGAAAGGCCCGATGGCCAGGCAGGTTGACCGTGGAGCAAAGATAATACTTACTATAAACTCATCACCTTATCACATCGGAAAGATCAGGGAGAGGGAGCATCTAATACAGAAAAATGCCAGAGATAACCGCGTATTCATATCATATACAAATATGGTGGGTGGACAAGACGAGCTTGTCTTCGACGGCAGATCGATGCTGGTCGATAGATCCGGGTGTGTGATAGCCAGGGCTAAAGCGTTCGAAGAAGACCTCTTGATCAGCGACATAGTTTTAGATCCCGCAAAGAAGGAAAAAATATCAAACCCAACGGGTCAGATATCGTCGCTCCTTAAAAAGACCGAAGAAGTATATCAGGCGCTTCTATTAGGATTGAAAGATTATGTCAATAAGAACGGTTTTAAAAAAGTCGCGATAGGCCTGTCGGGCGGCATAGATTCTGCGCTTGTCGCTGCTCTGGCTGTAGACGCTCTGGGAAAAGATAATGTGACAGGTCTATTCATGCCCTCCAGATACTCATCGAAAAGATCAGCGGATGACGCGAAACGCCTTGCCTCAAATCTCGGGATACGATACGAGATCGTCCCTATAGAGAGCATATTCAAGTCATATCTCGAATCCTTAAAAAAGTTGTTCTTAGGACTGAAAAGCAATATAGCCGAAGAGAACCTACAGGCGCGCATAAGAGGCAATATCCTTATGGCCCTCTCAAATAAGTTCGGATGGCTCATCCTTACCACGGGCAACAAGTCCGAGATGAGTACAGGCTACGCAACGCTCTACGGCGACATGGCAGGCGGCTTTGCGGTAATAAAAGATGTGCCAAAGACCCTTGTCTATAAGCTTTCAATATACAGAAATTCAATTTCGAAGGTCATACCGATATCCACACTGACGAAGGCGCCAACCGCCGAGCTTAAGCCGGATCAGAAGGATAGCGACACTTTGCCGGTTTATGCAAAGCTCGATCCTATACTTAAGTCATATGTGGAAGACGACCTCGATATAAAGAAGATGATATCCTCAGGTTTTAAAAGTTCGGATGTGCTAAAAGTCATAGCCATGGTAGATAATAGCGAATATAAGAGAAGGCAGTCCCCTCCGGGCATAAGGATCACGCCGAAGGCATTCGGCAAAGACCGGAGGATGCCGATCACCAACAGGTTTAAAGAATTATGAAGATACTGAACAAAGAGATACTATTGGACTCGGGCGGCGTAAGGATAGGCATGCTTGAGGTGCTCTCTCCGGATATCGCGTTGAAGGCGAAGCCCGGACAATTTATAGTACTTATGGCATCTGAAAAGGGAGAGAGAGTTCCTCTTACCGTTGTAGAAAAAAACCCCTCCAAAGGCACGATAAGGCTTATATTCCAGGAGGCCGGCCTGACCACAAGGGTCTTGGGCGCCATGAAGGCGGGGGAGTCACTCTACTCTCTCGTGGGCCCGCTCGGGCATCCCACTGAGATCAAAAAATACGGTAAAGCCATAATAGTAGGCGGTGGGGTAGGTATAGCCGAAATATATCCCGTAGCGAAAGCGATGAAAGAAGCCGGCAACCATGTCACAACTGTGCTTGGGGCAAGGTCGAAGGACCTGCTGATACTGGAGAAAGAACTAAAGAATACTTCCGATGAATTTTATATAGCTACTGACGATGGTTCTTACGGCCGCAAAGGCTTCACTACCGACATACTTGAAGAGCTCTTATCTAAAGGTAAATACGACCTGGTATATTCCGTAGGCCCGATACCGATGATGAAGAGGACTTCTATGGTGACCAAAAAGTTTAACGCAAAGACTATAGTCTCGTTGAACGCCATTATGGTCGATGCCACCGGAATGTGCGGCTGCTGCCGTGTTACGGTAGGCGGCAAGACATATTTCAGCTGTGTGGATGGACCGGAATTTGACGCTTCGTTAGTGGATTGGGAAGAGCTCATCAAGCGAAACAGGATATACGACGATAAAGAGAAGCACATCTGTAAACTTAATATTATCTAACCAGGTTAACACTGCTTGGCAAACTACTTTATTTAACCTGGTTAGAAAGCGAGAAGAGATGAAGAAAGAACCTGTAAATGTCCGGGAGGCCCAAGCCTCCACCAGAAAAGGCAACTTCGAAGAAGTCGTCATGGGCTATTCTGAAGACCAGGCGCTACTTGAAGCGGCAAGGTGCATTCAATGCAAGGATCCTAAGTGCATCGCCGGATGCCCGGTCGGAATTGATATTAAGAAATTCATACACGAGATTACAAAAAAAGAGTATCCAGCCGCGTTCGCCACTATACGCGAGAAGAACAATTTTCCTTCAATATGCGGCCGGGTATGCCCCGCCGAATATCAGTGCCGAAAGACCTGCGTCTTCACCAAGAAGGACTCTCTCTTCGCATCCAAAGAAGCGATAAATATACATTTCCTGGAGCGTTTCGTGGGTGATTACGGCATGAATAATAAGGTCGGCGCACCAAAAACCTCGGACAAAACGCTTTCCAAATATAAGGTCGCTATAGTAGGTTCCGGTCCCGCGGGATTATGCTGTGCGGGAGAACTTGCGAGGTACGGAGTAAAGGTGACCATATTCGAGGCCCTTCAGAAGCCCGGAGGGGTCTTGAGATACGGCATTCCGCCATTCAGGATGCCTAGAGACATACTCGATTTCGAGATCGATTATTTAAAGAAGCTTGGAGTCGAGTTTGTAGGGAACTTCATCATAGGCAGGACAAAGACCCTCGATGAGCTTCTGGCTGGAGGCTATTCAGCCGTCTTCTTAGGCCTTGGCGCCGGAATACCTTCGTTTCTTGGGATACCTGGCGAGAATCTGTGTAACATATATTCGGCAAATGAGTTCTTGACCAGGATAAATCTTATGTCCGCTTACAAATTCCCGGAGTACCACACTCCCGTTAATATAGGTAAGAAGGTTCTTGTCATAGGGGGCGGCAACACCGCTATGGACGCCGCAAGGGCGGCTCTACGACTACAGAATATGACCATGCGAGCCTCTGACACAACCATCATATATAGACGGACCGAAGTTGAGATGCCTGCGCGCAGGCTCGAGATAGAGCATGCCAAAGAAGAAGGAGTAAAATTTAAATTCCTGATGCAGCCCGTAGAATTTTTAGGCGACGAAAATGGATTTGTAAAAAAGATGAGATGCCTCGAATGCAAGCTCGGAGATCCCGACAGTTCGGGAAGAAGGCGCCCTGTGCCGATCGAGGGAAGTGAATTCGATATCGACTGCGACATAGCCGTAATAGCGGTGGGATTAAAGGCTAATCAGATACTCATCAGCGTGACGCCGGAATTGAAGACGGATAAATATGGCGACCTCATAGTGAACAAGGAGACTATGGAGACTTCCATAAAAGGTGTCTATGCCGGCGGAGATATCGTCGGGGGAGAAGGCACTGTCATAGAGGCTATGGGTATGGCCAAGACGGCGGCAAACGGTATTTTGGAGCATCTCAAAACAGTATCCTGTTAGGAATTAAAAATTATATATCTTTTCTATTGACAAATAACAAAGAGGTGATATAGTAGTATCAGGTTTAGACGATGATGTCTTTTGGCAAAGTTCGCCAAAAGACTTTTTTGTTTATAGAAGCTTGATCAAGGACTGGGACGTCCGAATCCTATGAAAGGAGTCGGGCGTTTTTTGTTTTTACTTTAAGACAAGGTCGTCTTGTTGATCCATGCGGATATTCAAGGCGACTTTTTGTTTTAAAGGAGGTTTATATGAATAGAATTAAGAAAATAATCAGTGCGGCAACTATACCGATACTTCTATTCTCCATTATGCCTGAGCAGGCGTATCCCACGGCCTCCACAGATATTTGGGCGCCGAATACGGATACACAGCCATGGGGTACGGGACACATAACAGCGGATACCTATATACCCGCAGAGAAGAACAGGGACGGCTCAAGGGCTCGGACTATAACAAATAGCGGCCTTACCTTTGGAATACTGCCGTTCAAAAAACTGACCGCAGAGGCCGGGTTTGACTACAAGACCGGGTACGGAGACCTGGATTATCGTTATCCGATATACTTTAACGCGAAGCTGGCGATGCCTGAAGATGCGTATGGTTCATATTTTCCTGCCATAGCGGCAGGGATATACGATCTTGGAACGGAAAGAAACAAGACCGATTACGATGTGGTATACATCAAGGCAGCTAAAACCCCATCACTGGGAAGTTTTTCGTTGGGCAGGCTCTCTATAGGTTACTTCTGGGGTAATGATAAGTTGCTCCTTGATCAGGATCTGGAAAAAGACTCGAATGGTATATTTTGCTCTTGGGCAAGGACTATGCCTGAAATAAACGAGAAGCTGTGGGTATGCGTAGAATACCAGGGGACCGAATCATCATACGGCGCTTTGAACCTGGGGTTCTCCTGGCAATTCACAAAAGATATCTCAGTGCTTACAGGCTATCAGTTCTATAACAATAAGAATCTGGCTGATACGGCTACAATACAAGTGGATATTAATTTTTAAGGAGGTTTTTATGATAAATTCTGGTGATACGGCGTGGGTCCTGATATCGACCGCGCTTGTCATGTTGATGACATTCCCGGGCCTTGCGTTATTTTACGGCGGCCTTGTGAGGCGAAAGAACGTCCTTGCCACCATAATGCAGTCGTTCTTCGTGCTCTGCATGATAAGCATACAATGGATACTCTTCGGATATAGCCTGTCATTCGGCCCGGATAAGGGACACTTTATAGGCAGCCTTGCGTGGTTTGGGCTGAAGGGTGTCGGCATGGCTCCGAATCCCGATTATGCTGCGACAATACCGCACCTACTATTCATGGCATACCAGATGATGTTCGCGGTCATTACGCCGGGCTTGATAACCGGCGCGTTTGCGGAGAGGATGAAGTTCTCAACATATGTGGTCTTTACCTTATTATGGGCGACCCTGGTGTATGATCCTGTCTGCCACTGGGTGTGGGGAACGGGAGGTTGGCTAAAAAACATGGGCGCCCTTGACTTCGCTGGCGGCACGGTAGTCCACGTATCAAGCGGTATATCAGCATTGATATGCGCTTTAGTATTAGGTAAGAGAAGAGGCTACGGCAGAGAGCCTATGCCGCCGCACAACCTTCCTCTATGTCTGATCGGCGCTGCGCTCTTATGGTTCGGATGGTTTGGGTTTAACGCCGGCAGCGCTTTAGGAGCTAACGAGCTCGCGGTCTCCGCGTTCATAGCGACCAATACCGCGGCAGCGGCTGCAGCATTGACATGGATGTTCATTGAGTGGAAAGTCATAGGCAAGCCGACTATACTTGGCGGGGCTACAGGAGCCGTGGCAGGACTCGTGGCGATCACCCCCGCAGCAGGCTTTGTGACCCCGCTGTCATCTATAATTATGGGTATGATGGTCGGCGTGGTATGCTATACATCTGTGGCGATCATAAAGCTAAAGTTTGGATACGATGACTCACTTGATGCTTTCGGTGTTCACGGCGTGGGAGGCATGTTGGGAGCAATTCTCACAGGCCTGTTCGCGCAAAAGATAGTGAATCCAGCTGGCAACAACGGGCTATTCTTTGGTAATCCGGCGCTCTTGGCAACTCAAGCAACGGGAGTCATAGCAACTGCGGCATACGCGATAGCAGTGACTTTCATACTGTTAAAGGTTCTCGAGGCAACTATGGGGTTACGCGTGGAAGATGAAGAGGAAGTCATAGGCCTTGATATTACTCAACACGAGGAAAGCGCATATACGCTTCTCGATTAAAAGGAGGTATAATTATGAAACTGATAATAGCGATAATTCAGCCGCATAAACTTGAAGATGTCTTGCAAGAGTTGGACAACCAAGAGATCTATCTAAAAACAGTCAGTAATGTGATCGGCTGCGGCAGGCAAAAAGGCAGGACGGAAGTATATAGAGGAAGAAAGGAAACGGGTAATTTGCTTAAGAAAGTAAGGATTGAAGTTGCGGTAAATGAAAAATTCGTGGAGCCTACTATAAAAGCAATAACAAAAGCCGCGAAAACGGGAAAGATAGGAGACGGTAAAATATTCGTATTGGATCTTACGGAATGTGTCAGGATCAGAACAGAGGAAAGAGGCAATACGGCAATAGGTTAAGTATTTATAAAAACAAGGAGGATCAAGATGAGTATAAGGCAAAAGATTCTGTTCAAGATTAAGTCTGTGGAGCTGGCTAAAATATCGCACCCAAAGAAAGTTTCATCGTATTTCGGAGAGAACACTTTCAGCGTTGCCACTATGCGCAAGTATATCTCCAAGAGCACGTTTGAGGCTTTTCAGAGGTGGATATCCGATGGGATCACCATATCTAAAAAGCAGGCGGATGAAATAGCCGATGCCATGAAGGAATGGGCAATAGAGAAAGGTGCCACGTATTATACGCACTGGTTCCAGCCAATGACCGGGCTTACCGCTGAAAAGCACGATAGCTTCATATCTATAGCAGGGCCGGGAAAAGTGGTCGAGAAGCTATCGGGTAACAAGCTTATCCAGGGCGAGCCTGACGCGAGCAGCTTCCCTTCTGGTGGTATAAGAGCGACGTTTGAGGCCAGGGGCTATACAGCCTGGGACCCGTCAAGTCCGGCTTTCATAATAGAGAGCAAGCTTGGCAAGACATTGTGCATACCCACAATATTCATATCCTATAACGGCGAAGCTCTCGACAAGAAACTTCCTCTCCTGCGTTCTGATGAAGCCGTAAGTAAGTCTGCTGTAAATCTGCTCAAGATATTCGGCCATAAGGAAACAAAGAAGGTTATTTCGACTTGCGGAGCAGAGCAGGAGTACTTTCTTATAGACAAGAATTACTACAATCTGAGGCAGGATCTCCTAATGACCGGCCGTACCCTCGTTGGAGCGCCGTCCCCGAAAGGTCAGCAGCTAGAGGACCAGTATTTCGGAACGATCAAGGAGAGGGTGGCCAACTTCATGTATGAGGTCGCTGAAGAGGCATATAAGCTCGGCATACCTGTGATGACGAGGCATAACGAAGTAGCGCCTCATCAGTACGAATTTGCGCCCATATTCGAAGAGTCGAATCTGGCTGCCGATCACAACCAGCTGTTGATGGATGTCATGAAGAAGGTGGCCTTGCGCCATAATCTGGTCGTTCTACTGCATGAGAAACCGTTCGCGGGCATCAACGGAAGCGGCAAGCACCTAAACTGGTCGCTTGCAGACGACCACGGTTCCAATCTATTAAACCCCGGAGATACCCCTGAAGACAACCTGCAATTCCTGGCAGTTCTCGCAGCGGTATTAAGAGGCGTATATCTTCACGCTGACCTTCTGCGCGCCAGCGTCGCTCTAGCGGGTAATGAACACCGTCTCGGAGCTAACGAGGCGCCGCCGGCCATCATAAGCGTATTTCTTGGCGACCAGCTCAATTCGATCTTAAACATGATCGAAAAGGGCTCAAAAAATAAAGTTTCAAAGAGCGATATAATAGATCTCGGGGTTGCGAGACTTCCGAAGTTCAATAAAGATTCCACTGACAGGAACAGGACCTCGCCTTTTGCGTTCACGGGAACCAAGTTCGAATTCCGCGCCGTAGGGTCCTCGCAAAATATATCTACGCCCATTGCCGTGATCAATACCATAATCGCCGACTCCCTGGATCACGTAGCCGGAGAGATAAAGAAGGCTTCCGGCAAGGGGAAGGATTTTAATACCGCCGTCATGCAGGTCATCGCAAAGATAGCGAAAGATACTAAAGATATAAGGTTCGAGGGGAATAACTACTCACCTGAATGGGTAAAAGAGGCGCATAAGAGGGGGCTCGGTGACGTAGCCTCCACCGCTTCAGCTTTAGAAGCGCTTACCAAGAAAGAGAATATAGAGCTATTTGAAAGATACAAAGTATTCTCCAGGGAAGAGCTGCTGGCTCGATATCACATATGGGTACATACTTATAACCTGATCCTTGAGATAGAAGCAAATACGCTTAACGAGATGGTCAATGCCAGCATATTACCCGCGGGATATAAGTATCAAAAACTATTGTCCGACAATGTAGCAGGGCTAGTAGGCCTTAAAAGAACGGCCGGCATAAAACTGGATGCCGCCGCGCTGAAGAACCAGGAAGAGCACCTGTGCGACGTTGTGGAAAAGATATATTACGTAAGACGCAATGTCAAGAAGATGGTAGATCTGCTTAAGAAAGCCAAAGATCTGGATGGAGAGAAACGCGCCAAACTCTATTATGAGGAGCTGAAGCCGCTGATGGATCATATAAGAAAGCACGTTGATGCGCTTGAGTGCGTCGTCTCCGATGAAGATTGGGATCTGCCAAAATACAGAGAGATGCTGTTTATTAAATAAAGATAAGAAGGCAAAATGATATGGGGAAGGATACAGAGCTCTACAGGTCCGTCATACGATCGATAGAGAAGCCTCTTATAGAGAAGACTCTTGAGAGCACCAAAGGGAATCAATTAAAGGCGGCGAGGATACTTGGAATAAACCGTAATACGATACGCTCCAAGATCAGGAAGCTTGACATAGACACAAGGAGATGGAAGGTTTGACGATGAATTACGCGCACCGACCGAAAAGACAGGGGCTTTACGATCCCGCGTTCGAACACGACGCTTGCGGCGTTGGCTTTGTCTGCGATATAACAGGCAAAAGGTCGAATGAGATGATAGCGAAAGGGATCGAGGTCCTCGAGAGGCTCTCTCATCGCGGCGCCACCGGCGCCGACCCCAAGACCGGCGACGGAGCCGGCATACTCATACAGATGCCTCACGAATTCTTCGCCAAGGTGTGTCCCGGATCTAATATCGACCTGCCCGGCCCGGGTGAATATGGCGCAGGCCTGGTATTTTTGCCCACCGGCAATAAGGATCGCAAGTTATGTAAAGACGTCCTGTATGAAGCTGCAAAAGAGGAAGGGCTGGAGATATTGGGATGGAGAGAGGTCCCGGTAGATGATTCGGATATAGGCATATGCGCAAAAGATACGCAGCCGGCGATAGAGCAGGTCTTCATTAAAGGGAACAAAGCCATAAAAGACGCCCTCTCTTTCGAAAGAAAATTATACACAACAAGAAAGAAGGCCGAGAACAGGATACGGTCATTGGAAATTGACAGCGGCTCGCTCTTTTACATCACCAATATATCGGCTAGAACCCTCTCTTATAAAGGGCTTCTGATGCCTGACCAGCTTGGCAAATTCTTCGTAGACCTTAAGGACAGCTATATCAAGAGCGCCATAACTATGGTCCACTCAAGGTATAGCACAAACACATTTCCGACTTGGGACCTGGCACAGCCATTCAGATTTTTGGCGCATAACGGAGAGATAAATACCCTGCGGGGCAATATAAACTGGATGAGGGCAAGAGAGGGGCTGCTGGAGAGCGGTCTCTTCGGGAAAGAGATAAAAGAGATATTTCCGGCAATAACACCGGGCGGGAGCGATTCAGCGGCTATAGATAACATATTTGAGCTCCTGGTGCTGTCCGGACGGTCGCTGGAGCATGCCATGATGATGCTTATCCCTAATGCGTGGGAACAGGACAAGGCCATGTCAGCCGCTCTAAAGAATTTCTATAAATACCACGCGTGCATGATGGAACCGTGGGACGGGCCTGCCGCAATATCGTTCACGGACGGAACAAAGGTAGGCGCGGTACTGGACAGGAACGGATTACGGCCTGCGCGTTACATGATCACAAAAGATAGGATGGTGGTGATGGCTTCCGAAGCGGGGGCGCTGGATATCGCCCCAGAGAAGATCCTCGCCTCCGGCAAGATCGAGCCCGGAAAGATGTTATTAATAGACACCTCCCTGGGAGAGATAATTGAAGGTTCCGATATCAAGGATAAAGTCGCAAGATCCCGACCGTATGGGGCATGGTTAAAGGAGAATATGGTGGAGTTCGCATCCCTGAAGGCTAAGAGCATAAAGGAAACTGCCATAAAAGACATTTCGGCGCTCGAAAAAGCTTTCGGTTACACAAGAGAGGATATGAAGTACATAATAAAGCCGATGGCCGAAAAAGCCCAGGAGCCTATAGGTTCGATGGGGAACGATACGCCTCACGCTGTGCTTTCGAACGAGAGCAATCTTCTATTCTCATATTTTAAACAATTGTTCGCGCAGGTCACCAATCCCGCCATAGATCCGATAAGGGAAGAGCTTGTCATGAGCCTTGAAACGTACCTGGGGCCGGAGAAGAACTTATTAGACGAGACCCCTCTTCATTGCCATAAGCTGAGGATGAAAAGCCCTATACTCACAAACGAAGACCTGAACAAAATACGCAACATAAGCATCAATGGATTCAGGACAAAGACGATATCGCTGCTTTTCGGCACAAAGAAGATAAAGGACCTCTCAAAAAGATTGGACGCAATATGCCATGAAGCGTCTGGGGCAATAAAGGCGGGGTATACCTTTATAATACTGAGCGACAGGGGCGTGAAAAAAGGCAGAGCTGCCATACCGAGCCTTTTAGCTTTGGGAGCAGTGCACCAGCGCCTCGTCAAAGAAAGTCTTCGCGCGCGCATTGGGATCATCATCGAAAGCGCCGAACCCAGAGAGGTGCACCACCTTGCCGTCTTATTCGGATATGGAGCTGACTGCGTAAATCCGTATCTTGCATATGGTGCGATAGGAGAGCTGATCAAGGAGGGCGATCTGAACTTAAGTTATGGGTCAGCGCAGGATAATTATATCAAGGCGCTTGAGAAAGGCATACTAAAGGTGCTTTCAAAGATGGGGATATCCACCCTTCAAAGCTACAGAGGCGCTCAAATATTCGAAGCGCTTGGACTGAGCGATAGTGTTATAGATAAATGTTTCACTGGGACTCCGTCAAGGATAGGGGGAATAGGCTTAAGACAAATAACCGCCGAAACTATAAAAAGAAATGAGGAAGCTTACCCCGAAAGCGGTTACGAGAACCTTGAGCTAAAGACCGGTGGACTGTACCAATGGAAGAGGGACGGAGAATTTCATCTCTGGAACCCCCAGACTATCGCGGCATTACAGGATGCGGCATGGTGCGGCGATTACAAAAAATATAAAGAATTTTCCAAATTAATAAATGATCAAACGTCTAATCCCTGCACGCTGCGTTCATTATTAAAATTCAAGAGGGCCAAGCCCATTTCGTTGGATGAAGTAGAGAGCCCGGAGTCTATAGTAAAACGTTTTGCGACCGGCGCAATGAGTTTTGGTTCAATAAGCAAAGAGGCTCATGAAACTATCGCTATCGCCATGAATAGACTGGGAGCAAAGTCTAATACGGGAGAAGGCGGGGAAGATCCTTTGAGATTCAACAACCTTCCGGACTGCGACTCCCTAAGAAGCGCGATAAAGCAGGTCGCATCCGGCAGGTTCGGCGTAACGACGAATTATCTTGTCAATGCGGATGAAATACAGATAAAGATAGCGCAGGGCGCGAAGCCCGGAGAGGGAGGCCAACTGCCCGGACACAAAGTAAGTTTGACGATCGCAAAGACCCGCTACACTACGCCCGGAGTGACGCTGATCTCGCCGCCGCCGCATCACGACATATACTCCATAGAAGATTTGGCGCAACTCATATTCGATCTTAAGAACGTCAACCCAAAAGCGCGGATAAGCGTAAAGCTCGTCTCTGAGATGGGTGTGGGCACGGTAGCGGCCGGTGTGGCAAAAGGGCACGCGGAGATGATATTGATCTCAGGAGGGGACGGCGGGACGGGCGCATCTCCATTGAGCTCAATAAAACATGCGGGACTGCCTTGGGAGCTCGGACTTTCCGAGACTCATCAGACGCTTGTTCTTAACTCCTTACGAAGCAGGGTACGGCTCCAAACGGACGGACAATTAAGGACAGGCAGGGATATAGCGATAGCCGCATTATTGGGAGCGGATGAGTTCGGATTCGCGAGCGCCATCCTCGTAATCTTAGGATGCGTGATGCTAAGGCACTGCCATCTTAATAATTGCTCGGTCGGTGTAGCGACACAGGATGAGGTATTGAGAACAAGATTCAGGGGCAGGCCGGAATATATCGTCAATTATCTACGGTTCGTGGTGGAAGAACTGCGCGAGATAATGGCCTCGCTCGGGATAAGGACCGTTGACGAAATGGTCGGAAGAGTAGATCTTCTTGAGCCGAACGGATCGATGCCCGCGCTTAAGGACAAAGGCTTGGACCTTTCCCGGATACTATACAAACCAAATAAATTTAACGTCTCCACTACCGATGACATAACGGCACAGGACCACGGGATCGATAAGGTGATGGACCTTGAGCTTATAAGATTAACGAAAGATTCTCTCGATAAGGCGATGCCCGTAAAGATAGAGCTTCCGATCAGCAACATAAACAGGACCACGGGCGCCATGCTGAGCGGAAGGATCTGTAAAATTCATGGAGAAGACGGATTACCGGAAGATACCATACAATGTAAGTTCAGAGGGGCGGCCGGCCAAAGCTTCGGAGCGTTCCTAACAAAGGGCGTCACATTTTCTCTTGAAGGAATGGCGAATGATTACGTCGGCAAAGGTATATCCGGAGGCAAGATAATAATAAGACCTGATAGGGAATCGGACTATAAGGCAGAGGTGAATATCATAATAGGAAACACGGCCTTTTACGGCGCCATATCCGGAGAGGCCTATATAAGAGGAGTCTCTGGTGAGAGATTTTGCATAAGAAATTCCGGCCTTTACGCGGTCGTAGAGGGCGTTGGGGATCATGGCTGTGAATATATGACGGGCGGCAGGGTTATTGTGCTCGGCAGAACGGGAAGGAACTTCGCCGCCGGCATGTCGGGAGGCATCGCTTATATCTACGACAAAGACCGGCTTTTCAAGGATAACTGCAATCTTAGCATGGCGGATATCGAGAATATCGATGCCGAAGACGAGGAGACGCTACGCAATATGCTCGCAAATCATTTAAAGTTCACCCAAAGCCCGGTCGCCGGAAAGATACTGCATGAATTCAGAAGAGAGAAGAAGGCCTTTGTCAAGGTCATGCCCACAGAATATAAGCGCATAATGAAGGCCAAGATGGACGAATATAAACTTGAACTTTCAGAGGTGTCCGATGGGTGATATTAAAGGTTTCTTAAAGGTCAAGAGGGCGCCGTCTTCATACAGGAGTGTGGGCGAGCGCCTGAAGGATTATCGGTCCGTGGCTCTATCACGAAAAGAGGGGAGCTCCATCGATCAGGCCTCACGCTGTATGGACTGCGGGACCCCGTTCTGCCATTGGGCCTGCCCGATAGGGAACTATATTCCCGAATGGAACGACCTCTTATTCAGGGGTGAATGGAAAAAAGCGCTCGAGCTTTTGAGTACAACGAATAATCTTCCGGAAGTAACGGGAAGGCTTTGCCCCGCAACTTGCGAATACGCCTGTGTCCTCGGTATAAATGATGATTCTGTCACCATAAGGGAGAATGAACTATCTATAATCGAGAACGGGTTCGATTCAAATTTAATAAGACCGCAACCGCCAAAAAATAGGACAGGTAAATATGTTGCTGTGATAGGATCCGGCCCCGCGGGACTTGCATGTGCCGATCAATTAAACAAGGCAGGACACCATGTGACCGTATTTGAAAAAGATAATAAGATTGGCGGCATACTACGCTATGGTATACCCGACTTTAAGCTGGAAAAGCGCATCCTTGACAGGCGGATAAATATATTCAAAAAAGATGGGATAAAATTTCTTACTTCTACAAACGCGGGCATCGATTATAAGGCGGGCCGTCTATTGAAAGAATTTGACGCTATCTGTCTGGCTGGAGGCTCAAGAAAACCGCGCGACTTGAATGTGGAAGGCAGGGATCTGAATGGCATATATTTCGCCATGGATTATCTCGTGCAAGCCAACAGGCTCGTTGCAGGCCAGATGATCGAAGCCTCCGACGTCATAAGCGCACGGAATAAAAAAGTGCTAGTTATCGGAGGCGGTGACACAGGCGCCGATTGCGTGGGCACAGCACACAGACAGGGAGCCGGATCTGTTGTCCAGATCGAAGTTCTACCCGAGCCGCCCGAATGCAGGACGTGTGACTGCCCGTGGCCTAAATATCCGGCAATCCTGAGAACATCC
This sequence comes from uncultured Planctomycetia bacterium, assembly GCA_964450115.1. GTDB lineage: Bacteria > Omnitrophota > Gorgyraeia > 2-01-FULL-45-10 > 2-01-FULL-45-10 > 2-01-FULL-45-10. Next base: position 21,820 of record CAYVCD010000010.1, read on the forward strand.
ACCAGTCACGAGGAGGGTGGAATTAGGAGATGGTCGGTATCAACAAAAAGGTTCGTTGGCGAGAATGGATGGGTAAAAAAAGTTTCTTGCTCCAGCGAAGGAGATGATTTTGAGATCGAGGCTGACATCGTAATATTGGCCATAGGATTCGTTCATCCGGAACACGATATATTACTTAATGAGCTCAAGATAGAATTTGACACAAAAGGAAATGTAAAGACCGGGGACGATTACATGACTTCACGTAAAGGCCTATTCTCCGCAGGAGATATGAGGCGTGGTCAGTCGCTGATAGTATGGGCCATATCCGAGGGGCGTCGCAGCGCGTATAATATAGACAAATATTTGACCGGTAGATCTAATCTGCCAAAATTATGATTATTCTTGACAAAGAAAGAGCGCATAGCTATAATCCTACCCCAAGAGGACAAAGACGTCCCTAGTAAGACAGGGGTGTCTTTTTTATTTTGTTTATTTATGCATAAAAATTAGGCAGTTTTTATAAAAATAGGGGAGGAGCTTGTGATGAAGAGAATAGAAGAGTTCATGGCAAAAGTAATAGAGAAGAATCCCGCGGAGCTTGAGTTCCACCAGGCTGTGCTGGAAGTGGCCGAATCCGTAATGCCTCTGATAGAGGAGACCCCGAAATATAAGAATTCCAAAATACTTGAAAGAATGGTAGAGCCGGAAAGAGTGATAATGTTCCGCGTCCCATGGCTTAATGACAAGGGCGAGATACAGGTAAATAGAGGATTCCGTATAGAGATGAACAGCGCTATCGGTCCTTATAAAGGCGGCTTACGTTTTCATCCAAGCGTCAATCTCGGAGTATTGAAATTTCTCGCGTTTGAGCAGGTATTTAAGAACAGCTTAACAACATTGCCCATGGGCGGCGGCAAGGGCGGTTCAGATTTTGACCCGAAAGGCAAGACCGATAATGAAGTGATGAGATTCTGCCAGAGCTTTATGACGGAGCTTTCAAGACACATAGGCCCTGATACCGATGTTCCGGCCGGCGATATAGGAGTAGGCGGACGCGAGATCGGGTATATGTTCGGCCAATACAAAAGGCTGCGCAATGAGTTTACCGGCGTTCTCACCGGCAAGGGCTTGAACTGGGGCGGCAGCCTCATAAGGCCTGAAGCAACGGGTTACGGGTGCGTCTATTTCGTAGAAGAGATGCTTAAGACCAGAGGCGAATCCTTAAAGGGAAAGACATGCGCCGTATCCGGCTCCGGCAACGTTGCTGAGTACACAGTAGAAAAGCTGATAGACTTAGGCGCTAAGGTAGTGACGCTCTCTGATTCCGACGGCTATATTTACGACAAAGGAGGGATAGACAAGAAAGAGCTCGCGTGCGTTCTCAATCTTAAGAACGTGAAGCGCGCCAGGATTAAAGATTGCGCAGCAGAGTTTAGCTGCAAGTACTTCGAGAAGAAGAGGCCATGGAGCGTAAAATGCGATATCGCGTTCCCTTCAGCCACGCAGAACGAGATCAGTGGTGAGGATGCCAAGACGCTCGTTAAGAACGGCTGCATTGCTATAGGCGAGGGTGCGAACATGCCAACAACTCCCGAAGGCATAAAAGTCTTCCAGGCGGCGAAGATCCTTTACGCTCCCGGCAAGGCCGCGAACGCAGGTGGTGTGGCGACCTCAGGGCTTGAGATGTCCCAGAACAGCATGAGATTGTCATGGACTCGCGAAGAAGTGGACAGAAGGCTACACGACATCATGATATCGATCCACGAGAATTGCGTAAAGTACGGTAAAGAAGGTAAGTATATTAATTACGTCAAGGGAGCAAACTTGGCCGGGTTCGTAAAAGTCGCGGATGCGATGATAGACCAGGGGCTTGTATAGTAATATTTATCAAGTCTATCCTTGACTGCATGAATAAAGAGTGCTATAATCACTTTTGATCGACACAGAGCTTGTGATCGATCGAAGAAAAGACGAAGACGTTCCTTTATGAGGAGTCTTCGTCTTTTTTTGTGGAGAGCGCAATAATCGGCAAAAATCGCAACAGGGAGCTTACAAGTCATGATAAGCACCGGAATAACCGGACTGGACAGCGTAATAACGGGCCTCAGAGCCGGGGATAACGTCGTCTGGCAGATAGATTATATCAAGGATTACATTGATCTTGTAAGGCCTTTTGTGCGGCAGGCCCTCAAAGAAGATAAAAGGGTGGTCTACATGAGGTTTGCCTCGCATAGAGAGCTTTTAAGCCACTCAAAACAGATAAAGAGATACGAACTGAATGCTTACGCGGGGTTCGAATCCTTCACCACAAAGGTAAATAATATCATATCCCAGGAGGGAGAGGGCGCCTATTACGTATTTGACTGCCTCTCCGAACTTCTCTCGGCATGGGCAACCGATCTCATGATAGGGAACTTTTTTATGGTGACCTGCCCATACCTTTATGAGCTTAAGACCGTTACCTATTTTTCCATAATGAGGAATAGTCATTCTTTTAAATCCATAGCCACCATACGTGAGACCACACAGCTCCTGATGGATCTATACAATTGCGATGGCGGCACATATATACATCCTTTGAAGGTCCTGAACAGGTACTCGGCCACGATGTTCCTTCCGCATGAAAAGAAGAGAGAGTCGCTGATCCCCATCACAGACAGCATAGACGCCGCGAAGATACTCTCTCACATAAGCAAAAAGGAAGCCCAGAGAGCCAAGAGAAACCTGGATTACTGGGACAGGTTATTTATTGAGGCGGAGAGACTTATAAATAGCCCCCGAGATAAAGGTAAATTAAAAGAGACTGTGAGGAAGCTGTGCGGCATAATGATATCGGCAAATAGAAAGATACTGGATCTGACTGCGGAGAATTTCTCTCTCGAGGAACTCATAGATATAAAGTCCAGGCTTATAGGGACAGGATTCATCGGCGGTAAAAGCGTCGGTATGCTGCTCGCCAGGAAGATGCTGTCAAAAAAAATACCCAATTGGCAAAAGCTGTCGGAGCCTCATGACTCTTTCTATATAGGATCCGACATCTTTTACTCCTATATAGTGCAGAACAGATGGTGGAAATTGCATATGCTGCAAAAGACCGAAGAAGGGTATTTCTCCTGGGCAAAGATCTTGCGGGAAGAGATGCTGCACGGCATATTTTCGGATGAGATAATGGAACTCTTCCAGCAGATAATAGAATATTTCGGCTCCTCGCCGATAATAATACGGTCGAGCTCGCTTCTGGAGGACGGCTTTGGGAACGCATTCGCGGGAAAATATGAAAGCATCTTTTTAGCGAATCAGGGCACGCCTGAGCAAAGATATGCGCAATTTGCCGAAGCCGT
>CAYVCD010000011.1:0-24665 GCA_964450115.1 uncultured Planctomycetia bacterium
CGGAACATAACAAGGCTTAGGTTTTGGAGACGGGCCCCGCAAGGTCGATGCCTGCCAGCGATAGAAAATGTCTTGCAAATGGCGGGAATTGAATGTATATTTTATTAAATACAAGGAGAGGTGACAATTATGAAGATAACTTTACTGGCATTAATGATTTTATCGATCGCATCTATCGGATATTGCGCCGATGTGAATATTGGCGAGCTCGTGGACCAATATAAACACGCTACAGATCTGCAGAGACAGGAACTCGAAAAGAATTTTATCGGCAAGACGATATCCGCGAGCGGCACGGTGGAGAATGTGGGACAGTACGACTTCTTCGATATCTCCAACGACTCGGGCGGCGTATATTATAAGGTCTTGCTGCAGCAGCAGGAGACCATCAACAAAGTCCCTTATCAGATCGTGCTTCTATATAAAGATAAAGATGCCGTCAAGGATATTAATCGCGGACAGATGATGGAGAAGGAAGGAAATATCGTCAAGATCGTCGACGAGAGGCTTCAGATCGCGGTATGGATCTACAACGGCGTGCTCACCGAGAGGGAGAGAGAACTCTTTAAATAGTATTCTGTAAAACCTTCACGAAAGCATCCACCACTTTCGGATTGAACTGGGTGCCGCTATTCTGCTTTAACTGTTCTATCGCTTCGTCTTTTGTCAAATTCTTCATGTAAGGCCGGTGTGATGTCATGGCATCATATGCGTCGGCCACGGATACTATGGCAGCCATTATGTTGATATCATCCCCTTTTAATTTGTCGGGATATCCTTTGCCATCATAGCGCTCGTGGTGTCCCCTTATGACCGCGAGAATATCTTTATCTAGCGAGACCGGTTTTAATATATCTTCCCCTATAGCAGGATGTTTATGGATAATGTCACCCTCTTCGGCCGTAAGAGAGCTATCCTTACGCAATATCGTCGTCTCGACGCCCATCTTACCTATGTCATGAAGAAGCGCGGCCTCTTTTAATATCTGGGTCCTCTTCTTCGGCAAGCCCATCTCTACAGCGAGTTTCTCGGCGTAATCGGCGACCCTGTCCGAATGTCCTTTAGTATACTGGTCCTTGGCCTCGAGCACCCTTACGAGAGTCTGCGCGACACGGTAAAAATAATTGAAGAGTTCATTTCTCGCGTCGGAAAGCTTTATGGTCATCTTATTAAAAGAATCGGCAAGTTCGCTCATTTCGTCGGACCCTCCTGTTTTAACGCGGTATTCAAGGTTGCCTTCGGATATATGCCGTGTTCCTTCTACTAATTTTTTTACCGGGTTCGTCACTCTTAAAGAGATAAAAGTGCCCAATAGCACAGAAAATATTATGCCCAATAGTAAAACCAATAATGCGCGTTTCTTAACCTCTTTTTGCAGGTTATATACGTCGCTGGCAGACATATCTATGCCTAAAATGGCTATAGCATTACCCGCATCATCTTTTATTGGAGCGTAACCGGACAGGAAGACGCCCCACTTATCCTTAACTATCGACCTGTCCGCAGACGGACCTGAGAACGCCTTCATCATTTCAGGGTACAGCGTACAGTCATACTCTTCTCCGGGTTTTGCCGGAGCCGGTTCTATCTTCGCGTCATCGGGGTGCAGGTCAATTATAAATTTGAATACACATTCCTTCTCTGTCCTCTCCATTATGTATATATAGGCTATCGATGGAAAAACATCGCGTATCTTATTCAGCTCGCTCTCTATCTTTTTGTATTGAGGCGTATTGACGCCTTCGCCGGTAAGGGGTATGCCCAGGAGCTCTTTTGAGTCGACGTTCTTGGCGATCAACTGCGCGATTATCATCAGTTTATCGCGCAGCTGGTCCATCTGTGCCTTCAGGGAATATTCGTAGACGAAGAAATTACCGATGAACCCCGACAGTAACATCAGGAGGATAACGAGGACCGTGACTTTGAACCGGAAGCTTCTGAATAGCATATCTTAGAAAGTGAGGCCGAACTGGAATCCCAGTACCAGCGCGTCGTCTATATTCCCGGTGCCGCCGGGCTGTACTATATACTGGATATCAGGCTGCATATACATCCACTTAGTGATCATCACCTTATGTGTGAATTCAAATACCATCTCATATTTTTGCGTGGCCGCCCCCACCGAGACTTGAGACTTTTTTATATCATTGCTGTACTTGGCATATAAGACTTCGAAAGCGGTCACATCATCGTCTCTCTTGGGAACCAACCCCTTGTATACGAAACCTCCCATCAGGAAGAACGGAAATTTGTTCATATTGTCGGGCCCTATAGTGACAACGGCCAACGGCGTAAGCCCCTGGTCTTTGGTATCCTTTTCGCGGTATATCATCTGATCGGCATGTATGTATACGTTAAAATCACCGATATGCTTCCTCTGTGGCAGCCCGGTCACCGCATATGAACCGCCGTTTATATCGGCGTATAGGTCTCTTCTTACGGCGCCGTTATAATATATGCCGCCTTTATAATGTCCGGGAAGTCCCGCCGAGCCTAAACCATCTGCCGGAACATAAGCGAGCTCCTGTGCAAAGGCCAGCCCTTCTTTAAGCCGCAGCGAGAAGTCAAGGCCGTAGAATTTATCATATTCTACCCCTTTGTCGCCATCGTATATCCCGGAGAGAATATAGAAATCCTTATTTAGGTTAAATCTTGCCCGGGCTCCCCATGTAGCGGTCGGATATACCGGGAAGAAAAGGTTTATCGGTATAGAGATGGGAACGCCGTCGACACCGTTGCTCACAAATGCGCCGTAGAGAGGCGAAGACGCGAAGTCATCGCCGGTGGCGATCCTGCCTACCCTTATATTGAGCCTCTTGTCCAATAGGTCCTTCTCCAGATAAAGAGAATAGAATCTGAATTGTTCGTGGCCGTAGATAGTGCTTACGACAATGTCGTTGCCTATCACAGCCTTGGAGAGGTTCTGTCCCTGCCGCCAAAGACCGGATATATGGAACTGCGTGCCAAGAAGTCCGACGAATCTCTCAAGATCGAAGTTCACATCCCATCCTACGGAGTGGTCGTAACGCGCACCCTGTTTCATCCCTCCGGACACGTTGCCCAGGACGTTGTTTGTGTACGTCTGGCTAAACACAACTCCGCCATTCGCAAGTTCCTCGCGCAGACTATTCCAGTCTCCGAGCATATATTGCTGCGTTTCGGAACCTGCCGGCAACCCGCCTAACCGCTCTATCTTTTTCTCTTCCCTCTGCTCGGCTAAATAAGAAGGATTGTAGCTGGAGTAGGCGGGGGCTGCCGCAAAGACTAAGGCCAGTATTAAGGCTATCGTCTTTCTCATTATTTTGTCTCCTTCACGCCGAGAGACCTTAAGCCTTTATTCTTTCTTAAGTGCGCTTCTATCTCCTCGAGAGAATGGCCCTTCGTTTCAGGAACGTAGAGATAGCAGAATGCTATACCGATGGCGCATATAATAGCGTAGAACCAGAATGTTCCGGCCTTGCCCAGTTTTTCCGTCAGCGTAAGGAACGTCGATGCCACCACAGCATTGAATCCCCAGTTCGCTACCGTAGCAAGGCTCATCGCCCTTCCGCGGACATTCAAAGGATATATCTCTGCTATCATCAACCAGAATATCGGCCCGAGGCTTATCGCGAAAGACGCTATGTAAAATACGACGCCTAAGACCGTGATGATCTTAAGCCCACCGGTTATGTCGGGCGCGTGAAAAGCTACCCCGATAACGGCTAAGCTTATAGCCATGCCGGTCATGCCTATATATAGAAGCGGCTTTCTCCCTAATCTATCGATAAACCATATCGCGACGACCGTCATAAGCACATTGACGATGCCGACGCCCACCGTCGCAAGGATCGCCACTTTATGTGATTCGAATCCCGCAAACTCAAATATCGTAGGAGCGTAATAGATTATGGTGTTTATTCCGGTCGCCTGCTGGAAGAATGCCAGCGCTATTCCCACAACGAGCGCAGGCCTTATCCATGGCTGTAGCAGTTCTTTCCAGGATCCCTCTTTAGCCGTAAGAGAGCTCTGGATTAAACGTATCTCCTGGTCGATCTTCTCCTGCGGGATTATGCGCGCCAAAGCCGCGCGGGCCTCTGCGGTCATATTTTTTCCGACAAGCCACCTCGGGCTTTCCGAAAGAAAGATCATGCCGATGATGAGTATTACAGCAGGGATAGCTCCGAGTCCGAACATCCAGCGCCACTCGTTGGTGCCGATAGACAAGGCATAATCCACCAGATACGAGACCACTATACCGCAGGTTATCATGAGCTGGTTTAAGGATACGAGAGCTCCTCGCATTTGGGGCGGAGATATCTCAGAGATATATAACGGGGCGGTATAGGAGGCCACACCTATCGCGACCCCTATGATGAGGCGGAACAGCACGATCATTGCAACGTTGGCAGCAAAGCTCGCTCCTATAGCCCCTACAGCGAAGAGCAGGGCTGTTACTACCAGGACTTTTTTGCGCCCAAACTTGTCGGTTATAGCGCCGGAAAAAGCTGCTCCTATCACAGCTCCGATGAGCACAGCACTTACTACGGCCTCCACGGCCGATGAAGCAAGCTTGAACTGGTCCTTGATAAATAGAATGGCGCCTGATATAACTCCGGTATCATACCCGAATAATAGTCCAGCTAGCGCAGCTATTCCGGCGGTCATGTATACAACGGACTTCGATCCCTTTTTCATACTCCGCCCTCCATAGTTTTACAGTAGGGCACCTTTAAAGGTGCCCTACCATTACGGAAAGTATACCACATGTTTCTATTGTTGGAAGAGGCCCTCGGCAATATCACTCATGACATTGCTCAAGTCCGGCCTCACCTTTACCTTCGGTTCTTTCAACGTCCCGCTCACCTCTATTATGCTGTAACGCTCTATGGCGCCCGCAATCTTACTGGCATCGACACCTTCATCGGTGAATTCCGTCTTCAAAGACGCTGTTATGGAATTATCGTAACCTATCCTGGCCACGCCGCTGATGTTGAGCAAGTCGCTTCTTAAATTGATATCATTCGTTGAGATCACTTTGTCCTTGATCGAAAAATCGCAGTCTCCCTCCTTAAATATAATGGAGCCGAAATCCCGCCTGAAGACCACCGTTCCTATTCCACGGAATAGATTGAGCTGCCATAGCTTGCCGTTCGATATATTTATCTTTCCCCACGCGGAGAACTTCGACGGATCCGACTGATAACCCTTGAACCCAAATCGTGAGTATATGGAGCCTGCTATATCGCTATCTTTAAATTCGGTATCGAGCTTTATCTTTTCTATCTTCAGGTCCCTTACTTCGGCCTTTACCTGATAGCCTTTCTCCTTGGAAGCAAGATCAAGCCTGCCGGAGCCGTCGAGAGTGCCGCCGTATAGGGACGCCTGCATCTTAACAATATCTATGACGCCCGATCTCTGCATACAGCTCATGGTAAAGTTTTCCATCTTGAAGCCATATAGCGAAATACCGGGGCCGAAAACTTCCAGATCGGCATCGCAGGAAAAGAGATCGCTTATATTTCCTTTTAACGCAAATTTGGCTGTCACTCTGCCGGAAAGTTTCGAATCTTTGATCATATTTTCAAACTTCTTGAAGAGCTCCTTATTCTCATTGAGTCCGAATTTTATCGTGCCGCTCAGTTCGGCCTCTACATTGGCGGGATCGGTAGTATCGAGATCGCCATATATCGAGAAATCGGTATTTTCGAAACGACCCTCGAGCCTTGAAAGAGTGAGAAAGTTATCGTTGACCGCAATAAGCGATCTTATTGAGAGTTTGTCTGAATCCAATTTGATATCTATGCCGGGTTTTTCAAAATTGGTAAGCGTGCCCGAGGAACTGTACTCGGCGTCCATATGTCTAAATGTGAGGCCTTCCCACAATAACTGATTCGCTGTGAACTTGAACCTCCCTTTCACATTATCGAGAGGAGTCTTGTTGTAATCCAGAGTTATCCTGGCAGCCGTAACATCCAGATAACCGTTCACAAGCGGCATCTCTTTTACAGGGACTTTATATTCTAGTTTCAAGTTTAAAGACCCTGCCCCTGAAAGCTCTGCCGGAAGTTTCATCTTAAACCGGTTCTTTAATATATCTTTAAGCATACCCAATTCCGACAGGGATCTGATATCTATGATGAGTGATCCAGTCTTAAAGTCCGCCAGATCCGCGGTTGCGGTGACAGGCAGCCCGGCAAGGGTGCAGGTGAGGTTCTTAGACAAAAATCTTGACTCGGTAAATATCGCTTTTCCTCTTATATCGTCGATCCTGGCGACGTATTCGAGTCCGGTGAGAGCAAGATTCTTAATATCTATATCACCCGAATAAGAGAGAGTCTTCTTCTTGAAGTCATATTCCGCATTGGCCGTAACAGCGCAATTTATATTTGCTTTTACCGGTCCTTGGTCGAACTCTAACCCAAGACTCGTCATACTTATCTTGGCGCCAAGCGTATCATTTGTGGCTTTAATCGTTGCTTCGCCGTCAACTCTGCCTTCCGGCAATTCTATATTTTGATCTTTACAGTATGGCGCAAACTCTTTCAAATAGACGTCCCTAGCCTTTATGTCGATAGAGAGTCCCTTCTTTAACGCCGCATATTCGCCTTTTATCTTGACCAGCATGGGGAGTTTTGAAGGGAGTTCGAATTCGGCGTCAAATACAACTTTATCGGGAAGTGAAATGTGCGCGTCCAGGAACACATTTTTGACATCCTTGGTGAGCGCCGGATCGAGCGCGCTGTCCTTATAATTGACGACGGCCTTGGATAGCATTATCCTTAGGATCGTAAGGTTATACTCGCCGTTTAATAGGAGCGGCTTCTTAAAGAAGGTCTCCACTATATCGAATGTGTTGTCTTTGCGGCGTTCCAGAAATATTCGGGCGCTCTTTAGCTCCAGCGATGTTATTATTATCTGTTTCTTGAATAGAGGAAATATCAGAAATCTGCAGTCCGCCTCTTTGGCCTTGATGACCCAGAGATCGTTATCCAGGATGGCGAGGTCCTTTATGACGAGGCCTTTGAAGATGTCAAGCTTTGCGCTCGAGAGCTCTATTCTTTTGCCGGTCGCAAGTTCAAAACCTTCGATCAGCGCCGACCTTATCTTCTCGGGGAATATGACTTCGTTGAAATATAACGCGCCGGCAATAGCCAGCACTGTAAGTAGGGCGAGAACTGAAAAGATTATCTTTTTCAATCTTTTTTGATCAACTCTTTTACTTTAGCCAGAAATGCGTTCGGCTCGAACGGCTTTGTGACGTAAGCGTCGGCGTGGACCTCGGAGCCGAGCTCTTTATCCGATTCTCCCGCGCGCGCGGTGAGGATGATGATGGGTATTTTGCTATAGTTTTTATCGAACTTCAACATTGCACAGACTTTGTACCCGTCTATTTTGGGCAGCATGAGGTCGAGGACTATAAGATCGGGCTTCTCTTTTTTAGCTTTGTCCAAAGCCTCCTGGCCGTCCGAGGCTGTTATGACAGCATACCCATTCGAGTCAAGAAGCTCCTTTATCATCGCTACTATCGTAGGGCTATCGTCGGTGACCAGTATCTTTTTTGGCATCAAATCCACTCTCTTGTTCTCTAACCAGGTTAGAATGAGTACTTTTTAACCTGGTTAGAAAGACCCTATCCCGAGACCATATTTGTGATCTCTTCGGCTATTCTTTCCAGAGAGACGACCTTATCGATGAGCCCCATATCTATGGCCGCTTTATTCATGCCGAATATTACCGAGCTCTTCTCATCCTGCGCTATCGTCTTGCCGCCCGCCTTCCTGATAGCTCTTATCCCATCGACGCCATCCTGCCCCATGCCCGTCATTATCACGCCTATGGCGTTCTCCTGGTAATAATCGGCCACGGACTTCATCATGACATCTATCGAAGGGACATGAACTATAGCTTTGCTCGTATTTTCACTTAAGACTATCCTTCCGTCGCTTCCTATGCGCATATGCAGATCATCGGGCGCCAGCATTATCATGCCCTTTTTTAAAATGTCTCCTGCCTTGGCTATGTTTACATGCAGGCAGGATGCCGTGTTCAACCATTCCGCAAGGCCGTCTATAAATCCTTTGGACATATGCTGAACTATTAATATCCCGCAGGGAAAATCGGGCGGCAATTTCGCTAAGACCTGCTGGAGAGCTTGCGGGCCTCCCGTAGAAACGCCGATGGCCACTACCTTGGATGTCTCCTTGCCTCTTAATTCTTTAGGGGCTTTTACGGGGCATGCCCTGATCTTCATGCGCCTTAACGGCTTTACGTGCGAAGCTATCTTTATCTTGGTTATCAGGTCTGCGGCGATAGTCTCTATGTCCGAGGTGACGGCCACGAAGTCCATCGCGCCTATCGAAAGCGCTTTGACTATTACCGTGATGTCCATACTGCTTACGACTATTATCGGTATCGGAAGCTCTTCCATTATCGCTTCCGTGGCTTCCAGCCCGGACATCATCGGCATCTTCAGGTCCATAGTGATGACATCGGGTTTAAGGAGAAGCGCCTTCTCCACGCCCTCCTTGCCGTTCTTCGCCAGGCCGACGACTTCGATGACGGGGTCTTTCTCAATGATCGACTTTAAAGCCTCTCTCATGAGCGCCGAATCGTCTACTATTAGTACGCGTATTTTGCCATTCATATTAACCGATGAGTCTCTCAATCGTATTAAGCAGTCCTTCGGAGGTAAATTCGCTCTTCAGTATGTATGCGTCAGCTCCGGCCTCGAGGCCGCGCCTCTTATCCGCATCGCTCTCTCTCGTCGTGACTATGATGATCGGTATGCTCTTATATAATTTGTCTTTTCTTAAAGTAATGGTAAGCTCAAATCCGTCCATTCTCGGCATGAGCACGTCCGTGATAACGAGGTCGAACCTCTCCTGCGCCGACTTTTCAAGCGCCTCCTGCCCATCGCGCGCGATTACCACGGAAAACCCCGCCGACTCCAGGACGTTCTTCTCAAGCATGGCGGTCGATATGGCGTCCTCCGCCAGAAGGATGGTCTTCCTCTTCTTCTTTGCCCCGGGAGCCGGCATGGCACCCGAAATATCCTGACGCCTCACTACGACGCCGCCTTCGAAAGAATCGATTATGGACGGCACGTCGATGACCAATATGACCCGGCCATCTCCGAGTATCGTCGCTCCGGAGATGTATTTGACATTTTTGAGCGGATCGCTTAAGCTTTTGCCCACTATATCCTGCCTGCCCTTTAACTCATCGACTAAGAGCCCGAGCCTCTTTTCAACCGACTGGACTATGATGACGGAAAAATACCTTCTCTCCACAATGCCCTTGACCGGAAGGCTGAATATATCGTTCAACCGTACGAGCGGCATGATCTGATTCCTCACGGTGATAGCTTCGCGCGTCTCGACCGTCTTTATCTGGCCCAACTCTATCCTGATCGTTTCGACTACCGCATCTATGGGTATGGCGAATGTGTCGCTTCCCGCGGCAACTAAAAGGCATTCCGTTATGGCAAGCGTAAGCGGCATCTTCATCTTGAATATCGTCCCGGAATCACGCGCCGATATCACTTCAACCGTTCCTTTGAGCTTCGTAAGGCTCTCCTTCACGACATCTAGTCCTACGCCGCGCCCGGAAGTCCCGGTGACCTCATCTTTGGTGGTAAAACCGGGCATGAATAATATTTGAAATGTCTCTTCGTCGGACATCGATTCTATTCTTTCTTTAGGGAGGATCTTCCTCTCTATGGCTCTTGCTTTAACCTTATTGATATCTATCCCGGCGCCGTCATCAGATACCTCTATGACAACCTGCGACCCGACCTGATATGCGTTCAGCGAAACCCTCCCCGCGGCGGGCTTATCTTTTTTGATCCTATCCTCAGGATCTTCTATGCCGTGATCCACGGCATTTCTCAAGAGATGCATCATAGGGTCCTTCATCTCGTCTATAATAGTCTTATCGAGATGAGTATTTTCACCCTTCATCTCTATATTTATATCTTTGCCCGCTTTCTGGGCGAGGTCGCGCATAGCGCGGGGAAACAGGTTAAAGAGATATGATACCGGCACCATCCGCACTTTCATCACTTCGTCCTGTATGTTGGAAGTGACACTAGATATGCTCTCCTGGGCCCTATTCAACTCCTTTATCAGTTCGCGGAAGCTTTCTCCGGTATGATCATGGGTCTCGAACTTACGCGTAATGTGAGTCACCAGCTCATTCAGGCGGACCTTTGACACGATGAGTTCGCCCGAAAGGTTCATAAGCTTATCGAGTTTGTTTATATCTACACGAAGGCTCTCTTCGGCTACGGCTGCAGGTTGAGGACTGACCTTTGCGGGCTCTGCGGCCTTAGCCTCTTTCTTCTTTTCGGGGATTTCCGCGGCTTTGGTTTTAGGTTTCTCAATCTTCTTCATGACTCCGGCAAATACAGAAGCGATCTCCTTGCATAAGTCGTCGGCAAAAGGCCGTGCCACGCCCGCGCCTTCCCATGTAACCTTATCTTCCAATAAAGGCGGTATCGAATCGAGGCCTTTAAAAAGTATATCGAAATGCGCTTTCTGTAAAACTATCTTGCCATCGAGCGCATCCTGTAGGCCACTCTCCATTTCATGAGCAATATCGGCTATCCTCTTATAGCCCATCATCGTGGATGAACCTTTGATAGTATGGGCCTCGCGCATCATCGATTCCAGCATAGCCTTATCCTGAGGGCTCTTCTCCAGCTTCAGAAGCCCCTCGTTCAGGTTCTGGAGATGCTCGCGCGTCTCTTCTTTATATTGAGCTATGAATTTAGATTTATCAAATTCCATATTATAGTTTAAATTTTCCTGTAATGTCCTTCAACTCTGTCGCGAGAGCTGTGAGCTGCTTGGCCGCGGTCTGCGACTGCCCCGCTCCGGCGGCGATCTGCTTCATAGCCTCATTGATATTACCCATGGCATCGGCTATCTGTTTCGAGCCCGACACCTGCTGTCCCGCACCCATAGCTATCTCTTTCGCGCTTTCAGCCGATTCCTGGGAGAGCTTCACTTCTTCGACAACGTTCGCGGTAGACTGCTCCATGGCCATGATAGCGTTGGACATTTCGTGCTGGATTATTTCGATGAGTGCCGTAATATCTTTTGTCGACTTTGCTGTAGAATCAGCGAGTTTTCTTATTTCGTCGGCTACGACAGTAAACCCGCGGCCATGCTCTCCGGCTCTTGCGGCCTCTATCGCAGCGTTTACCGCCAAGAGATTAGTCTGATCCGCTACGTCATTGATCAGCTCTGTGATCTTTCCTATCTGCTGGGATTTCTCGCTCAACGAAGTGATCTTTTCGCCTGTCTTACTGATAGCATCTTTTATCTTTCCCATTCCTGCCAGAGCGTGATTCGCAGCCTGAGAGACCTGTTTTATGCTTTCGCCTATCTGTTCGGCGCTCTTTGATAGCTCTGCCGCGGCTGAGGTCGTCTCATTTACTGCCGAAGACTGTTCTCTTGCGCTCGCCGCCTGCTGCTGGCTCGCCGATAGTATCTCGCTGGATGCCGACGTTATCTGGCCGACAGCATCTTTGGTTTTAGTCATAACCTCATTCAGACTTTTAAGCATTATTCTGAAGCTATCCGCCAGAGTTCCTATTTCATCCTCGCTCTTCACTGATATCGAGCCTGCCAGGTCTCCACCTGCCACTTTTGCCGCGGCATTCGACAGGTCTACGACCGGTCTTACTATAGTTTCTGAAATACCCATTGCCGCCATAATGACTATAGCGCCTACGATCAGTATGATCAGCACCATAACACTGCGCAATTTATTTGCTGCCGAAAACGCTTCACGCGCATCGATCTCCGCGACTATCGTCCAACCCAGACCAAACTCTTGATCGAGATCCACCCCGTTGGTCACTCCTAAAACATACAACCCGCGGTAATCTTTATATAAGCCTGTGCTCTCTTTCTTCTCGGACCGGAAGATCTTTATCAGGTCACTATCCACCTTCTGCTTTAAGAAAGTATCTTTCGTAAATCTTGAGTCGGTGATCATGTAGCCACCGCCATTCAGCATGTATACTTCGCCGGTATCTCCAAGACCCACCCTGTCCGCAAGTATGTGGTTTAGCTCTTTCGTTTCGTATCTATTGACTACGACCCCTATAAAAGCCCCCGTAGCTTTGCTCTTTATCGGCATGGAGACCGCTATGCAATCTTTCCCCGTTGAAGACACGTACGGGTCTTTTATATGCATACCCGATTTTCCTTCCACGAAGTACTGGTCTTTTGATTTGTCGACGCCGATCAGTGTCTTATCTGTGGAAGCCACGATCTTGCCTTCCGGATTCATGATACTCGTCATTTCAGTATCGGAATCGATCTGGCCCTTATCTTCAACTAAATATTCATCGAGATCTTTCACCAGCGCCCCCATATCGAGCCCATGCTGCTCTATCTTCTCGAGAGTGTTGCGTATAAATACATCGGTAGCGTAACTCGTGGTTACCTTGATCTTGGTCCGCAAGTATCGCTTAACAGCTTCCTCCCGTCCCTGTGATATGGCCTTAAAGCTTTCAATGAATCCTTTCTCCAGCGCCTTCTTCGCGGAAATATAGCTCGTAACGCTCACGATCATAAGCGGCACTAAAGATATAACTAAAAAGAGCGTAACCAATTTCACCTTCATACTTGCGGCGAAAATATTCTTCATCGCGTCTTCTCCTCATTTATTTTATTAAAACTTAAACCATCTTCTTAAGATCGGCTGCCAGGGTATTCAATTGCTTGGCGGCTGCCTGAGCCTGACTGGCGCCCGCGGCGATCTGTTTCATAGCTTCGTTGATATTACCCATCGCATCGGCTATCTGCTTAGATCCCGAAACCTGTTGAGTAGCACCCATCGATATCTCTTTTGCGCTTTCGGCCGATTCCTGAGAAAGCTTCACTTCCTCGACAACGTTCGCGGTAGATTGCTCCATCGCCATGATGGCATTGGACATCTCGTGCTGGATTATTTCGATAAGTGCTGTGATATCTTTTGTAGATTTCGCTGTAGAATCGGCAAGTTTTCTTATTTCATCGGCCACCACAGTGAATCCGCGGCCATGCTCTCCGGCCCTTGCTGCTTCTATCGCGGCATTGACAGCCAAAAGATTAGTCTGGTCCGCTACGTCATTGATGAGTTCCGTGAGCTTGCCTATCTGCTGTGATTTTTCACTCAATGAAGTTATCTTGTCCCCGGTCTTGCCGATCGCATCTTTTATTTTGCCCATGCCGGCCAGAGCGTGGCTCGCGGCAAGCGATACCTGTTTTATGCTTTCGCCTATCTGCTCCGCGCTCTTCGACAATTCTGCCGCGGCGGAAGTCGTTTCATTAATTGCCGACGACTGCTCCCTGGCGCTCGCTGCCTGCTGCTGGCTCGCGGAAAGGATTTCGTTAGAGGCTGCTGTGATCTGGCTAACGGCGGACTGGATAGCGTTAACTATATAATTCGCTGACAGCCAGCCAACCAATATGACGATGATCGCGACTATCGTCACTACCAGGGCGGTGGTAACGCCCAATTGCCTTACGGGCGCGAATGCTTCGCTCGCATCCATTTCCGCTATAAGCGTCCAGCCAAGCCCGAATTCTTTATTAAGAGAATCACCCATAGAAGCGCTCAACTGCAGCACTCCTCTATAATCGGGCTGGACTTGAGTCATTGACGCGCCTTTAGACTGCATCAATTTTGTAAGCTCATTTTCCACTCGTTGTTTTAGAACGGCTCCTTTTTCATACTTGGCTTCCGTTATCATATAGCCATTCTTATTGACTATATACACTTCGCCCGTCTTGCCAAGTCCTTCCGTTTCTGATGTAATAGCATTTAGGGCCACAGGATGAAGTTTACTTATCAGTACCCCTATCGCATTCCTTTTGTCTCCTTTTTGGGAATATACAGGCACGGCTACACCATAGTAAGGTTCATTCGTTTTGCTGTCGATGGCCATATCTATTATACGGGCCTTTTTGAGGCCCTGTATAAATGTCTCTTCCCGGGACATATCACTGCCTATCACTGATAGATCGTTTGACAGACAGACTTTTCCGCTTGCCTCGATCAATGTCATCTCATAAAAAGGGGTTATAGCCATGACCTCCGGTATCTCCTGATTCAATATCGCGTCACGGGCATCTTTTAACTCAGGCTCACTGATGACGACGCCTCTATCTTTGGCTTCCGAGAGCTCGAGGTACTCTTTTACTATCCTCTTAGCGGCAAATATCTCCGCCTGCTGTAGCCTCAAGGAGAGCACCGTCTCTATGTGTCTTTCTCTCGATTCGGCGACAGCGGTAAGGCTATTTATCGTAAGTTTTGTTATCGTAGCCTTGCCGGAATTATAACTCAATGCGCCTATTAGAATGATCGGAACGAGCGAGAGTACCAAAAATAGCGCGATCAACTTCGTCCTTAAATTTCCTGCCATTATATTCTTCATGGGTCTATCCCTTCTTTAAGTTTTCTATCTCTTGACAATTCAGTATCTTCTTAAGCTCGAGCAATACCACTATCTCAGGGCCTAACTGCACCTGGCCCTTTGTAAAGTCCGCCAGCTTGCCTTTTATCGTGGCAAGAGGAGGCTGTATCGCAGCCTCTTCTATATCGAGAGCTTCATCGACATCATCCACCATCACGCCTAAAATATTATGCCCGACATCCGTCACTATCACCTTGGTTCCGGCCAAGCCCTCTTTCTGCTGAAGCCCCAGGAAATACCTGATATCTACCAGCGGTATCGCGGCGCCATGAAGATTCGTGATACCTACTATGAACGCCGGCGTATTGGGTATCCTTGTTATCGAGATCGGCTTAAAGACCTCTTTGGCATCGGTTATATGTATACAATAGTGTTCAGTGCCGAGTGAGAAAGAGAGCACCCTCACCGTCTTCACAGCCTCTTTCTGGGCGTCGAACTCGCTGTCATCGACTTCTATGATTATGTGGTCCTGATCTTCATCCATAAATTATGCCTTTTTGCGGATCTCCACTTTCTTGTGCACATCTAAAATGCTCGACTTCTCTTCACCGGACAAAAGTTTTTCTATATCGATTATAAGGATAAGACGCTTGGCTATCTTTCCTACGCCTATAAGGTATTCGCACCTTTTAAGGATCTCATCGGGAGGCTCTATGTTGCCTTTGTCGATAGCGGTAACACCGAGCACGCTGTCTACGGCGATCCCTAATACATGGTTATTCGATTCCGTTATGAGGACCCTGTTAAAGGAGGTGCTTTTTTCGGACTGAAGACCTAACTTTTTGCGCAGGTTAATTATAGGGACGACCCGGCCTCTTAAACTTACAACGCCTTCGATAAAGTCTAGGGATTTCGGTATGGGGGTGACTTGCCTGATGCGCCTTACTTCGCGGACACTTTCGATATTGACAGCATATTCCTTATCCGCTAGGTTAAAACATAATAAGTGCATTACTACTCCGCTGTTTTCAGACGCTCTATATTATTCTTGCAGACGCTTGCCAATGTGGCGGCATTGAACCCGCCGCTGTAGGCAACTATATCATACGGATCGGACTTTGACAAGATGTTAAGAGTATTTCTATACTCCCTTAGAGCATCATCAACTCTGTCTTTACCTCTATATATATTAGCCAGGCTGAAATGTGCCAGCGAAAACTCATTTTCCAGGTAGAGCGCTCTTCTATAGCTCTCTTCAGCCGCCTCCACCTTTCCCTCTTCCGTATATATATATCCAAATAGATAGTGGGCAGGCGCAAACATCATATCCTTGTTGAGAGCCGCGTAAAGATTATCTTTGGCGTCTTTAAACTTTCCCTGGTTCGTATATACTTCGGCTGCTATGTAGTAGGGGTCAGGCGCGTTCTTTTCCAAAAGCTTAGCCTCATCTGTCAGGGCGAGCGCCTCTTCATAATTCTTGGTATGCATCGCCTTCATTGCGCGGACAATTTTGTCTTCAAACTCCGGCACGCGTCTCTTTTTCTCTGTTCTCTCCTGAGATACCGCTTCAAATTCCGCCTTTGAGATCTGGCCAAGTATCTCATCCACCTTAAGCTCGATGGGCCTGATCTTTGGGGGGATAAATTGCCTGGGCAGAACACCGTCTTTTGCCTTCAGATAAAATATAGCGTCATCCCAATTGATCATCTTAAACTTTTCCGATATAAATTGCAGGGTCTCGGAGTAACCGATAAATAGATAACCGTCATCATCGAGGCTTCCGGCGAATTTATTCATGACGCGTATGGTAGTCTCAAGCTCAAAGTATATCGTGACATTGCGGCAGAATAGGATATCGAATCCTTTGGGATAATCTTCGTCCATAAGGTTGAAGAAACTGAAGTTCACCATTTTTTTGATCTCATCGCGTATGGCGTACTTAGCGTCAGGCCCTGCTCCGGGGCGCTCGGTAAAGTATCTACTCTTATGGTAATCGTCAACGAGCCGCATGGCATTAACGCTGTAGATACCTTTATGCGCGGCTTGAAGGGCTTCAGTGGAAGCGTCTGTGGCAAGTATCTGTATATCCCAGTTCTCGGTATCCGGAATAACGTCCTTGATGATCATAGCTATAGTGTAAGGCTCTTCTCCGGTAGAGCATCCGGCACTCCATATGCGCAGAGAAAAAATAGGGACTGTCCCCGAAGGGGACTGTCCCATTTTTTGCCTGCGTTCGATCAATTCCGGGAGTATCTTCTCTTTTAGTACTTTGAACTGCGGTTCGTTCCTGAAGAAATATGTATGGTTTATTGTGAGACGGTTTAATAGTTCTCTGAGTTCATCGTCCTTTTTTTCCGAAGATGTCAGGTAGGCGTAATAAGCTAGTATGGTATCGAAGGAAGAGATTTTCATCCTCTCGGCTATAACGCCGTCGAGGTCCTTCAGGTCATAATCTTTGAAATAGAGCCCGGTACGGTTATTTATAAAGTTCTTGAACCTTAAGCGTATCTCTTCCGGGAATACTATTTTTTTTGCGTTTATCTTTTGTATCTCTTTATCTCCTCTTCTAGTCCCCTTACCTTTTCTTTCAGCTCCACCATCTTTAATTCACGGTCGACTGCCGATTTATTAAAGATCTGCAGCTGTTTATTCTTCTCCATCAACTCCAGATAGATCTTTCTTATACGTACCATGACCTGCACTTTTACCAAAAGCTCGTTTATGTTCTCGGGCATATAGAAGAACTCTTCAGCGCCCGCTTCGATCAACGCCTTCATCTTGCTCTCTATATCCTTATATGTAGCGGAGACGCAGATGACCGGGATCATCTTTCCGCTCGGGTCTTTCTTTATCGCCTCTATCATCGTGAAACCGTCCATCTTCGGCATCGCAAGGTCCGCAATTATAAGGTCGGGAGATTCAGTCCTGGCTTTGTTCAGGCCTTCTTCGCCGTCATACGCCTCTATGATCTTATAGCCTTCTTTTTCGAGCATGCCCTTATAGAGCGCCCTCTTTGTGGCGCTGTCATCTACTATCAATACTTTGATATCGCTCATCGTATACCTCCTCGTTTAAAATAGGGACAGCGCCCTATTTTTTGCATTAACTCTATTGGAAAATAGGGCGCTGTCCCTATTTACCTGACCTTGTTCCTAAGGTCGCTTGGCAACACTACAATAAATTTGTTTCCGGTTCCAGAGCCGGCGCCGGAAGACTCGGCCCATATCTTTCCCTTATGAAGTTCCACTATATCTTTTGCTATCGCCAACCCAAGGCCTGTGCCCTCGGCCTTGCTCTCGAGGCGTTTGAACTTATCGAAAATCCTTTCGCGGTCATCAGGCGATATTGTAGGAGCGGTATCCTCTACTTCCATCCTTATGAATCCGTCAGTTCTGGATGTCCTAACCTTCACGAATCCCGTCTGGGGCGTATACTTTATGGCGTTACTTAAGAGATTGTTCACTACCCTGGAGAGCTTATCCTCATCCGCCCATATGAAAAGATCTGTGCCCGACACATCCCTGGTAACTTTTATATTCTTCTTATTTGCGAACTCTTGAAGCTCTTTAATCTGTCTTTCCATGATCTCCGGAATATTGCATAGGCGCCTGTGCATCTCGACTTTTCCCGACTCCATCTTGTGCAGGTCTAGAAGGTCGTTTATCAGATGCGTCATGCGGTTGATAACGTCCTGTGACAAGTCTACGGCCTTCTGCTGTTTTTCATTTACGTCTCCGAAGAGACCATCCCTTAAGTTTGAGAGGTTCATCTTTATTACAGAGAGAGGGTTCTTAAGTTCATGTGATACCGACGCCACGAACTCGGACTTTGTCTGGTCGCTATTCTTCGCTTTGGCGGCATAATACATTATCTTGTTGACGACGCCCTTCAATATGCTGTATCCGGCCCAAAAGCCCAGGAGTGACACCATCATCGATATGAAGACTATGAGCCCTATATCGCCGCATAATATATCGATGGTAAAGAGCCTGGCCGCAATGACATATACGAATACCAGAAAAGGTATCACGCTCATAAGCGCGAATGCGGCATTAAATCTTTTGTAGGGATTCTCCTTAAGCTCCTGAAGCACCAGATTCAAGCCGCGATCTGTTTCGCCGTTCCTTTTTTTGCGCATAGCCTCTCCCCTTATTTTCTGTCGGACCTTTTCCAGGCCGACATTTTGTATATATTGCGGACCTTCTCGATCTGGACTTTTGTAAGGCCGTATTCGACTATCTCTTCATCTGGTATATTATGCTTTATGCCGTGGAGGACTATGTCTATCTTGTCAAAACCCATTCCAAGCGCAAGTGTATCGTCAGCGCCCCTTAAGACATCCGCGGATGGTTTTCTCTTCTGCACCTCTTCCGGAATGTTTAAATATTCCGCCAACTGCCACACCTGGGTCTTCAATAACCCCATTATGGGCGAATGCGGCATATTATCCACTCCATCTATGGTAAACCATCCCGTAAGGTCCTCGGAAAGATTGCCTGATCCGATAAGCAGCAGGTTCTTCTCTTTGGCTATCTTCTCAAGCACCACTCTGCGCGCGGCGCAGGGCCCGTCAAACATGCTCTCAAGCCCGTCGACTACATTGGCGTACAGCCATCGTCTGAATTTACTTTTATTGGGCTCTGCCTTGCGCAATGTGGTTATATAAGGCGTTTCGCCTACGACTATATAATAAATGCTCGAGGCCAGAGGAAGCACGAAAGGCGGCAACACGCTTATGAATTTAAAGAACGCCGCATTCTTCTCTTTTTCGCGCATCACTGCATCGATGCTTCCGACGTTCAGCTTTAGCCCAAGGCCGTCGGCAACGAGCCGCGCCTTGTTAATGGAATCTTTTTCGCCGTTCCTGTCCTGCAGGAAATATACGCAAACCTTGTCTTTCCCCAGGGCGCGTACCGCCAATGTCACCAGGACGGTCGAATCCAGGCCGCCGGAAAGCCCCATCAGAATACCATTCACTCTGTTTTCGGCTACAATGTGCCGTATATGATTTTCTATACGCTCGGCCGTATCCCTGGCATCTATCGTTAATAATTCCTTCGCTGACTTCATTTTTTCTACCTCTTTCCTTTGTCGCGGTTATATAATCCCACAAGCTCGGCGGACGAAAGGATGCGCCCTTGCATCGCCTTCTCAAGATCTTTCTTTGAGATACCTTCTTTCAGGCCGAGAGCTTGATCCAATGCATATATCTTAAAGTAATACCGGTGTGTCCCGGATGGCGGGCATGGGCCATGATAATTATTGCCTCCGGAATCATTTATTCCTTGTTTGCCCGGAATACTGCCTTCTTCAATGCGGCCGGATGGCGGAATGTCGAAGACCACCCAGTGGACCCAGACCTTCGTGGGAGCATCAGGATCATCAACTATTAAAACCAGGCTCTTTGTCCCTTCGGGGATCTTCTCTATCTCTAAGGCGGGGTTAATATCTTTGCCATCGTAGGTGAATCTGGCGGGCATCAGCTCGTTATTTTTGAACGAAGGACTGGTAATTTTCATCACTTTAGCGCCTTCTTTATCGACTTCCGCCGCACTCCTGCCATAGCAAAAAGATATTGCGGTCACTACTGATATTAGCACAATTGTCGCTTTTTTCATAGCGGCAACCTTTCAAAAATAGGGACAGCGCCCTATTTTCCAATAGAATTACTGCGAAAAATAGGGCGCTGTCCCTATTTTTCGGAAGAGTATATACTTTCTGGCGATAAAATTTACCGTAAATACGGCTATGGTAGCGATGACTTTCGATCCCAGATAATGCAGTTTCACGGTCTCGGTAAAAAATTTTATACAATAGTGGTTCAGGAAGAGGCCCGCGATACCGATCGAAAAGAAGAGGAGCGCTTCCAGGCGTCTGTCGGCGAATACCCTGCGATCAAATACCCATCTTATGTTCAGGATATAACTCACCGTCGATCCCAACATAAAAGCTATCGCCGCACTTGTTAAATAGTAGAGGTTAAAGGCTTGAGTGAGCGTGACGAGCACGCTATAGTCAACCGCGCAAGCTGCCGCGCCGGACAGTATATAACGAAACAACTGTACGGATATATCATCTGACGGGGTTTTGAAAAATCTATTTATCATGATCCCTCTACCAGGACTTCTATCTTCTCGGAATTGATGCCGCCTTCCAATCCCGTATATCCGAGCCATTCATATTTAGGCACGGCCGAGTGCCAGGCGTAGGACTTCGGCAAAAATGCCTTAACAAAATTGAGCGCGCCAAGCTGCGGCTCAAGAGATAACCGGTATGCCGCTACTTTGCGGCCATTGATCTCTATAGTCTCTTTTCCCATTTTTTTAAGTTCGACATTATATACATTTGGCTCCTCGCTCACCATCTGTAGCTTTTCACTCGTCTTGCCGCTCTCAAGAAATTTCTGGGCGTAGAACCCTAATGATAGCCGGGTTACAACATCGCGATTGAATTTGAATCTTTTTGTGCGCGAGATATGCCTGACGGGCTCTTCATGAGTGCAAGTGCCTGTATTACTGGCAAGATCGAACTCCTGTATTTCGCGTCTGATAATATTGCCTTTCGCGTCGAAGACCCGCTTGTCAAGGCTCATAGGCCTGACGCTATCTTTAATGCGCTCAAACTTCATCTGGGCCACCCATGATATCCGACCCTTGAAAGAAGAGTAGATGCCCTCTGCCTTCTCCGTCATAAGATAGACGCCGGGTGAAATATTCTTTATTTGGGCCTCGGCCCTCCACCTGGAGGATCCCTTCAGGTCCCGTCCTACATAACTAAGATTTACGACTTCTTCAATTGCAAACAAAGAGCGCGGTAACACGAGAGAACATAGACACAATAAATATAGCAATAGTTTCTTCATAGAGCGACTATCTTTTCGGCCTGACGGAGTACCGCGCTCTTTTCCAATACATCCAGAAGAGCCTGTCTCACCCTGCTCGAAGCCGCCGAACAGAACTCTTTTGTACTTAGATCGTAAATATCATCAAAACTGATCGGAGGCATTATGGTCACCTTCACCTTGCCCGGGCTGATCAGAGAACTGCCTTTCTTCTGGATATCTATACTACCGTCGATAGCCACGGGCACGACCCTCACTCGGGCATCCTGCAGGAAAGCAAAGCTGAAAGACTTGAACTTTTGCAGCTCTCTATTATAAGAACGCGTGCCTTCCGGATATATGACGATCGAATTCCCGGATTCTATCAACGCGACTATATCCTTGTATGTCTTGAATGACTTTCTTATGCTGTCCCTCTCAATGGGTATATATTTTTGGATCTTCATATAAGTTCCGAAGACCGGGACATTAAAGAGCTCCTTTTTTGCCAGGAAGAGATACTGGCCCGGTATCGCCCTGAATATGATCGGCCAGTCTATATCGCTCTGGTGATTGGCCATGTATACGACGGTCTCGTTCTTTGGCAGATTCTCGCGGCCCTCGATCTCCAGCTTTATGCCACCCAGCTTCATGAGCGTCCAGGCCCAAAAGTTCTCGGCTTTTCTATACATCTTCCTATTACCGCGCCAGATAATGGAATCGAAGACAATTCCCAATAAGACTATGGTGATCCAATCCGTCCACCATATTATGGAATGCGCTATCCTGACCGGTCTTTTCAACATAATTTTGCCCAATTCCTACCCCTTCAATCCTGCAACTATCTTTCTGAGCTCATTGCCCAATTCCAGAGAGCTGTGCTTGCTCACTTCGTCGTAATATTTTTCAAAATATACCGGTCTTCCGATCTTCACTGTTGCCTTCCCGGGTTTTATCCTCCACTGCCCCTTCGGTAAAGCCGCAAAGGTCCCATCGATCGATATGGGGATCACAGGCTTACGGCTGCGTTGGATTATGATGGAAGCGCCTCTGCCGAATTCACCGATGGTGCCGTCAGTCGTAAGCTTCCCCTCCGGGAATATGACGAAAGATTCGTTCTTCTTTAAGAGATCTACCACCTGATGGATAGTTTCTATAGACCTCTTCCTGTCCTTACGGTCTAAAGATATAAATCCGGCCTTTGTTATGTGGTACCCGATCAACGGTACTTTAAAGAGCTTCCTCATGATTACAAATCTGAATGAGGGGGGCAGCATCTTCAATAATATGAATATGTCGAGATAGCTTTGATGGTTCGGCGTGAAGATGACTGCCGTGCCGGCCGGAATATTTTCTAATCCCGAAACGCTCACATTCATCAGGCTGGCATCTGCCAGAAGGGAACCCCACAGCCTTGCGCCTTTTTGATAGAATCTGTTCTTCCCATATTCGCTCTTTATGAAGAGAGCCATTACGTAAGAGACCAGGCCTATGATGATACTGTAAAAGAACGTTAAGAACCAGAAGATGGCGCTGTGAATATAACTGAATATGCCCGTCAATTCACTTCCTCTCTCTTCTTTATTCCCATATAGCAGACTATGCGGTCGGATACCAGATGAACGGCCACATATAATAACGCTGCGACTAAAGCGACTCTCGCCGGAGGAACATATACGATCGAGCTTAAAATAATGGCGCCCGCTATCCAGTCGAGCTGGTCCCATGGGAACCACGGTTTGCCCGACGGTAGATCAAGCCTTCTCTTTATGAAGCTCTTTACGAGATCGCCTATCAGAGCTCCGCCGCCCATTAAAGCGCCCAGAGCAATAAAATTCACCTTCCCGTAATCTACCAGCGTGTTCGCTTTAAAAAAATCCGTCTTGAAGAAAAGAAGCGCCTGGATGCCGGCTGTGATCATTCCCGCCAAGATCCCGACCAATAAGCCTCTCCATGTCTTATTATGACCGAATATCTCCCTGCCATTCCACTCGGCGCCGAGATCTACAGGCCTGGCAAGCTTTGCTAAGCCGTTCTTGAGTATTGCCGGCAGCCATAACCTGTTGCCACATGACGCGGTATGATTTCCGAGAGCGGCGGGAAGCAGGTACCAAAGACAGATAAATATAAATTTGATCATCGGCTTTTGAGAAGTTTCTTACGGACATAGAGTATTCTCTGAAGTACCGTCAGATGCGTCAGGATCGCGATTATCAAGATCCCTAATAGGGCCTGCCCTATACAGAAGGCCGCGCCGAGAAGGACTATCCTGGCCGTACGCGGCATGAGCCCGACTTCGCATTCTAAATCGAGCGCTTCCGCTTTTGCTCTTACATAACTTACGGCTAAAGAACCTATCATCGCCACCGTGATAAGTATCGCATGGTCCGGGTTCCCGGACCTTAAAAAGTACGCCAATATACCCAGGTATATGACGGAGTCCGAGTAACGGTCTATGACAGAATCAAAGAAGCTTCCGAATTTCGTAACGCGGCCCGTTTGACGCGCCACGCTGCCGTCCAAGGCGTCGAAGAAACCGGCGATCCATATCAGGATGCCCATCGCTAGATAGCTTAAGTTCCCGCGCGCTATCAAGTATGCCACGACGCAATTGGCCAGGAGGCCGATGATGGTAACTTGGTCGGGCGTTATCTTTGTCTTTGCCAATATCCTGCCCGGATACCTCGCTATGATGCGTATATACTTCCCTAAAGGGTCTGCCATTTTATAATTACTTCTTCTTTCCTTTTTTCTTCCCGTAAGTAACGATGAACTCTTCCATCATGGCTTTCGCCGTATTGTCATCGTACTGCACGGGCGGGGACTTCTTCAGATATGCGCACGGGCCAAGAAGAGCTCCCGATATGCCGTTATCCAGCGCTATCTTCGCGCACCGGATCGCGTCTATCACGACCCCGGCGGAATTAGGAGAGTCCTCTACCGAAAGGCGGCACTCGAGGTTCATGGGGATATCCCCAAAATGCAGGCTCTCTATGCGCAGAAAGCAGAGCTTATTATCTTTTTGCCAGGGAACGTAATCGCTCGGCCCTATATGGACATTGTCTTTGTGTATGGTCATACCTCTATTCTGTATCTGGGAGACTACCGCGTTGGTCTTCGATATCTTCTTTGATGAAAGGCGCTCTTCCTCTTTCATATTCAGGAAGTCCGTATTCCCACCGGTATTCAGCTGATAGGTATGTACTATTGGCATCCCTCTATCCAAAAATAGATTTGTCAGCACCCTGTGCAATATCGTGGCGCCCACTTGCGATTTTATATCGTCTCCGATGACCGGCAGGCCTTTTTCCTTGAAGCGGTTCTGCCAGTACTCTTCGCGGGCTATGAAGACAGGTACGCAATTAATAAATGCGCATCCGGCATTCAGCACCTGTTCTACATACCACTTGGTCGCCTCTTCCGAACCGACAGGAAGATAGTTAATGACCACAT
>CAYVCD010000012.1:0-24647 GCA_964450115.1 uncultured Planctomycetia bacterium
TGGCGTATTACGTTGCGCGCGCATTCGGATACGATATCGACCAGCCGCGCAATCTTGCAAAGTCGGTGACCGTAGAATAATATGCCCGGGACCTTATATGTAGTATCCACTCCGATCGGCAACCTGGCCGACATCACTCTTCGCGCTATCGAAACGCTGAAGACCGCGGACCTGATCGCCGCCGAAGATACCCGCCACACTAACATCCTTTTGGAAAAATACGGCATCAAGACCCACATGACGAGCTACTTTGAGTATAACAAGATACAAAAAGGGGACTATCTCTTGAAGCTTCTAAATGAAGGCAAGTCGGTAGCCCTTGTATCGGACGCGGGCACTCCGGGCATATCGGATCCCGGATATAACATAATAAGGCTCTGCATAGATAATGGCGTACCGGTAGTGCCAATACCCGGGCCCTCAGGAATAATCGCGGCGCTCACCATTTCAGGAAAACCCACTAACGAATTCACATTCGCCGGGTTCCTATCGCCTAAGCCAATAAAGAGAAAGAATCAGCTGAGGAAGCTGCATGATGAGAAGAGGACGATCATACTATATGAATCCGTCCACAGGATAGAGAAGCTTTTGGGCGACATTTTAGAGGTATACGGCGATACGGAAGTAGTTGTAGCAAGAGAAGTTACGAAAAAATTTGAGGAGATAAGGCGCGAAAAAGTAAGCCTCTCTCTAGAACACTTTAAGGCGCACAAGCCCAAGGGCGAATTCATAGTTATCATATAAAATAGCTCTTGACAAAAAGGATCTCTTATGGTATCATTCAACCATAACATTAACCTTTTAAAGCCGGAACAGAGAGTCCGGGAAAGGAATAAAAATGGCATCAAAGAGAACCCACGCATCAGTATTGTATAAGCCGTGGGACTTTTTATTTGCAGTCGTTTGATAGTTGGCAAATAATAACGCCGTTTTTTGGCGGGATATGCGAGGCAAGATCGTGCAATTAAAAGAGAAATCAAAGATATTGGACGAAGGCTCGATAGATAAAGCCCTCAAGCGTATGGCCCATGAGATCATAGAGGCGACAAAAACGACGGACGATACGGTCTTGATAGGTATAAAGAACCGGGGCGCCTATATCGCTGAAAGGCTCGCGGATCATATGAAGGCGATCTCAAAGTCCCGCCCTCCCGTGGGAGCCCTAGACATAACACTGTACAGAGACGACCTCACCCAGGTATCCGAGCAGCCCGTGGTCCATGCCACGGAGATAACTTTCGATATTGAAAATAAGAGGATAGTGCTCGTGGACGATGTCTTGTTCACCGGCAGAACGATACGGTGCGCGCTCGATGCGCTGATAGACTTCGGCAGGCCCAGGCTCATACAGCTGGCGGTGCTTGTTGACAGAGGGCACAGGGAGCTGCCGATACGGGCGGATTATGTGGGCAAGAACATCCCCACCAATGTGAACGAAGTCGTAGAGGTGCGGCTCTCCGAATCCGACGGCAAAGATGAAGTGGTGCTGTGCGAAAAGCCTGCCTGACGTTAAGCATAACCGACGTGCGGCAGGCAGGACTGATTAAATATGGCTAACGAAAAGAAGACGGTGTGGACCAAGAAAGACCTCCTCGGCCTTGAGTATCTTTCGCGCGAGGAGATCGAACACATCTTATATACGGCCGCGAGCTTCAAAGAGGTGACGACGCGGCAGATAAAGAAGGTCCCCGCCCTGCGCGGTAAGACGGTGGTGAACCTCTTCTACGAGCCGTCTACCAGGACGCGAATATCGTTTGAGCTTGCCGCAAAGAGGCTCTCCGCCGATGTCATAAACGTAGGGGTTGAGTCCTCGAGTGTGCGCAAAGGCGAGACCCTCATCGATACAGGCAAAAACATAGAGGCCTTAAAGATAGATATAATAGTGGTCCGCCACGATTGTTCGGGCGCGCCCAATATTCTCGCGCGTTCCGTCAAGGCCAGCGTGGTAAACGCGGGTGACGGATGGCACGAGCATCCCACCCAGGCTCTTCTGGATATCTTCACATTAAAATCGAAGCTTGGCAGGATAGAAGGCCTGAACGTCAGCATAATAGGCGATATAGCCCATTCGCGGGTAGCCCGCTCCAATATCTGGGGGCTGACCAAGCTCGGCGCAAAGGTCACTGTCTGCGCGCCGAAGATGCTGATACCCGACGGCATCGAGAAGATGGGCGTTAAAGTGACGAACGATCTCGATGAGGCGATAACGGAAGCCGACGCTATAAATGTACTTAGGATGCAGCTTGAGCGTGACACGTCCGGCGCATTTCCGACAAAGATAGATTTTTTCAAGCAATACGGGATATCCGAAGAGAGGCTGAAGAAGTGCAAGAAAGATATAGTGGTAATGCATCCAGGGCCTATAAATAGAGGCGTCGAGATGTCGAGCGGAGTTGCCGACGGCCTGAACTCCGTGATCTTGGAGCAGGTTACAAACGGCATAGCGGTCAGGATGGCTGTATTATATCTGGTAGCACACGCTAAAAGGAATTAGTGATTTATGTCATGCCCGCGGAAGCGGGCATCCATAGATTCCCGCTTGCGCGGGAATGACAGGATGGCAACGATATGAAGTATCTGATAAAGAACGGCAGAGTGGTAGACCCGGCGAATAAGATAGATGATATTCTGGATCTTCTGATATCCGGCGGCAAGATAGAAAAAATAGGCAAAAATTTAAGCGATAAGGCGGAATCGATAGACGCTAAGGGCATGATAGTCGCTCCCGGATTCGTCGATATGCACACGCATTTAAGGGAGCCTGGCAGAGAGGATGAAGAGACGGTTCTCACCGGCACGCTTGCCGCCATAAAAGGTGGGTTCACAAGCATTGCCTGTATGCCTAACACAGAGCCCCCGCTGGATAATCCCGCCATAATAAAATCTCTCAAAGATACGATAAAGAAAGATGCCCGGGTGAACGTCCTCATCATAGGAGCGATCACCGAAGGACGCGCCGGCAAGCGCGCGACCGATTTTCATAAGATGAAGAAAGAGGGTGCCGTTGCGGTATCTGACGACGGCGCATCGGTGGATGACGAAACCGTCATGTCGGGCGCCTTGGAGCAGTCGAAAGAAGAGGGCCTTCTTATAATAGACCATTGCGAGGACCGCAAGCTGTCGAAGGACGGCGTGATGAATCACGGGTTTACGGCGACCAAGCTTGGCCTAAAAGGGATATCATCCGAGAGCGAATACGAGCGCGTAAAGCGGGATATTGAGCTGGCGAAGAGCGCGTCGGCCCGGATCCACATAGCGCACGTGAGCACCAAAGGGTCGGTGGATGTCATACGCCGCGCAAAGGCCGAGGGCGTCAAGGTCACAGCGGAGACCGCGCCGCATTATCTGGCGTTAACGGAGGAATGCTGCGCAACATACGACTCCAACACAAAGATGAACCCTCCCTTAAGGTCCAAGGAAGACGCCGAGGAGTTAAAGAGGGCCTTGAAGGACGGCACCATAGATGTAATAGCTACCGACCACGCCCCGCATACGGACAGCGAGAAGGATGTAGAGTTCGCGTTTGCGCCGTTCGGCATAATAGGGCTGGAGACGGCATTAAGCCTTTGCGTGATGGAGCTCGTCGAGAAGAAGGTCCTCTCCTGGCCTGAACTCATAACAAAGATGTCAGTAAATCCTTCAAAAATATTGGGGATAGATAAGGGCAGCCTGAAGAGTGGGGCGATAGCCGATGTAGTGATCATTGACCCTGATGGCGAGTATACGTATACAAAAGATTCCATCGCGTCGAGATCGAAGAACTCGCCCTTTATAAACTGGATACTAAAAGGCAGGGTCTCAAAGGTATTTGTCGGCGGCAAATTAGCGACAACGGATAACTTATGAAGCAATTAGAAGCGAGAATAATAGAGAATAGAAGGATTGCGAAAGGGTTCTGTAAAATGCGCTTGGCCTCTACGTATCTGGCCAAAAACTCCAAGCCGGGCCAGTTCATCGAGGTCAAATGTTCCGAGGGGCGCGAACTTCTTTTGAGGCGTCCTTTGGGCGTACACAGAATATCGAATGGCGGCATAGACGTCCTGTATGAGGTCATCGGAAAAGGAACCAAAAGCCTGTCAGCCATGGAAAAGGGCGATCTGCTGGACATTATAGGACCTCTCGGTAAAGGGTTTGACCTTTTCACCGCAAAAAATCCTCCCCTGATAGTCGCGGGAGGTATGGGCGTGGCCCCCCTATTATCTTTAGCCGAAACGCTAGCCAAGAAAAAAGTGAAACCATATGTTATGATCGGCGCTAAGACTGCATCGCAAATGTTGTGCGACAAAGATTTTAAAAAATTGGGATGCTTTGTAATGGTATCTACCGAGGACGGATCAAGAGGACACAAGGGCTACGTGACGGATATCATGAGGCATCTGTTGATATTGATAAGATGCAGGGT
The DNA here is from genome assembly GCA_964450115.1 of uncultured Planctomycetia bacterium. Lineage (GTDB taxonomy): Bacteria > Omnitrophota > Gorgyraeia > 2-01-FULL-45-10 > 2-01-FULL-45-10 > 2-01-FULL-45-10. The sequence continues at coordinate 4,403 of CAYVCD010000012.1, forward strand.
GTCAGTGATATATGCGTGCGGTCCTCACCCCATGCTTAAAGCGGTCAGTCATATAGCGGACTCTTCCGGCATACCGTGCCAGGTATCTATGGAAGAGCGCATGGCTTGTGGCGTGGGCGTATGTTTAGGCTGTCCGGTTAAAGTAAAGAGCGGCGGGTACAAGATGGTCTGCAAAGACGGCCCGGTCTTTGACTCGAAGGAGATAGCGTGGTAAGTCTCGAAACAAAGATAGGCAGATTAAAGCTTAAGAATCCGGTGATGGTGGCGTCCGGGACGTTCGGTACCGAATACGGGGAGCTCGTAGATATAAATAAGCTGGGAGCGTATATCGCCAAGACCATCACGCTCAATGCGCGCATTGGAAATCCTCCACCCAGAGTTTGCGAAACACCGTCCGGAATGCTGAATTCGATCGGCCTTGAGAATGGAGGCCTCGACGACTTTATAAAGAATAAGGTCCCGGGCTTAAAAAGATTAAAGATACCGCTGGTAGCGAGCATCGCGGGTGATGATGCGGCGGAGTTTAAAGAACTGGCAAGAACTTTGAGAAAAGTTAAAAAGATATCGGCCCTGGAAGTAAACCTCTCTTGCCCAAACGTGAAACACGGCAACCGGGGCTTTCTTATAGCGCAGGATGAAGATGCGACTTACGAGATCATAGAGGCTGTACGAAAAGTAACGACGCTTACGGTGATCGCAAAGCTCTCGGCGAATGTCACGGACATCAGAGTAATAGCAAAGGCCGCCGAAAGGGCGGGGGCAGACGCCCTGTCGCTGATCAACACTATCGTAGGGATGGCGGTCAATATCGACACAATGAAACCGGTGCTCGGGAATGTTACGGGTGGGTTGAGCGGCCCGGCCATAAAGCCGATAGCGCTGCGTATGGTGCGAGAGGCGTACAATTGCACTAAGATACCTGTGATCGGCATCGGCGGCATCATGGATTATAAAGATGCGGTGGAGTTCATGCTGTGCGGGGCAAGCGCCATTCAGGTAGGAACGGCGAATTTTATTAACCCGGCCGCCTCGACCGGGATCGTCAAGGGGATAGAAGGTTATATGGCGAAGAACGGGATAAAAGAGATCAAGAATTTAGTAGGAGCGCTCAAAACATGATGCCCAAAGAACGGCTTATAGTCGCCCTGGATGTGGATACGAAAGAGAAGGCCCTGGGCCTGGTAGACAAACTTAAAAGAGACGTAAAGATCTTCAAGATAGGCAGCGAGCTATTCACATCATGCGGTCCGGATATAGTAGCTGCTGTCAAAGCAAAAGGCGTCGGGATCTTCCTGGACCTGAAGTTCCACGACATCCCCAACACGGTAGCCAAATCGGCTATTGCCGCGACCAGGTTAGGAGTCTCCATAGTCAATGTTCATGCTCTGGGTGGGTACGACATGATGAAGAAGTGCGCGGAGGCCGTAGCTACGGAGGCAAAAACATCGAAAATAGCGAAACCGAAAGTAATAGCGGTGACGGTCCTGACGAGCACGGACGAAAATAGCTTGAAGAAGATAGGCATAAATGATAACATGGAAAAGCAGGTTTTGAAGCTCGCTAAACTTGCCAAAGATGCTTCGCTCGACGGAGTCGTGGCCTCTCCCTCAGAAGTTAAGCTTATCCGGAGAGAGTTAGGGGAAGATTTTATTATAGTCACGCCGGGCGTGCGCCCCGAATGGGCGGCGGCGAACGATCAAAAGAGAATAGCCACACCAAAAGAAGCCGTTCTTAACGGAGCGACATATATAGTGGTGGGCAGGCCTGTCGTGGAAGCGTCGGATCCCCTGGCCGCGGCAAAAAGAATACTGGAAGAGATCAAATAGTGACAGCACAAGAAGTTTTAGGATTATTTGAAAAATCCGGCGCCCTGCTGAAGGGCCACTTTAAGCTTTCAAGCGGACTGCACAGCGAAAAGTACCTGCAGTGCGCCCTTGTCCTGCAATATCCCGATATAGCCGAAAGGCTTTCAAAGGCTCTCGCAGGTAAATTTTCCAAAGAGAAGATAGACGTCGTCATAGGGCCGGCGCTCGGCGGAGTGACTCTTGCATATGAAGTGGCGCGCGCTGTAGGCTCTAGAGGCCTCTTTACAGAGCGCCAGGACGGCAAGATGGTCCTGCGCCGAGGTTTCTCTATAGCGAAAGGCGAAAAGGTATTGGTCGTCGAGGATGTGGTGACTACCGGCGGTTCGACAAAAGAAGTTATCGATCTTGTCAGGTCTTTTGGCGCAAATGTAGTAGGAGTCGGCAGCATAATAGACAGATCGAGCGCGGGAATAGATTTCGGCGCCCCATTTAGGCCGCTTGCCAAAGTGGCGGTAGAGACTTTCGAGGAAGACAAGTGTCCGCTTTGTAAAAGAGATACGCCCATAACAAAGCCGGGCTCAAGGAGATAAGATAATGGCAGAAGAGATAAAAGAGCTTATAGAGAAGATACGCTCCGAAGGCATAAGGGCCGGCGAAGATAAGGCCAAAGCGATAGAGCTCGATGCCGCGAAGAGAGCGCGTCAGATCATCAATGATGCCGAAACTGAGTCCAAGAGACTCTTAATCGAAGCGCGCGCCTCTATATCGAGAGCCGAAGAGAGCTCCAAGAGCTCTCTCAAGCAGGCGGCGCGTGACGTCCTAATAGGGTTAAAGAAAGAGATCCTCTCCGTGCTCAACAGAATAACGCTCTCTCATGTACACAAGACCCTTACCATAGAGGAGACCGGAAAGCTCATAGCCCATCTCTTAAAAGATTGCAAAACCAAAGATAAGGGCGACGTTATAATATTAGTAAAAAAAGAGGATGCCGAAAAATTGGCCGGCGTATTCATGGGGGAGTTATCCGGAGAGCTTAAGAAGCACCTCGTTCTGAAGCCATCCGAGGATATACACGGCGGGTTTACCATAAGTTACGATCACGGAAAGTCTTATTACGATTTTACCGATAAAGCCCTTGCCGAATATATAAGTTCTTATATAAGGCCGAAACTATCTGAAATACTGAAAGACATATCATAAATGACCGGATACTATGTATACCTGATCTCAAGCCTTCCGACGCTCCAATTCGGGGCGAAGCCGCCTTTCAGCATGGAGAGATTTTTTTCCATGTGCGAGGGGCTTGTCTCGTCCGAGGATCTGGAGGAGGTGAAGAGCTCCCTTAAAGGCGAAGGAGAGGGCAGATACCGTGACTTTGAAAGAACTTTAAGGAACGAGCTTGTAAAGATAAGGGCTCATCGTAAGCACATGGACGCTTCAAGATTTTTAAGAAGCGACGGATATGCTGACCAATGGATCTCTCACATAGCCGCAGGCGCTTGCCGTAACCCGTCGGTGCTAGACGCGGAAAGGCTGCTGGACCAGGACCGATGGAGATTCTTGGACGAGCTTTCGGTAGGACATTATTTTGACCTTGAGAGCCTGATGATATACGCGCATAAATTGTCGATAGCCGAAAAATGGGAACGCGTAGTGACAGCTGACGCGGGTCAACTTTTAGAGGAAGCCCTTAAAAAATGACACAGAAGAGAACGGGCCGCATAGTAAGGGTCAACGGGAATATGGTCATGGCCGAGACCTCGTCCATGATAATTCAGAATGAGGTCGCTTACATAATGCATGGCACGGAACATCTGAAGGCCGAAGTCATACGCGTCAGGGGAAATAGGGCCGAGATGCAGGTATTCGAGACTACTACGGGAATAAGCGTAGGAGAAGAGGTCGAGTTTACCGGCGAGCTTCTCTCTGTAGAGCTCGGTCCCGGGCTTTTGGGACAGATCTTCGACGGCTTACAGAACCCCCTCCCGCACCTGGCAGAAAAATACGGATTCTTCTTAAAGCGCGGCGCGTACATGGAGGCGCTCCCGGACGAAATGAAGTGGGAGTTTACGCCGATAGTCAAGAAGGGCGATATCCTGCGCGGCGGTTCGCGCGTCGGGTTCGTCCCGGAAAAGATATTCAAGCACTACATAATGGTGCCGTTTCAGCTTGCAGGGAGCGACCTCGAAGTCATAAGCGTCGTGCCTTACGGCCGTTATGACCTGAAGACGGCAGTCGCCGAGCTGAAAGACCGGAACGGAAGATCTCACAGCGTATATATGCAGCAGATATGGCCTGTAAAGATACCGATAAAGGCCTACGCCGAAAAAATTAAGCCATCAACGCCTCTCGTTACGAGGATGAGGCTGATCGACTCCCTGTTCCCTGTCGCGCTGGGCGGTACGTACTGCATACCCGGCCCCTTCGGCGCAGGTAAGACGGTCCTCCAGCAGCTTACCAGTAGATACGCCGAAGTCGATATAGTTATCATAGCGGCCTGCGGAGAGAGGGCCGGAGAAGTGGTCGAGACGCTGAAGACCTTCCCATCAATAAAAGATCCGCGTACAGGTAAGCCGCTTATAGACAGGACCGTCATAATATGTAATACCAGCTCCATGCCGGTAGCGGCGCGTGAGGCGAGCGTCTATACGGCAGTTACGATAGCCGAATATTACCGTCAGATGGGTTTGAACGTATTGCTCTTGGCCGATTCGACCTCGAGATGGGCGCAGGCCATGAGAGAGATGTCCGGCAGGCTCGAGGAGATACCGGGCGAGGAGGCATTTCCCGCATATCTTGAATCGAGAATAGCGTCATTCTATGAAAGGGCTGGCATCGTGAATCTTAACGACGGCACCAGGGGCTCCGTGACCATAGGCGGCACGGTCTCTCCCGCCGGAGGCAACTTCGAGGAGCCCGTGACTCAAGCGACGCTTAAGGTGGTAGGCGCTTTCCACGGCCTTTCGCGCGAGAGGTCGGATGCCAGGCGTTATCCGGCGATAGACCCTCTCTTAAGCTGGTCGAAGTACAAAAGTTTTATTGATGAAAAAGAGGTCTCGTACGCCCACAAGATGCTTCGCAAAAGTCATGATGTCATGCAGATGATGAAGGTCATAGGCGAGGAAGGCACGTCTGTGGCCGATTATATAGATTATCTTAAAGGCGAATTTTTCGACTTCGTATACCTGCAGCAGAACGCTTTTGACGAGGTCGACGAAGCCACGCCAGCCGACCGGCAGAAATATATATTCTCTTTTATATATAAGAACGTCCTGAAGAGGGAGTTCGGGCTGCCCTCAAAGGAAGAGGCTCTTCACTTCTTTCAGAAGCTAAGACAGCTCTTTAAGGGGTGGAACTCCATTCAATGGAAGAGCTCAGATTTTGAAAATACCGAGCGGCAGATCATGGCCGTTTTGGATGAGAAGGCCCGCCTGCCAGCAGGCAAATGACTTCAGGCGGGCAGGCTAAAAACAAGGAAACGATAAGTGCATAAAGTATATACCGACATATCGCAGATAGCCGGAGACGTCATCACTGTCGAAGCAGAAGGCATAGGCTATAACGACATAGCCGAGGTCACGACAAGAAGAGGTGCCTCGCTCGCCCAGGTGATACGTTTGGACGGCAAGATGGTGTCGCTGCAGGTTTTCGCGGGAAGCAAAGGCATATCGACCGGAGACAAAGTCCGCTTCCTGGGCCACCCGATGCGTGTGGCAAGCGGTGAAAATCTCCTGGGGCGCATATTTAACGGAAGCGGGCTACCTCTTGATAAAGGCCCCGTCCTTACGGACAATATCATAGATATCGGCGGCCCGCCGGTAAACCCGGTCAAGAGGGTCATCCCGAACAAGATGATACGCACCGGCATACCGATGATAGACGTATTCAACTCTCTCGTTGAGAGCCAGAAGCTTCCGATATTCTCGATAGCCGGAGAACCCTATAATGAACTTCTTGCCAGGATAGCCATACAGGCCGAAGTGGACATAATAATACTGGGCGGCATGGGACTTAAGCATGACGACTACTTATTCTTCAGGGACGCTCTTGAAAATTCCGGAGCTCTATCTCGCAGCATATTCTTCATACATACCGCGGCGGATCCGACCGTAGAATGCCTTTTGGTGCCAGATATAAGTCTCGCCGTCGCGGAAGAGGCGGCGCTTCACGGTAAAAAGGTGCTGGTGCTCCTGACAGATATGACCAACTTTGCCGATGCCCTCAAGGAGATATCGATCACAATGGAACAGGTCCCGTCCAACCGCGGATATCCGGGCGATCTCTACAGCCAGCTTGCCGCGCGGTATGAGAAGGCGGTAGATTTTGATACGGCCGGATCTATTACGATACTGGCCGTGACCACGATGCCGGGAGACGATGTAACGCATCCCGTGCCTGACAATACAGGATATATCACCGAAGGCCAATTTTATCTGAAGAACGGCGTCATTGAGCCGTTCGGGTCGCTGAGCAGATTAAAACAGCAGGTGAACGGCAAGACTCGCGACGACCACAGGACGATCATGGATACGATGATACAGCTCTTCGCCAGCTACCGCGAGACCATTGAGAAGCAGTCGATGGGCTTCCAGATGAGCGCCTGGGATAAGAAGCTCTTGGCATACGGAGTTCTCTTCGAAAAGCAGATGATGTCCCTAGACGTCAATATCCCGCTCGAGGATGCGCTCGACCGCGGCTGGAAGATCATGGCAGACTGTTTCACGCCGGAAGAGACCGGCATAAAGAAGTCCTTGATAGAAAAATACTGGCCCGCAAAATAGGCCTTTAACCCCGCTCATGGCCAAGATAAGATTCTCAAAAGGCGAACTGAAAAAACAGAGAGACGCCCTAAAGCAGTATAGGCGCTATCTTCCCACCCTTCAGCTTAAGAAGCAGCAGATCCAGATGGAGATATTGCGACAGCATACTATACTGCGGGAAGAGCAGGATAAGGCTGCCGTGGCTATGGCCGACACTGTAAAGTGGGCGGGGCTATTGTCCGAAAAGGGCGTCTTCAATAATGAGTGGGTGCGGCCTAAGCATATCCTGAAAAATTTTAAGAATATCGCAGGGGTTGAGTTACCGGTATTTGAAAAGTGCGAATTCGGCGCGGCGGAGTACGACCTCTTTACGGCGCCGTTGTGGGTCGATGCGGCGATAGAAGGCTTGAGGGCAATAACGGCTCTGCGTGAAGAGATCAAGGTGCTGGAAGAAGGAGTAGCGGTCCTGAGGCAGGAATTGCGGGTGACTACGCAGAGAGTCAATCTATTCGAGAAGGTGAAGATCCCCGAGGCCGAAGAAGCGATACGGCGTATAAAGATATATATAGGCGACCAGATGGCAAATGCCGTCGGGCGCAGCAAGGCGGCGAAGAGGAAGATAGAGATGGCGTTCGCCCAAGAGGCTATCGTATGATCGTTCAGATGAAAAAGATCAACATCGTGACACAGGCCAAGGACGCCGCAGGCGCGGTGAAGGCGCTGCGGGGACTTGGTGTCCTCCATGTCGAGCACCGGGTGGCTCCGAAAGGGATCGATATAAATGAATTATCCGCGAATATAGCGCTTGTTTCGAGCGCTTCGGCCGTGCTCAACGGCCCGGAGTTCATAAGCCGCATACCATCTGAGAACGGCCGGCACGTCAGGGACTGGAAGGCGGCCGCTCACCACATAGTCGACCTGTGGAAGAGGATCGATCAGCTCGGTGAATACTCCAGGTCAGTCATTGCGAACATAAAGGAGTGGCAGATGTGGGGCGACTTCGACCCCGATGCCATCTTGGCTCTGAAGGAAAAGGGCGTATCTGTAAGGCTTTACGAGGTCCCTGCCGACAGATTCGAAGAGCTGTCTAAGGGTATTGTAGTTAAGAAGATATTCGTTTTTAAAGGCGTCATCGGCTGCGTAGTAGCTTCAAAGAATGGTTTAGAGCTCCCCTTCAAGGAAAAGGCCATTCCGAAGATGAGCCTGAATAAGATGAAGGCGAGGCTCGCCGAGGAGACCCGCGCTATCCAGACCATAAAAAATAATATAACCCGCCATTTGCGTTACCGCGCGACCCTGGACAGGATAAAGTTAGCGCTCGAGAGAGAGCTGGAGCTCCACGAGGCGTGGCGCGGAATGGGAGAGGACGGCACTCTTATGTACATAACAGGATACGTTCCTTCCGACGATGCTGGCATGCTGGCAAAGGCCTCCGGAAAAGAGAAGTGGGGCCTGACCGTAGAGGATCCGTCGGAAGACGACGTGGTGCCGACACTGATACGCAACCCCAAATGGGTCTCGATAATAGAGCCTCTATTCAAGGTCATTACGATAGTGCCGGGATACCGCGAGCTCGACATAAGCCTGTGGTTTTTGATATTCTTCTCCATATTCTTCGGTATGCTGATAGGCGACGCCGGGACCGGCCTGGTCTTCGTCGCGCTGACGCTCTTCGCTCAGTTAAAATTCGGCAGCCGGGTCCGCGACAAGTCGATATTCGCACTCTTCTACGTGTTGAGCGGATTTGCGATAGTATGGGGCATCTTAAGCGGCACATTCTTCGGACAGGCATGGCTTCCGCAATGGTTCAAGCCGCTTATGCCGGCCTTGCGGGAAGACCGTAAGGTACAGGCGCTCTGTTTCTTTATCGGGGCTACGCATATGAGCCTGGGCCATGCCTGGCGCGCGATATTGAAGGCGCCGGCTCTTGTCGCGCTCTGCGACATAGGCTGGGCGATGATACTGTGGGGCGCCTACTTTGTCGCCGGGCTTCTTGTCCTCGGCAATGACTTTCCGCCGTTCGCCTCATGGTTATTGATAATAGGTTCGGTCCTGGTGGCCTTCTTCACCGATCCGTCGAAGGGAATACTGAAAGGCCTGCCGGGAGGCTTCGGAAACCTTCTGTTAAATATAATGAACAGCCTTACGGACGTAGTCTCCTATGTGCGCCTTTTCGCGGTAGGCCTTGCTTCGGTGGCGGTGGCGGATTCTTTCAACCAGATAGCGGCCGATATCGGGCTCGGGACTTTCGGCAAGAGCATAGTTACGGCATTTATAATAGTTTTCGGACAGATGCTGAATATAGTGCTTGGGCCGCTTTCGGTGCTGGTGCACGGTGTGAGGCTGAATGTCCTTGAATTCTGCAATCATGTTGATATAAAATGGACTGGGTTTCAGTATAGGCCGTTAGAAGGACATTCGGCAAAATAGAAGGAGCTTATCATGGACGGGAACACGTTGGTACAGTTTAAGGACTTAGGGCTTGCCGCGGTGCTCGGCCTTTCGGCCGTCGGATCGGGCTGGGGAGCCGGTGTGGCCGGGATGGCGGCTATAGGCGCCTGGAAGAAGGCGTTCAGCCAGAACAAGCAGGCGTCGTTCGCCATGCTGGCGTTCGTCGGAGCGCCTCTTACACAGACGATCTACGGCATGATCATCATGAACCGTTTGGCCGCGATAGCGAATAAGGGCCAGTTTATGTGGGGTATCGGTATTCTGGGCGGGCTTGCTATAGGCGTATCCGCGCTCTGGCAGGGAAAATGCGCCGCGGTCGCCTGCGACGCGTTCGGCGAGACCGGCAAGGGGTTTGGCAACTACATGATAGTCCTGGGCATCACCGAGACGGTAGCGCTCTTCGTGCTGGCCTTCACGCTCGGCATCCTGGGAAAATTAAGCGGCACGTAATCGTATTTATTAAGCAAAACGTAAGATAAATATTGAAAAAACCGAACCATTGTGTTATTGTATATTAAACATAACATGGTGGTTCGAATATGAAAGTAAAAGAAAAAAAATTAGCGCGCGCGTTACGTCGCAAAGGATGGTCCCTACGCTCCATAGCGCCTAAGGTAAAATGTTCCAAGGGGACGGTGAGTGTATGGATACGTGATATCAGATTAACCGATGAACAGATTGCAAGATTAAAATCTAATCAGGACAGAGGAAGAGCGAGAGCGGCTCAGCATCCAAATAGTAGTCGTAGTAAATGGGAGCGTATCCGCAGCTCCATTAAATTAGCAGCCGAGAAGGACATCCCAAAGAAGTATTCGGACAACTTATTAAGAATGGTCGGCGCCTCTCTTTACTGGGCAGAAGGCTATAATGCCAGTAGAAATGAGGTAAATTTTGCGAATACGGACCCAAGAATGATTAAATTAATGATGTTGTTTTTAAGGAAGGTGTGCAAGGTTCCAACAGATAAATTTCGAGGCAAAGTTTTTATTCATCCTCATCTAAGCGTGAAAAAAGCAGAACGATATTGGTCTGGCGTGAGCGGCATAAGTCTGAGGCAATTTAATAAACCGCTTTTAGCTGTAAGCCGGGCGAGCCGCCAAAAAAGAGATACGTTGCCCATGGGCACTTTCAGTATTATTATAGGCGATGTGTATACTTGTTCGAAAATTAAAGGTTGGATAGAAGGCTTGAGCAATTGGGCAAAAGTGGGCGGATAGTTCAGTTGGTAGAACGCCTCGTTTACACCGAGGAAGTCACAGGTTCGAGCCCTGTTCCGCCCACCACTAACAAAAAATATCCCAGGCTTTATAGCTGTGGGATTTTTTGTTTCAAAGGGGGAAACGTTGTTTCCCCTTATGACGCTCGCACTTAGATGAGTAATATACTTGAGTGCTCGCTGTATCCCCTTTCCTTAAAGGAAGATATCTTTATTAAGGGAAGGGGAATATTTCCCCTTCCCTTAGAAATCCCCTCCTCTTTACATAGGTGTCACCTTCGGTGACCCCTGACTTGACTACCATGAATATAGCTCCCCGCGCGGATTCCTGTGGTATACTTATGCTTAAGCACCACCCAGGGGTGAATCGTGGGAACAGAACCTGCTAGTAGCGACCGCATAAAAAAAGAATCCAAGATCCGCTTAAACTATCTCTACAATAAGGTCAAGATCTCCATAGGGCATATCCTGACGGCCTGTGCCGTATTAACATTGATTGGTATCAGTGTTTGGGAGTATGCGCAGCACCATAATGATCCGAAACAGGCCCATTTAGCTGTAATAATTGCCGCGAGCCTTATCGTCTGGTTCGCCTGGTGGCGAAGTAAAACCCTCATCGCGGTCGCTACGCGTGAGCGGGAGGAAGAGGTGTTGAAGAAATCCGTCCATGATTGGCAGGTGACTTTCGACACGTCCCGCGACATGATCATACTGCTTGACCCGGAGATGAATGTCGTTAAGGCAAACCGCTCCGTCTTGAACGCGCTTAGCTTACCAGCCGATGAGATCATTGGCAAAAAATGCCACAGGCTGATCCACGGCACCGATTCGCCTTTTCAGGGGTGTCCGGTTGCGAAGAGCATCGAAACCAGGCGGCGCGAATCGGCCGAGTTATTTTTTCCCAACCTCGGCATCTGGGCGGTGGTAACGGCCGATCCCATAATGAGCATGAACGGACATATCGAAGGCATTGTCCATACGGTACATGACATTACCGCGCGCAAGCAATTAGAGGAGGAATTGGTTAAGGCCAGGGAGATGCAATACAAGACCCTTATCGAAAGCCTTCCCGGGAAGGTATTTTTAAAAGACAAGAGCTCAGTTTATGTTTCATGCAATACAAGCTACGCACAAGACCTGAAGATAAGACCCGAAGAGATCGCCGGGAAGACGGACTATGATTTCTTTCCGACGCATCTGGCTGAAAAATACAGAGCCGATGATAAGAGGATCATCGAATCCGGAAAGACCGAAAGCCTTGAAGAAGAATTCATCATCGTAAGCGATTATATTAACGAAGCAAAAAAGGCCATCATTAATACGGTCAAAGTCCCGGTTCGTGATGAGAGCGGCAATATCATGGGGTTGTTCGGCCTCTTCTGGGACATCACCGAGCGTAAGCAGCTTGAAGATACCAAATCCCGTCTTTTTAAGCTGATAAGCGAAGTATCCGACTTTATCGCTTTTGCCGACGGGCCCACTAAAAATGTTATTTACATTAACCCCGCAGGCAGAATGATGATAGGCTTGAGAGAGGATGAAGATATCTCCAAGCTTAAAATATTTGATACTCACCCTGAATGGACAAACAAGTTATTTCGCGATGAGATTATCCCGACAGCTACACGAGACGGAAGCTGGTCTGGAGAGTGCGCTTTTCTCCGCAGGGATGGCCGGGAGATCCCTGTGACTATGGTCCTCACCGCTCATAAATCGGCGAGCGGTGAAGTCGAACAATTTTCAACAATATCGCGTGACATAACCGAGCGTAAGCAATTAGAGGTTGAGCGTAACATTATATTAAAATGGCAAAATGATGTTAATGCGCTCCGGCAATCGCTTCTTGTGCCGGCAGCTCTCGAGGCCAAGCTTAATAACATAACCAACGATATTGTGCGGATCTTCAACGCCGATTTTTGCCGGATATGGCTGATACGGCCCGGGGATCAGTGTGAAAAGGGCTGCATCCATGCCGAGGTCAGAGAAGGGCAGCATGTCTGCCGTGACCGGAATAAGTGCCTGCATCTGATGGCAAGTTCCGGCAGATATACCCATATTGATGGCAGAGGGCACTCCAGAGTCCCGTTCGGCTGCTATAAGATCGGGCTTATCGCTTCAGGGGAAGGACACAAAGTTCTGACAAATGATGTAGTTAATGATCCCAGGGTGCATAACCATGAGTGGGCTCGTGAATTGGGGCTGATATCGTTCGCCGGCTACCATCTCAAAGTTCCCGCCGGAGCAACGCTGGGCGTTCTCGCTCTTTTTGCCAAACATCCAATAGTGCCTGCTGAAGACGCGATACTGGACGGCCTTGGCGTTACCACCGCCTTTGTCGTTCAACAAGAAGCTCTGGAGGAAGAAAAGAGGCTTCTCCTGGGCCAAAAGACCGCCACAGAGATAAAGTCGAAGTTCGCCTCCATGGTATCGCATGAGCTCAGGAGCCCTATGGCTGTCATTAAGGAAAGCATTAATCTTGTCCTGGAGGAGCTGGTAGGCAATGTTACCGTGGAGCAGAAGGATATTTTGACTACCGCGAAGAATAATATCGATAGATTAGGCCGCCTCATCAACAACGTCTTGGATTTTCAGAAGATAGAAGCGGGAAGGATGGACCTTGACATCAAAGAATATGATATAAACGAAATGGTGATGGCATCCGGCAAGGAGATGAACCTTCTGGCGGAGGAGAAAGGCCTTAGCTTTACGGTGAACCTGGATGAGAGCATACCAAGTGCAAGGTTTGATAAAGACAAGGTAGTCCAGGTGCTTACCAATTTATTGAGTAACGCAATAAATTTTACAGAAAAAGGAGGAGTCTCTGTTAGCACCGAACGTGAAGACAATATGGTGCATGTTATTGTAGAGGATACCGGCCTGGGTATCCAGCACGAAGACATCCCTAAGCTTTTTCAAACATTTGAGCAACTGGGTGGCGGGCTCGGCAAGAAGAGGGGCGGCACAGGCCTCGGGCTCGCTATTTCAAAAGAGATAATCCAAGCGCACAACGGAAAGATATGGGTAGAATCTCAATTTGGCAAGGGGTCTAAATTTCATTTTATTCTGCCCATAAAAGAACGCAGAGGCTAGATCTTGGCGAAGAAGATACTGGTAGTCGATGATGAGCCGGATGTGTTAAAGGTAATACTGTTGAGGCTGGAAAAGGCCGGATACGAAGCTATGGGCGGCAGGAACGGCCGGGAGGCTATGGATCTGGCGCGCCGGATGATCCCGGATCTTATAATACTGGACGTCTATTTGCCGGATATGAACGGTGACGATGTGACCAGGGTGATGAGGAGCGACGATAAGCTAAAATGCATCCCTATAATCCTGGTCTCTGCCACCACGGTCTCTGTTGCCGAAAGGGCCAGAGATTGCGGCGCGGAAGGTTATCTCGGTAAGCCGTTTGAACCCGAGGAATTACTAGGTCTAGTGAAGGAAGTCTTAGGACAAAAAGGAGGCGCATGATGAATACCGACAAATCCGCACCTAAGAAGATATTAGTTATAGACGATGAAGGAGATCTCCTTAAGCTGGCGAGGGCGAGGCTCGAAGCAAGCGGGTATAAGGTATTGACGCTTGAAAGCGGAGATCGCGCCTTAGAAACAGCCAGATCCGAAAAACCGGACCTCATTCTTCTGGATATTGTGATGCCGGGGAAGAACGGTTGTCAGGTGTGCAAGGAGTTGAAGGCCGATAAAACTACCGGCGCCATACCTGTGATAGTATTCACCGCTCAGTATCCCGAAGAAGAGTATGTAAAGACCAATACGGAAGAGATCGGCGCTGACGATTACGTCCTAAAGCCATTCGACGCAAAAGCCCTGCTGGCCAAGATAAAATTTCTGATAAAATAATTTTTAGGGTTTAATAGTATCTTTTTGTGTGCCCGGACGGGCGGGATGAGGATTTGCCGAAGTGATGGCGATTGTTGCCGCCGGGGCGAGGGCTTCTATTTGGACGCCCGTGATGAGAGCCGCCGTATTTAGGGCCGGTCCGTTCTTCGGTTATCGCCTGGAAGATCTCTTTAGGGAATTCCGGGTGCTCGGCCACCGGCAGAGCTGTCTTGATCAGTTTTTCTATGCTACGGACCTCGAAAGCCTGGTCCGGCGTGGCAATTGATATAGCATGTCCTTCATGTCCGGCGCGTCCGGTGCGTCCGATCCTATGGACATAATTTTCCGCATCCTCCGGAAGATCGTAGTTTATAACGAGCTCTATCCCCACGACATCTATTCCGCGCGCCGCTATGTCGGTAGCCACGAGTATCCTGTATTTACCGGATTTGAAACCTTCGAGAGCCTCCCTGCGCTGCGGCAGGGACTTGTCGGAATGTATCTCGGCTGCGCGCCAGCCCTTCTCCTTTAAAGCGCGCGTTATCTTGGAGGCGCCGCGCTTTGTCCGTGAAAACAATAAGACGGATCCATTGTATTGCTTGAGGATCTTACTGAGAAGCCTGCCCTTGTTCTCTTTTTTAATTATATATAATTCCTGCGTTATGCGCTCGGCCATCGTGCCCGACGGAGCCACCTCTATGTGGATCGGAAGCTTCATGTGAGAGGTAGCTATTCTTACGACATCGCCCGGTATCGTGGCCGAGAAGAGCATCGTCTGCCGGTCCTTTGGGATCGATCTCAAGATCTTCTCTATTTGTGGTAGGAAGCCCATATCGAGCATCCTGTCCGCTTCATCCAGAACTAGTATATTTGTATCGGCCAACATGACCGTCCTCTGCTCCATGTGGTCAACAAGCCGTCCCGGCGTAGCTACGAGAACCCGTGGGTTGCCCCTCAAGGCTTGCAGCTGATTATGCATGGACGCTCCGCCTATGAGCACGGCAGTCTTCATGCCAAATATCGGCGTCAACTTCTGGAATGTTTCATCTACCTGTATGGCTAGTTCTCTTGTGGGCACCAGGATTAGGGCCTTTCCCTTTCTCTGGGCGAGTCGCTGTATGATGGGTATGGCGAAAGCGAGCGTCTTTCCCGTGCCGGTCTGGGCCACTCCTATGATATCGCTTCCTTCTATACATATGGGGATGGCCTTGTGCTGAATAGGCGTGGGGATGGTGAACTTATGTCTGTCGAGGGCCTCTAAGATCTTAGGCGCTATTCCCAGGCTGTAAAACGAGCTGTTCTGTTGTGAAGTGTGAGGCATGTCGACATTATAGCACTAAAAGACGCGCAAAGCCACATCTTTCACTTCCGCTTCCCGCCTTCTTTATGTATAATGGTCTTATGAAAAAGCAAGGCTTCCGACCCACAGAGATCCTGTTTTCCCCTACGACAAACTGCAATCTTCGCTGCGCGCATTGCGATATCGAGCAGAGCCCCGAGATCCTAAACAAAAGAGACGCTATTAAATTCTTGAAGGCATGCGCCCGTATCGGAATTAAACGCGTCGGTTTTACCGGCGGTGAACCGTTCCTGGCGCTCGATTTTATGTGCGCGGTCTCAAAAGAGGCGGTGCGCCTTGGCATGCTCTTTGGCCGCATCATGACCAATGGCAGCTGGTTTGGTACGGGTAAGGAGCTCGGCGCCGCCCTCAACCGTCTTTTTCGCGACGGCTACGACGGCGATCTCTGCCTCAGCATCGATGCGTTTCATCGTCAGGACTTGAAAAAGTGCGCCTCTTTCATTAAGTCCGCGGCAGCTGTCTGGAGCCGCCACGACATCGTTTCGATAGCGGCGGTCAAAGGAGCGAAGGAAGGCCAAACCCGCAAGATCCTGGCGAAGCTCGCGGGTATTTTACGCGGACGTCTGATAATGGCAGGCGGAAAGCCCGCCGCCATAAAAAGTGAAGACCTGCTTATAAAAATATTCTATATAGAGCTATCGCCTATAGGTAAAGCGTCCGGGCTGAAAAAGGCTTGGGATGGAAGATGGTTTAAGGATGATCTTTGCAAGGGGCCGGGAAATGTATTTTTTGTGCTTCCCGACGGCACGGTAAAGCCTTGCTGCGGCTATGCCACCGTCACCGACATCTTGACCATCGGCTCGATAAAACGGGATTCTCCGAGACAGCTTATACGCAATGCTCGGAAGAACCGGTTCATTTCATCGGTATTCAGCACAGGGTTTCATCCTATAAGAAGACGCCTTGAGAAGAATGGCGTAAAGTTTCCGGGCAGGACAACGAACCACTGCTTTTTCTGCTATTACCTTACAAAGGCCATGCCGCAGCCGCTTTAAAAACATTCCTTGGTTCTGTGATATCCGGCGGGGTGATCATGTCGAAAACGAAAGGGATGACCTTGTTGAGAAGCGGGTTAGAGTGCTTCATATACATATTTAATGCGGCTATTTCAGAGCCCATATCCCTTTTAGGGTCAAGGGTCGTGATGCCCATATCGATCCTCTCCATTCCCGTCTGGATCGCCAACTCTATAGTCTTATAGAAGAGGTTGAAATATATATGGTATTCCCGGTTATAGTCGTAGTCCAATCCGACAAGTGCCGAGATAAGCTCTTTACCGTTAAAAAGAGCCAGCATGAAACCGATCAGCTTATCGTCCTTCTTTGCCGCAAGGACAACGGCTTTTTCTCCAAAACGCCCATGGAGATCCTGGAAAAAAGTCTCGTCCACCTGCTCCCGCTTGATCTCCTTGGCCTGGTTTGAAACATTGTCGTACAGCCTTTTCAGCTCGCATGAATTGGCAGAAAGGTCTTTCAGCGGCTGTATGGATATGTTCGCCTTTGCGCACTTGTCCATGCTCTTGACGATCTGGCTCCTGTAACTGCTGCGCATAGAGTTCAGGTATTCATCGAAGCTCTTCCACTTTATTTTAAGTTCGGCCTTCGGCAGATTGTGTATCTTCTCATATCCGCGGCCCTGTAAATGGCCGCCAAGCTCCGCCTCGTGGTCATAAAAGTCGCGGAACAGGATAAATTTTATGCCGAGCTCTTTTGCCAACCCCTCTATTCCGCTACAGAGCATGTGCAGAGCCTTTGAGCGGTCCGAGCCGTCATTAAACGACAGAGTATTTCCCAACGCGATCGGCGGCCCGCATTCAAGGGATCGCATGACGAAAAAATCCTTCCATTTGCTTCTGGCCAGATGGGCGATCTTTTTTATGGCTCCCTGGGCGAATACGTCCAGCTCCGCACTGATGAAGTAGGCGCACGCATGCGCCGCGATCTTGTCGCCGTCACGGACGACCACGTAGTAGCACCTGTCTTTGTTCATCCCCGACCTCTCTAAAGATTCAATGTATTTATGCGTGCAGAATATGCGGTCTTTGCCTACGATGGCATCCCATTGGCTCTCGTCCAGCTCTTTGATGCTTCTATGTATATCAACGTTCAAGAGTCAGCTCCGGGTTTTTGGTTGCATGGCATATATTTCAAATTATTCCTGAACGTAGCCTGTTTCGGCCAGATCAGACATCGTCTTCTTGTATAATTGGCTATCAGCCGGTATATTTTTAAGTATCTTTTTTATTTTGCCGCTGGTGGCCGCAAGCGCTTTTTTATGCCGTTTGTAAAGGGATATAAGGCCCTTGAGCTGCAGGGCGCTATTTATAACCACATAGGTTTTTTCCGCGTCTTGCACCATCTTCTCTTTTCCCGGCTTCTCACCCCACATTAAAAACAGCTTTTTCTTGATCTCTTCCAGGACCTCCCGGTTCATCTCCTCTTCTTTAAATGTGCCTATTTCATCTATCAGATAATCAGCTAAAACCCACAGGATCTTTTCCATGTCTTCCGGGGTGTCTTTTTCTTTTAACAAGTTAAACGTGAGCTCCGCGAGAATGGTTGAATTATGAGCCGCGCTTTTATAATTTTTATCGGCAGTTTTAAGTTTTTCGGACACCTTGCCGTCCTTAAAGTCTTTTGAAAATCTTTCCAACATTTCCGGGGGCAGCTCTTCAACCTTGATAAACTCCCCCTTCTTAATTATGTCTTCGTTCTCTTGGACGAGCTTAAAAGTCGCGGCTCGCGCGGTCAAATGCTTAACGTTCTTTCCCGATAAAAATTCCTTTATTTTTTCGGCGCCGGTTATATGCTCCGTTTTACACATCAGATGCATGAAAATAGCCACCTCCTCCGCGCTTATGCCAAACTCAAACTCCACCGAGCCTATGTCCAGGTTTACAAAGTCCTCGATAAACTTCACCATCGGCCTGCTAGCAGGCTCTATCTTCTCTCCGTTTATGAGCAGCATATCGGCCGATTTTGCCAGCACGATCGACTGCTTGGTCTCTTCTAAAACATCTCGGATCTCTTTATAGACGCCGTTACTCTTCTCCTTAACCATGGGATGCTCAAAATTATACATCCTGGCTAGCGACGTAAGCTGTGCGAGGCTCTTTGCCAGGCGCCCATATATCTTTGTCTGATTCATAAAATCCGCCTCCTTAAAAGACCGCGATGTTAACAGGTAATAGTATATCACAATAAAGCGTGGAAAATAAGATATTGAGTCGACAAGCTAGTCGCATCCCGAAGGGATACCTTTAAGGAAAGGGGATACAGCGAGCGTCATAAGGGGAAAACAACGTTTTCCCCTTTGAAACAAAAAAATCCCATAGCTATAGCTCCTGGGAGATTTTTTGTTAATGGCTGTGCCATGAACCCGAGTGGTTCATGGCGGGGACGACGGGGGTGTGACCCCTTTCCCCAAAACTATTCTACTTTCCGTCGATAACTTTGTCAATATTTATCTCCTTTTTAATGAACGTGACAAATTCGTGACAATTTCATCTGTCCAGCCTTTCTAATTTCTTTATCTTCCTATTAGCTTCCGGCCTGAAAATATGTGCATATCCTTCCGTAGTCCGCATCTCTGTATGCCTCATCTGCTCCATGACTTCTTTCGTATTAAGCCCGATATTGAATAGATAGCTGCAATGAGTATGCCTGAGCTCGTGAACGGTGCTTATACTGGCAATATTGGCCGTTTTTAAGACGCTTTTAAGCCGTCTTATGATCTTCCTGGTCCTGAATCCGAACGGCTCACCATTTTCATCGGTAAAGGCATACTCGCACTTACTCTTTTTCTTTAGATCCTCCAGGATCTTTATGAGGCTATCGTGCATACTGACAAAGTCCGGCTTCTTCTTACATTTTGGCTTCATGATCCATAGCACTTTATTCTCAAAGTCAATATCCTGCCACTTTAATTGGATAAGCTCGGTAAATCTAAGGCCGGTATGGATAAAAGTGTAGTAGATCGGATAGTAATGCGGGTACTTCTTTTTCGCGATCGCCATAAAGCTCCGATATTCAGAGGGGGAGAGGGCGCTCTTTTTCTTTGCGTCGTTTACTTCAACCTTCCTGCAGCTTTTAGCCGGATTTTCCTTCATTAAATTATGGCTGATCGCAAAATTGAACTGTGTCTTAACATTCTTCAGGTGATTATTGCAGGTATTAGCCCGATTTCCCTTAGATTCCCTCAAACATGTAATATATTTATCGATGATAGCGGTTGTAATCTCTGATAATCGGCTTATGCCGGCAAAGCTTAAGAATTTGGTAAATTCATTGACAGCACTCCTATGAGACTTAAACGTCTCGTAGGGATAACGAGCTTTATAGTGATTTAGAAACTCCGCAGAGAAATGCGCATATGGCATATCGCTAACGGTCTTATTGCCGTTTTGCAAGCTTTGAAATTCGATAATCCTGCTATGCAATATCTCTTCTGCCAGCTTCTTATTGTTTGTCCCGGTGCTCTCTCTGTGCCTTTTTCCATTGGCATCATAGTACCAGATCCAGAGTAAGGGACTATCGCCCCTTGAATATATTTTACCAAACTTTAGAACTGACATTCGACCTTCCCTGGTTAATCCAGTTTTCAATTTCAACAGGGTTAAATTTTTTTCTGCCCCGTATCTGATAGTGGGGGATCTCATTCCTTGAGATATAGTAATAGACCGTCCCTAGGGGGATACTATACTTTTCCGATACCTCTTTTGCCGTTACAAGCGTCATTTACCACCTCCATTGTTATGCTATGTGCTTTGGCACATGCTAATATTTAGAACAAAAAAATTCACTTATGCTTTGGCA
>CAYVCD010000013.1:0-24491 GCA_964450115.1 uncultured Planctomycetia bacterium
TCCTGGGCCTGGTGTGGGCTTCACGGTATTCCAGTGATATTGCGCCGGCTGTAGCGGCATCGGTAACTTTTAGTTCCGGCACATCGCCGGTTGGCTCGGCTATTTTTCTATATGGTTCTTTATCATGCTCCGGAACGACAATATCGCGTGTGGAGCGTACGAAAGATTGACTAATGATGGCTGCAATGCATATCACCGGCAGCATAAGCCTGTTAAACCATAGCCTAAGGGCGCTCAATAAAGCGCTGACTGCTGCCTCTTCTTTTTCGATCTTCTGCGCTGCCGGCGGCGCGACCGCCTGTTCCGAGAGCTCCGGCCTGACCCTTTCGATCATCATTGCCTGTGTATCTATTATAAGCGCAGAGCCATCTATCCTTGCGTGTAGGCCGAATAGCATGGAGAGATTTCTCGATAGATCATCCTGTGTAGTGGTGAAATTTGATATTTTATTTAAATCTACGGTATCTAAACGGGCTGTCAGCGCTTCGGCGAATGCCTCATCCCTGTTACCTGTGGGCGTGAATTGTATAAGTTTTATTTCGGAAATGGATGCGGATACCCTCTCCATGAGGAGCAGGAATTTTATTAAGGCGCTCGGATCGACCGGATGGTCCCTGGCTATCTTATTCATGTGCCTGAATATGAATATCGCGTGCCCAACGAAATCCGCTTTATCTTTTAAGAATGTCTTGAGGCGCGCTACGTCATTATCGCTTAAAGAATTAAGGATCGTGCTGCCGCTGACATCCCGGCGCGCCCGGAAATCTATGATCCCGTACCCGTCTCCCAGGAAACCTTCATGCAGGCGTATCTCGCCCCAATTATCAAATACATCGTTCACGTTCTCTGGATTCGATAGGTATAGCGCGTTGGCAAGATGAGCGTCCGATATTACGCCTTTCCCGACTGAGCCGATGTCAAATATGTAGAGGAGAGGAGCCAGCTCATAGTATTTAGCTATATCGACGTGGCTTGCTCTCAAATATTCATTTATCCCGCTTGGCAAAGGCTCGCCGTAGTGCATCGTATTAAAGGTGTCGTGCAGATATACAAGGGCTAGAGTCAGGCGTATCTCATCAGCTATGATTCCGCTCTGATGCAGCTTCACTAAAACAGGCATTGTATATTTGAAGCTCGCGAACCTATCTTCGCCTCTACCTTCAATCTTACCTATGTCGTGAAGCGCAAGAGCGAGCCGCAAGAGGAAGAGCTTGCGCATCCCATCATTACCCGAGGCGACATTTTTGTAGTAATCCACAAACGCCGTCACCTTGTCCTGAGAAAGATCTGTTGTCAGGCGCCTGTCTTTTCTGTCCCTGACCACCCTTCCGGCGTCTTTTTCGTTAACGACGGCGTAGTTCAGTTCATTTTCGAATTTTATCAGGTTATGGACGTGTTCTAACACGGTAACTGGCTGCTTTGTGATGGGGTCATACCATGTTACAAAATTCGCGAGTTCCGGCAATTTGGAATCCGGCGACTTATAAAGCGCCTGCCATATCTCCTCGGCGGACATCAAGGGAGAAATCGGTTTTTTTGTTACAATGACAACCGCGGAGGTCTGGTCGCGGGCGCCTATTGAAGCCACAAGCTTATTATTGTCGGCATCCCTTATCTGTATGTCGCTGCCATTCGAAAGGAGGATGACATCTTTTACGCCTTTCTCTTTGATAAATGCCTGCAGATCCGTGATCGTGATCCCGATATGCTCTTTGGAATCCCCGGGGCAGGTTATGGTTACTATATTGTTGTCATTGTCTACGCCTATTAGATTGTGAGAATATGGATTCAGCTTTAATTTGATGTTTATGTAGCCCGTGTTTATCGTATAATCTTTATCCTCGCCTTCAACGTAGCCTGCCCTGGACATTTCAGCCCTGAATGCATCGTCACTTATGTCATTGTCTATGAGCTCTTTCTTGTTGAGCTCTATAAATTCGCCGTTCAGCGCTTTTCGGAATAATTCCTGTCTCTTGGCCGCATCACCGGTGAGCATTTCTGAAACTCCGAAGAATAGATCATTGCCGCCTTCTTTGTATTTAAATTTCGGATACCAGAATATCTGTTTTATGTCCGGGAACCTACCATATAGGATATCTAAAGGCACAAGCTCGCCATTTCTAACAAGCTGCTGGCCATAGACGGCGGATATTATTTTATCGGCAATATCGGTATTGCCATCAAAAGCCTTATTTGCCTCAAACCTCAGTTCTTTAATAGAACTGTGCCCGTCTTTCCATGCAATGAAGCACGTATACGACCTGTCGGGATAAGCCTCACCATACGGATGATAAAGCTTGCCATTCGAGAATATGACGAATCCATCATTGATCATTGCGTTACCATGCGGCAGCACCGCTACGATCTCTTCATCCGGATGTGTTGATCGGTATTTATTTATATAATCCGCGATCGAAGCTCTGTCCTTAAGCGCCTCTTCGACGGATTTAGTGACAACTCCGTCTTTGAATGTTTCTCTCTTCGCTCCGTCAAAACGCACCCTGCCACTGTACTCTTCCATCGGTATTATTATGGCTCTATATTCGGCGGAATTATATCTTTCCACTAACGGCCGAGCGCTGATACTGTATTTCAATACGTATTCTAATCTTTGGGCCGCGTTCATTACATCGTCCGGTATATTGACCGGGACCATGAAAGCCCTGGGGGCTTCGCCGGGTTTTCTTTCTTTCAGCTCGGCATAATCTTTTATCCTGCTTATTTCTCCTATGGCCAGATCACAAAGATCTGAGAGATCGGCCGTATTCATGGCAGAGATATCAGGCACATAAGTGTGGCTAAACGCTTTTCTGCCGAATTCTTTTTCAAAGGTAGCCATAGACCTTCTCTGCAGTAATGGCGCCTGCATTAAAATAACGCTTTCTGAGGGCAGGCCTTTTTCGGTCAGCATCTTCCTTGTAAATGTAAGTTTGTCTCCGATATTTGTGGACTCACCCTCCGTCAATATAACGGGAATAGGGGTGCCGGGCCGAAGCTCTTCTATAAATAACCTCTTAAACACTTCCGCTTCACCTGCCCAGTCTCCAGGCCTGCCTATGCCTCCGGAGAAGACTACCACTTTAGGCTTTTCGGCCATTCTTGTGTAGAGTCGTGCCGCTTCTTTTGGAACACGGATATCATTGCTGCCCAATACCAATAGCACGTCGGCGCGAGGCGGCAATTCGTCGGTTTTTGTCAGGAATTTAATTATAGGTTTTAGGTTAGCTCTTATCTGATCATTATCGGCCAGGGGGCTGGTTTTTATAATGATGGATCGTATCTTTTGAATTACCCTTGGAATGTCGGCGGAAGGTATTTCGTATCCGTTCATCTCTGGGATCGAACATATTTCGTCTATCTCCGGCGGAGAGAGATTGCGGATATCGGATTTCAGCATATATCGATAAGGCCTTGCGTCATTATTTACTACGACAAGGCCGAGCGAAATGAGCATTTTTAGTTCCATCCTGACCGTAGTTTCTGAGAACGCTCTGATTTTTATAAGCTCCGCCGCGGTCATCTCTCTATCTACGCCGCGCATTGCGCTAAGAGCTTCCGCAATGGATCCCTTGCCTCTGCCTCGCGGCGACGACACGGCCGCGGGCGCTTGTCCGCCCCCTTTAGTTCTATCTATAAATAACTTCACCAACCTTTCTTTCTCTAACTTATCAACTCGATAATTCTCATCATTGCATGTCTCATCTACTAATTCCGCGGCCACAAATTCTCTTATATGTTTCATCTCCGTCTTAATGTTTTTGCTTTGTCTTATAGCTATCCACTCATCATATTTTCCTTTTGTTTCATCGCTTAAAAGAATACGCTCCACTTCCTTGACTTTATAGAAAGATCTCTTAAATAGTTCGAAAAAGCCTATGACATACCCAAGCACCCCCAGCAATATACCACCACCCACTATGGTATTAAAGAAGAGCACGAAGTACCACGGAAGCATAAGAAGGCTTCCGAAAGAAGGTGCGGGTACGCCGACCGATCCGTCACCTGTGCCGGCCATGGATATCATGATAGGATTTTCGGCCAGATTCGGCAGGCCTACAAATGTAAGGAACGCGCCTATCCCGACAAATGCGACCCCTAGCAGAATACCGTATGTGAGTGTTCGATGAGAAATTATCTTTTTCCCCCCCTTTTCTTCTTCACCGCGGGGCGTACCGACTAACCAGGCGGCTCCTGGGCCAAAAATAAATGCGCTTACGAATATAGTAGACGCTCTTATCACAAGGTCAAATGGGATTAGAGTAGATAGAAGCGGCGCGAGCATATATGAAGAAGCCGACAGCAACAACAATGTCATGATGCCAACGTCGAATATGATGAATTTTATGAACCGATCCCGTATATTGTCTTTTCCTACAAGGTCGCGGTTGCCTTCTGCCTCTGAATAGTCATACCTGTTGTCTCTTACCCGGGCATAAATGGTAAGTGCTGATAATGCTAACGTTATGAGGCCTATCGCTACATCTATCCTAAGAGGCGTCAGCCCAAGCACTACAGCCACAGGGCTTCCGTATGATGCTAGTGATAACGCCGATAGGCCTATCGCAAGCGCCCATCTGAACTTGACCATATATGTAATTATTGTGTCATTAGCCTTTGTCTCTAAATACGATGGCCATGTACCGGATGATTTTTGCCCTAGAGCATGCGACTCTGTTTCATGCTTAGCTCTTTTCCACGCGTTATAGATTATACCCGGTTTCACAACAAGCTTAAGTAGATAGACCGTTGTAGAACCGACTATCTGAAATACGCCAAATGGTATATCGTGGAATATGAGTGAGACTATTATATTAGGCCATTTTGCATTCCTGCTTTCACCGAACCATTTGAAGGGCGGTTCCGTCACTCCAAAGAGATAATTGGTCAAGGGGCCCGTAAAATTAGGATGCGTAAGTAATACCATTATGCTCAAAAACATCAACTCACCCGGAAAAGGCAGCAGTATCTCAAACAGACCCGGCTGTAACATCGCCCAAAATGTCAATATAAGCTGCAACGCCCATACCGGCTCACTCCATATGCCGCGCGTTACGAGACTTTCGGAATACTCTCCGCGGACAGGGAGCTTAGGCTGCGTCGATCTCTCCAGAAGCATTATAGTAGTATCGAGAATCTCCACCTTGGGTTTTTTTTGGATGCCAAGTTCTTTTATGAGATCTTTATACTCCTCCTTTTCAGTATCGGTCAGCGTATTTAATTTTTTATCTATCTTTTTTTCCAGAAAATCAATTATATTCGCATAACAGGAGCGCATATTTTCCGCGATATTGATAACTTTTTTATAATCTCTAAGGCCTTCTTCTTTTTCAGCTTCTTTATTTTCATTTTTATAGCTCTCATACTCTATAACCGCTTTATTATAATTACTAAGAGCACCGTCATAGTCCTTTTCACTGCTTAACGCTGTCAGATCACTCTTGTACTTATTCAAAAAATCTCCAAGCTTGCTCATGTAGCTTTCCCCTTCTTCTGCTGTTGTACGCAGCTTTTCAGCATATTTCTTAAGGCTCTCCAGAAGAGGCTTGCCTATAAAAGGTAGGCCATGCAGATAAACATAATTACGCCAATCAAACGTAGGGAACCACTTTGTCTCTTCCCGGCCCATTTCAGACAGGTAATTGGTAGGCGTCGATTCATAAATAACGGCCTGAGGGATATAGCAGACGCGGCCCAGAATACCATGATAAGCGTCTTCGCTCTGCAGCCATTTTCTGTCCAACAGATACATATCCTGAAATTGATTTGCGGCTACTTCTATGTGGTAATACGGCTTTATCCTGAAGAAATATTTACCAAAAGAGCGTATGCCTCCCTCGACCATCGTGGACGCGCTTTGAGCCATATTCCCCAGCGAGCCGTTTGGAATCAATTTCATCCCATATCCGTAAAGAGATGCTTGAGCGTTATAAAAATCTATGCGCGGCTGCCACACCCCATATTCATCCGTCATTGTAGAGATCATTTGGCGTACCATATCAGGAGTAGTAAAGTTATCCTCGTCCAGAATAACACCGTTCGCTATTATGGGCTGCGGTTTCTGCCCCTCACCCATTTCTCCGCGCAACCTCTTTAAATTTATTAGTCCGTCTGGAGTTGATATAATGCCACAGATACCTGTCTTATTACCCTCTTTATCCTTATCATCTCCTGAATAATAAAGTCCATTTTCTCCAAGAGTTAGAGTTTCGGGCAGCATCTTCTGTGTTTTTACGCCAAAAATATAATCTTTTGTGACTGGGTCATTATCTTCGTCTTCTCCATGGAGCCACCTCAGGAATTTATACATGTTATGAGGCTTTGCTACTCCTTTCATGCAAAATATATAAAACCTGTCCTTTACATCCTGTCTATCGGCAAGCTCGGGGTTATCGAAAAGCTCTTCCTTCAAGATCTCGTAATACCTGGCAAAGAGCCCTTTGTCATCATCGACTGCCTGAAGTATCAGGACGCTCACAACATTATTCGGCTTGATCTCTTTAAGGACTTTTATATTCTTCCTTAAAACATTCCTGAGCTGCCCTTCGTTGGCTGGCCTTACAGGATTTATAGCGACAAAACTTTTACTATCAACAATGTCAGCATCGCTTATGGGTTCTTCAAGGCCTTTGCGATTTAGTATGCTACCTACTACCCACAAAATAAATTTGAGAAAATACACATCCACGATTATAGTAACAAGATATACAAAAGTGACTGCCCATAGAGACACAACCGGAATACTAAATGCATTCAGGTTGATAGCGCTCAATGCGATAGCGCTTAATAATGATACGAAGAATATAAGAGCTAGTTTGAACGGTAGGTGCCGCCTTAGGACTATACCCATCTCAGTTTGGGCGTTTAATTGAGGTATTTCGGCGCCGAATGGCCGTGTCAAGCCTTCCCATGGAGGATCCTTGGACCAACTTCTTAATTTAATTACAGCCGTGATAACCGTTATGAGAGATGCCGCTACTAATGAAGTAAGTAAAATCGGCTCCTTTATAATAAACGGGCCAACAATGAAAAACACAAAATATCCAAATAAGCCGGATAAAACCGTAATAAAAGTTGCCCTTATGGCGCCGGATATGATTATACGACCATTAGTAGAAGCGTCGTCTCTATCACTGTCCGGCGTAACAGCCCCTTGACCACCCGGAGCAGTATCCGTTCCAGCGCCTACAGCTCCACCGGTGCCTCTTGCGCGATGTTTTTTCTCTTCTGCCGCTGACCTTCTGGACAATATGCCGTACATTAACGCATAAACTGCGGGCACCAGGAGAATTGATCCGATCATTATCCATGCGGATATCTTACGATTTTTATCGATCCATTCGTATGTCCTCGCCCGCGCCTTTTCGCCTATTTTCCAGTTTTTCTCCAATATCTCCCGCGGCACTACAGCTGACAAATTAGCGTCTATCGTCTGTTTATTGAGGGCGTTTATCGGGCGGGTGACGACCTTCTCGAAATTATCTCTATTGTAGTCGAATGACTCCAATAGCCCTATACGGTTATCCATGCCGAACATTGTGTTCTCGTCCAAATATACTAACAGATCTTTAAACGTGATCGTCCGATCGAGATCATAGAGCGACCTCGGGGCTTTGGTCCTGTCTGAGATCGATTTCTTCTTCTCGAAATCAATAGCGGCGTTTATCTCTTTTTTCATTGTATCCGCACGGTCGAACAAAAAGCCGACGATCGGCTTCGGGATATCTTTGCGCACCATCGCTTCAGCTATTTTATCTATGGCATCATCTTTTATTTTAGCGAGTGACGCGTCTTTTTTATCGAGTGATTTGGATTTTTTATCAAATTCACCGCGTAACCAGTTTTTCAGCTCTGCTTTTTTTACCGCTTCTTGTTCTTTAGTCATTGCTGCAGGCTCTACGCTTCTGGCTATGCCAAGCTTAAACCAGCTATCTACGAGATATAGGGCTCTTTCAGGAGCCAGCGCAATTTTGTTATTCTTCGCTATACCAAGTAATCTGTCCGCGCCATCGATCCAGTTTTTTATCTGAGTTAGCCCCAAGCCGCCGCCGAAAGCGTCTTGAGCGAGCATGCGCGACATATCCGGGATATCTTCGGCCGCTACATCCCACTCGGGATGATTTCGCTTAAATTTTATAAGTAGCTCTTCTGTATTTTTCGCGATCTCTAAACTAACCTTAAGGCCATCGTTGATCTCGATCTCAAGCTGGGACTCAAACGTCCAATTTTCGGCCGCTTTTATATTTTCTTTTAAATCCGCTATTCTTCCGGTTTCATCTTTCGTTCCTTCGAGGAATTTTATACTTAAGCCATCACCCCCGTCTTTGGCTTCGGCCAGTTCTGCCTCCGCCTCCCCAAGCCTCTTAGTCAAATACTCGCTTTTCGCGTCCCTGATCGCTTTTATCATTTTATCTTTATCTGCGGAGTCCAGATAAGCGAGTTTTCTTCCGGTCACTTCTGCTAAATAGCCTATGACATAGCGATCCAGCCTTGTCAGAGGCTTATCTTGATTATCGTAGGCAATCCTATATGCGCTCTCTACTTTTGAACGAGTCACCACATATATGAAAATCACTTCGTTTTCACCGTAGCCTTCCTCCGCCATCTTCTTCAGCATATACGCAGCGGTGCCATCGTCTACATTTATTTCATAATCTTTCAGCGCAAGAGCCTGAAGTTCAGCTATCTTCTGGCCCATCTTAACCCTGTCGGTTAGAACTCCCTCATTATGCAATTTTTCTATTCTTGCCTTTCTCTCGTCCTCAACGCTTTTCCTGAACCCTCCTAGCGCCTTATCCCGGAGGTTGAATTTTTCGTGGATGTTCTCGATCCTATGCCGCCTGCCCATTTCATCGTCAAGCATTGATTTCACCATATCATAAATTACCGCGCTGTACGGCGTTAAATCCTTCCCCGATCCCTGGCTCCATAATGCTTTGGTCTCTTTATTGGCTCCCGCAACCGCAGCGAATGATTTATATACACCGCTTATTATCTCTATAAACTCATTCATGCGGCCTTCTCTGCGCACCACGGACTCTAACTGAGCATTGTCTTTTCCCAGGCTATCCGGCTTTAACTCAAAGAGAGCTAAAACAGCGTCGGCTTCCGCGGGCGAGGGGAATTCTCCGAAATTCGTCCTCCATTTACCCCAGAGATGCACGAGAGGATTATATACGCCGTAATTTTTAAATGGGAATGTATCTTTAAATGTGCTCTGAAATCTACGGCGCGCCCTGTTCTTCTCATACGAACTTAATTTAGCTTCCGGATTTGACCGCAGCTGTGAAATAACAGGGTTTATATCCTCCCAGGATAAGAATTGGCCGTCCTGGGAATTATATTCCGCGGCCTGGACAAAACTAATATCGCCAAATTCTTCCGCCAACTTATCGTCATCCCAATTTTTCTGCACCATTCGCGCTACAAACCCGCTTATCTGTCCGGTTGTAGGAGCCGGGAATGCGCGTTTTACGGCGTTTTCAAGCGCCGCCTGCTCTTCCATGGACTTACCCTTAGGCAGTTCTCTTAATATGTTAGCCGCCAAACCATTAGTTCTCTTCTTAAACTCCGATTCGTACTCTATCATCATCATTATCTTGTCGTCGCCAAGGCCCTCATTCCGCGCAAATGTCAACAAATGTCCCAGGTAGCCGCCGGACAACATCTTATCATCGTTGTAAAACATATAGGCGGCCTGATAAAGAATGCTTTTCCTGAAGACTTCAAGCAGTTCTGTTCGCGTGTAGTTTTTCATAAGCAAGTATTCCGTGCCAAGATAGACTGCAACTTCAAAAGTCACCGGCTCATCCCTAAGCTGCATGATCAGAGCTCTAATCGGGTCGGTCTTTTCATAATTTGGCAATAGCTTATTTGCCGCGGCTACATTGATATTTTGAGCATATTCTATGTTACTGAAGAGGATATATATAAATCCGTTCATATCCTCTTTAGGCCGGTATTTATCATGAAGGCGCGTGACAAGTTCAGAGAGGTACGAAAGGTGCTCGTCATATATTTTAACATTGTATTTGCTGGCCGCTTCAAAGATCGCCTTTCTAAGCCAAAGCTCTTTATTCAGCCCCTCAAGCGAAGATATGGTATACGCAAAGTCCCTGGCGACAGGCACTATCATGCCCATCCTTCTACTGGGGGGGGCGGCTTTGTATAATCCGGACTTATCTATATGCAACATGTAGTCGTCTAAAGCGACTGAGGCTTCTTTAGATAAAAGCACTCTGAAGAGGCGCCGGGTTAATTCTCTGCCGCTTGGTTCACCGTCTTCTTTTATTTCACCGCTAGGTTTGAAGAAATCCGCCCATGTCCCATAATCCGTCACTACACCGTTTGCGACGGACATAGCGTGATCGCTTGTCTGCTGTTTATCAAGCCCCGCCGACCCAAGAGACTTCTCTATATTCGGAAGCACAATGCAGAATAGCTTTTCGACATTCGCTTTTTGTCCAGGGGTATCAGTAGTGCCATCGGAGTTGAAGAGCTTTTCCCACAGCTGCGGATTAGTGACGAGATCAAACGCTATGCCGGTGAGCATAATCTGCGTTTCGATATCACTGGCGGCCAGAGCCTTGAGTCCGGCTTTCACCCGTTCTTCGTTTATGGCCCTGAACATATTATCAAAACTGTCGAATAGCTTCTTTGTCTCGAGCACCGTCAATCCGTTATCGAGCCCGAATTTCGCCCAGTAGAACGCGCATCCGAGCGTCCCCGCCTCGGTAAGCCTCGCCGTTTCCGCGCTTATCTGACCGTTTATTATATCTTTAAATTCATCCCTGGTCTCTTTAGCGAGCAGGGTATCCAGCTCGTTCAGGTGATTGGCTTCCGGCAATTTACGGTCTGGCACAGTCTTAAAGAATCCTCCGTCCTTATCGGAGCGGCCCCTGATGTCCCCGGCAAGCGCCGCCAGATGAGATATGTTGGCATCAAACTTTTCCGCAAGCTTTTCTGTAAGCTGCTTTCTTGCTTCTGGATCTGTTGCCGCTTTTTCTATCTCTTCTACACTCATCCAGCGATACAGAATAAACTGTCTGATAAGCAGGCTCAATATGCCGGCGTCTTTCTTGTCTCCGGTCGCGTAGACCGGCCGCTCGTATATCCTCGCCGCGGCGTCACGCACCAGCGACTTCGCCATCATCTCGGCCTCTTTTGAGAGCTTCGTCCATTCGGCGGTATTATTATCCACATAGAAGAATTGCATATACCATCTGGTGTAATTCGTTCTCTCATCGGTCGTTAGAGCTTCACTCCTTTTCATCTTCGCGTAGAACGCCAGATATTTCTCGTCTCTTTCAAATAATAATTTCAGAGTTGCGTCTCTCGCTCCGTTTATAGCCTTGCTCCTATCGGTCTCGCCGGTGTAACCGACGCTCTGAAGCCGCGCGCTCATCCTGGCGTAGTGGCTCGCCAACCCCAAGAGCCTCGGGCCCAGGCCTCTTATATTGAGGTTCCCGTCAAACTGCATCGCAAGCTCTTTCGGGAGTAATTGGTCGTTTTTACGGATATCTTCTACGCCTAGGGACTTGCTTAATTGGGGGACTATTTTGAATACAAAGAATCCGAATTCATTCATATACTTAAGCGTCTCATCCGTAGTCAGGCCTGCCGACGCTCCGTAGCTTGCGAAACCTATGGCCAAATCATCTACTACAACAGTGTCTTTATAATCAAGCCCGAGAAGTTTCGCCACGAGCTTCGACTTCTCTATCAGGGCTATCTTGTAACCGGCGTCCTGGGGGAGCTCATCCCAACCCAAAATATTCTTGCCGCCGGACCTACTGTCACGTATGGCCCTTATCTTAGTCTCAAGATCTTTCATGGATAGCGGCGCCTTCTCTTCGAGCTCTACCGCCTTCTGCCTGTTATTCTCTTTTAGCGCGGATATGGTCTTCTTCTCTATCTCTGCACGCGACGGTAAGGTCGGAACGGCCGGCGGCGCGGGAATAGCCTCCGGCGCTTTCGTGATCGGCTCTTTAACGCCGATCTCAAGTCTTGTTATGTATTCTTTAAGCATCCTGTCGGTCTGTTTAAAAATGCTCTCTACTATATATAACTGTGTCTTGGCGTCCAACCAGTTCAGGTACGCTTCATCGTATTGCTCTATATTTACCGTAGGCGCGGGAGCTTCATATCTGGCTCTCACATCTTCAAATATGGCAAGGGTCACTTTTTCTCTATCTATGGCACGGACCCACGCGTCATAGGAACTGTCCCATTTATCCGAGAGACGGTGCAGATTGTTCTTTACCGAATCCTGGATTATGATCTCCTGTTTTTTCACCTGGTCGAACCTCGCCTTCGCGTCCTTATTCTTCGCGGCGCGCGAGGTGTCGAATATCTTCCACCTGGCGATGACAATAAGGTTCCCTACGTCGAGGCTGTTCCAGTCAAGGCCTATACCCGGCTTATACCACCTCTCCTTATCGGCTTCTACGTAAGCTATCTTCACACGCTCGGCTATTCTCCTGATATCAGGATGATTAGCCGCCGCCTGGGATATGACCTTTTCCAGATCTATGCCCGCGGGGTTGACCTTGCTTATATCTACCGGTTGCCCGGAGTCCTGGTCCACGATCTTAATATATCCGGCATTCTGCAGATCCATAAGGAGAGCATAGATCGCGTCGTTATTCATCTGCTCGGCGACTCTAAGATCCGCCTCCAGGCGCTCTATGACCTGGCGCGTAAATTTCTCATCATCACTCTTTTCGTTCATAGGCCTTGATCTTGCGGCATCAAGCGCCTGTATGCGCTCAAGCGTCTTATTTTTCGCGTCCTCCAAATTTTTTGCAGCCTCTTGCAGGCGCTGGTCCGCTGTAAGATATACACTGTATAGCGAGGCCCACTTGACCGCTCCGTCAAGCTCCGCCACCTTGACATTGAACTCTTCGCTCTGACGGTTATACTTGACTATCCTGCCGTCACTGGAAAGATTGAAAAATCCGAGAATGTCACTTAGCTCGGCATGGGCCCTCAGGAGCTTGCCGGAAGTGAGCAGCTCGTACTCGGCCGCTACGTAGGGTATCCCGCGCTCTTTCTTCACATATCTCTCATAGGCGGCGCTCTTATCCTTCATTATATTCTGCCTCTTGATACTAAAAGTACCGGTGGGAGCCTTCTCTGTGACAGACACCTTTTCTCCGACCGGCCCCTTGATAAGGCCGCTCTGGGCAAGCTTGCTCTTCGCGAAATCCTGCAGTCTTCTTAAAGCGACTTCTTCTTTCGGTATATCACTCTCGGCAAAGACTCTTAAAGCTTCAAGCTCTTTTGACGCAACCCATAGTGACTGCATAATAAGGCGTTCGTCGTTATTAGCGGCGGTCACTTTCTCTTCCGCTGCCTGAAGCTCCATATCCAGCCTCGCCCTATCGCTATCTGATAAAGCTCTTTCTTTAGCCTGATTGATCTTCTCTCGGTTGGATTTGGCCCTCGCGTCGCGTGCGTCTATGGCTTCATCCCGCGCCTTTAATCTCGAAGCATGATTTTTATTGTCACGATCATATCCGTTTATTATCCCTAATATGATGTTTTCGGATGTGAGCATGCCGTTATCGAGATCGAGTTTCGCCTGCTTCACGATCTCTTTTTTAGACCCTATGCCCACCAGATCGGCCGCTTTTTTGAGAAGGCCTCCGAGCCCCAACGTAACGCTCTTAGAGGTGTCGGTAGTGCTTAAGCCCAGGAATCCGATAAGCGCGCCGGTCTTGGCCACATCGACTCTTCTCTCCAGGCCTCTCATGACGCTGCCCATACGGTCTATCCTGGCCTTGCCGTCATACCCCTTGAGCCCTTTGTCGAATAAGATATTTTCAAACTCCACCACGGTAAAATCTGGTTGTGAAACTTCCTCTATGGATATGCTGTATGCGGCAAGCGCTTCTTTAAGGCTCGACTCTTTATTTTTAATATCTTCTTCAGCGTTTATAAGATCCAGATATACGCGGGACCTATCCGCTATCACGCGGTTTAAGTCGTTCGTAGCGATGTCGCTCTTCACGGACTCATCCGCAAGGCCCGCGTTAATTTTTGTTATCAGCGCGTCGGCCAGGGTCAGCTCAGTTTTTATGCCGTCCCTGATGTCTCTCGATGCCGTAAAATCGATGAAGAGCCGCATCATATGATCATATCTGGCGTTTCCGGATATACGTATTTCGGCCTCCGATACCTTGAGAGCCTCCTGCCTTACCTTCAGCTCGCCCCTCTCTTTGGGCCTGGCGTTAAGATCAAATGTGGTAAGCATCCCGATCATCGGGATCATCTGATCCGACTGATCGGACTCTGAGGCCGCCGGATCCGCGGCTATGTGATAGTGATCCTGTATATTGGTATTCTCTTTGGGTTTTTTGGTATCGGCAGCGGCCTTCGAGCCTGAGGATTCTGTGAAATCGGCCTCGGAAGGCGCGCTCATAGCTCTAGCAGTTGACATGGGAGAAGGCAATCCGCCGGAACCCGAACTCGACGAATCATTCATAGGACCCGGCAAGTCGCCTGACCCCGAGCTATACTGGTCTCTCGGCAGAGTATATTGCTGGTTTATGGAAGCGAATATACTCACCTCTCTTATAAATTTTTTCCATCCGTCGGCTCTCTTTATAGCCTCTTGCACCTCTATGCCGCTGGCATCGCTACGCAATATAGCCGCTTCTGTACCGGCGTCAAGGTCTGTCTGGGCTTTAAAGTTTATAGCTATCTTATCGGCCTCTTCTTTGCTTAACCCCGCATCCATAAGCATCCTGGTATGCTCGGCAAGCATATTCTCTACTGCCTTTTGACGCGTTTCACTTATCGCTTCATCCGTTATTTTACCTTTGAACTGCATGACATCAATGCCGCGCCTACCAAGCTCGAGCGCCGCCGTATCCCTCTCTCCAAGA
This sequence comes from uncultured Planctomycetia bacterium, assembly GCA_964450115.1. Taxonomy (GTDB): domain Bacteria; phylum Omnitrophota; class Gorgyraeia; order 2-01-FULL-45-10; family 2-01-FULL-45-10; genus 2-01-FULL-45-10. The sequence continues at coordinate 14,886 of CAYVCD010000013.1, forward strand.
AGGTTGTTATATTTCACCGTCGCGGCCTTAAGGTCTTCGGCCAGCTTTACCACCTCTTGCGGCTCTACGGCCATGCCCTGGGCTATCATGTTATTTATGTTGGCCTGGCTATGTTGGATAGCTGCTATGTAGTATTCTGCGGCGGCTATGCTTTCGGTACTAGCCCTGTATTTTCTGAGATACTCTTCGACTTCACGGCCAAAGCTGTAGAGAGCGCGCCTATATTCAACTATCCTTGCGTCTATCAGCCGGTCCATCCTCTCCAGTATTATGCCTTTGCCTGGAGTGAAATTAAGCGATATCCCGGATCCGAATATATTCTTGAGCACGTCATAGCTTAACCATACGTCTACACCGTACTTGATCTTATTTTCAGCGGCGGCGACCGACTTGGCTATTTGGGCGCGCCTTATTTCCAGAGCGTCTAAGATCACGGTCTCGCTCGGAGATGCGGCGGACCTTTGAGTTAAAGTGACCAGCATATCATTGAGCCCGGACATAGCGGCAGCGGCCGCGGTTGTATCTATCATAAGCTCGGACGATAGCTTGTCCCCCCTTAATTCTTTTATCAGATCTACCAGATCTTCTTTCTTTATCTTTATTTCTGTTAATTCGTTCTCCACGCCGGTGAGCTTATCGCGGATACTCTTAATATCACTCTCGGTTATTTCGGCTCTTCTTTTCGACATAGCCTCATACGTGGACCTGATGGCGGCGCTCTCGGAGACTAGCGCGGCTTCATCGCTTTCGATACGGGCGTATTCCCTGTAAGCCGCCATTATCGCGCAGATAAGATCCTTCACTGAAAGCTGAGACGCCTTATAGCTCTCACTGACAACGTCGAGCTCGCGGCCCTTTACAAGTTCCTTTTTCGCGGGGTTGCGCAGGAAGCCGAGCGTCAGCGTGGCACCCGGACCGCTGAAGCGAATGATGCTTCCGTTAAGCTCAAGCGAGGCGTAGGATCCTGTCTTCCTCAACATCTCGAGATCCGTTTGAGTAACGATGACCCTGGACATCCTCTCGTCCAAAGGCTTAGAATTTTTGAGCGCATAATTTATAGAATCTTCCATAGTAACGGCGCCTATAGGCACTGCGGGAATCTTCGCGGCTTCTACCTTCACTGCCGCGGCAAGATCCGCTACATCGATTTGCGCCTTTTCTAACGGACCGGGCCCAGCCGGGACTTCCGGCCTCTCTTCCGGCAGTACAGAGAGTCCGACATCGGATGCGTAGACGTCGTACACAAGACGCACCACCTGGTCTTTAACAAGGTCCTCCTGCGGAACTAGAACGGGATAGACGTTATCTATGTTTTCGGCATTCGTAGGGTCTATGTTAAGGCTCAATCCGAACGGTACGTCCGAAGGCGCCAGTTCAACGGCATATGAACAACGCCTGTCATATCTCAAAGATTCATTGGTATATTTTTTCGGATCTCTTTCGGACTGTTCAAGGCTGAAAGCGGTGACGGCCTGACCCGGGTCGCCAAGATATTCACTGCTCTTTTCCTGTGGATTTGTGATCGGCGCTTCACGCGAGGTGCCATCCACATATCTGACACGCACGAGATCGGAATCATGGGCATCCGGAGCATTAAACATCGACGCGAAAGCGAGGAAACCGGTATTCTTTTCTTCACTCACTTTAAGATCACGCTTCATCGTGTATATGGAATCTACGTGCAGGGCGGTCTTCGCGCCGGGGGTAACAGTGATCATTAATTTTCCAGAATAGGAGTCGGCGTCCACATCAAGCTGTATCTCATAATCACCGTCGCTTATTCTTCTGAAGCGCGTCTCAGTAACGCGCGGGAATTTCTGATCCGTTTCCCCGGCTCTCTCGGCGCCTATCCTCATAGTGGCGCCCATCGCAAGATCCGGATCAGCGGTAAATCTTATATAACCGTCGCCGTTTATCGTGAGTATTTGGGGAAAAGTATCCTTATCGGGAGTTACTCCGGGCACTTTGTGCGAGATAGTTATCATTCCGGGATCACTTGATGAAACGCCTTCTACCCACTTCGCTTCCTTATAGGAGTCCGTCGCGTCATCCCACACCTTAAGAACTACCGGATTTTTATAGATATATTCAGCGGGTTTAATATTGACTGCCCAGACGCCGTCATCTGAAACATTCTGGAATGGCAACGCCTCATACTGATCGTATGGTGTAAGTAGTGCGGCAACTTTTTCTACCTCAGGAGGAGCTATGGGCTGTGCGGGCGCTACAGGAGCGGCTGGTTCTATCGATACGGCCGGAGGCGCAAGCCCCGTATGCGGCGTGGCCAGAGGAGCCTTTTCAATAACAGGCGCCTGCTCTAAAACCTTGCCATTCATCAATAAGTCAAATGCGGAATCAAGATTTCTTCCGAGCCTTCTAAACCCGGAAAATTTTTCGGGAGAAAATTCTTTTATCTTTGCCAGCGCCTCAATAGAAGCCTGATCGGATTCATTTTTAGAGATTACGGACATTAACTGCTGCGCCTCGGCAGAATAAGCGGCCTGCGGATAGATCATCATCGGCACGACCCCTGCGGAAATGGCAGTGGCCTGCCCCATCATACCGGATAATCCTTTTGTAATAGAACGGCCGAACTTCTTTTCGATCGCTACATTGTACCTGTATATACCGGCCGCGGCCAAAGCGACACCGGCTATGAATATGATCGGTAATATAAGTCCGCTTGACAGGATAAATATGGCCGGAATAGCCATCGCGTACATCATTATATTCCTTGAGGTCGGTATAAATGATCTCGCAAATGCCGGTAAATATCTCTGGCCCGATGCTTTCGCTTCCGCCCCGACCTTGGCTGCCAGGAGTATCTGCATCACTATCATAGCGATGCCGATAGCCGCTATCGGGACCGATAAGGCCTGTGGTGATGTTATCGCGCCGCCTGTCACGGAAGATAGCAGTAATAAACCTATTCCGCCTAATACGCCCAGCGCGCTTCCTATATAAGCGGGCCATCTCAATTCGTTCGCCTCAACTGCCCTGGCCCGTATATTAGCAAACAGTGTAGTGCCTAATACTATACCGATCGATGCCAGCGTCGTAGCCAATTCGCCATTGCCGAACTGCAACGCAAACGCTATACCTATTAATGCCATGCCCGCTCTTACGAACGCGTTCAGGCCTACCTTAAATTTTTCCGGCTGTATATCCCTTGCTTCGTTGATCCGGTCTTTAAATATTCTTGTCAATATCAGATTTGCGGTCAAAGCTAAAACGGACGCTATTATCGCCAATGGCAGAGCCGGTATGCTGAATATCGCTATGGCAGGATGCACGGCTACTGCGGCCAGCGAGAAAGCCGCGGCGAACATACCCGGGCCGGCCAATAATTGAAGCACCATGATACCGACATATGCTCCAAAAGCTTTCCAGAAACTCCCCTTTCCTACGCCGAATGAGAAGCGCGAAAATTCTATTTGCGACTTATCTAAAGCGCCTATCTTCTTGCCATAGATCTGGCGCATGTATATAGCCGGTATCAATAAGAGGATAACCGCCATGCCGGACAACAGAGGATGGGCGAATAGCGAAGCGGGCATTGCCTGTAATATGCCTCCTTTAAGGAATCCCATCCCGTATCTGACTGTCAATGCCCCTATGCCGACTGTCAGGATTATCGCGGCCACAGTCTTCAACATGCTGCTTGAGAAAAATTCTTTTACGCCGGGTTTGGTATTTTCCTTTACATCGGTTATGTTATCATCGAGCATCGCCCCGACGCTCTTTCCGGCAAAATCTTTCGCTTCTCTGACATTTTCTCCGAAACTGCCGGCTATCAGAGCCAACTCGGTCAATTCTTTCTGGATTTGGGCCAATACTATACCCATCCCGGCGACCTGGGCCCTGTAGCCCATGCGCTTCCTGATATCCTGCTGTTCGGTCTGGAATACGCTCAATATCCGGGCTAATTTGCTGTTGAGCAAAAGGCGCGTCTTTTCGACCTTCGCGCCGTCAAGCTTGCCCCTCATCTTTTCATACGCGTCTTTCCCGCCCACAGCGGCCATAAGAAGATCTTCAAAGCTGTTCTCTTTAGCAGTGGCATTTATAAGCTTGGTCAGCTGCTCCTGATATGAATATATCTCGTCTTCCAGCTGGCGCCTTGAATTATCGCTTCTATTCTGCTTCGCCACTATAAGGTCTCTCGCCACGCCTATCAGGCGCTCTACTTCTTCGGGTTTATTCCCGGCTTCAACGGCATTGATAAGCGCCGGCTTTATCTGCCCGCCCAGCGTATCCTGATTCTCTATGAATATCTTTTCATCGAATGAGAATAACCCTTCCCACGATCCTTTATTCGCGCCTCTATCCGCGCGGCCCTGTGTCTGTATTTCGAACGCTTCCGCCTCATCCAGATAGAATGATATCACGTGCAGCCCCGGAGCCATTTCGCCTATAGGAGGAACTTCATTACCCTCGGTGCCGGAATCATTAAGATAACGGCCCTGGACTTTTATGTTGACTCCGCGGTGCGCCATGTTCGTGGTTATCGTCAATACATTGGCGTAACCGGCGATATCGATGGCCCTGGCAAATCCGTTTATGTCGCGGCCGTTCGCTTCGTTTATGATTATTCCGTACCGGCCTATTTCGCTGTTCAGTTCTTTTTCAATGAAACTCTTAAGTTCTTTGGCTTCGGCGTCAGATTCCGCTTTTAACATCACCGGCTGATTTCTAATGAACGCCGCTTTCAAACTATCAAGCAACGCCGTCTTTTTTCCGGCTCTGTAAGAGAAGCCTTTATGCCCGGCGGTCTTATCCAATGTCTGGGCTATGCCTTCTATGACTAAGACGTCCTTGCCGTATATCTCTTTAAACCGGTCTTTGGCCATGGTTCCGCTGGCTCCGGCAAAATCCGCAACCTGATTCTGATCCTTCAAGAACTGCACTATGGTGGTTGAGCTCAACGTATATGTCTCTGGCGTAACCGCGGTGCCCATAACTATCTCTATCGCCTGCTGCAGGCCTTCTCCAAATGTCATTCCGCCCTTCTTGGCTCCGGTATGCTCATCGCGCACAAATACCTTGCCGCCTTCGACATAGAGCTGGGCGCCTTCTCCTTTTTTGTAATAGAGGTTTGCCCTTAAAGCGTCCACAGCGAACATCTCACCGTGTTTATTTATAAGCTTCGCGAATTTTTTGTTTCGCGCCGCCAGCGTCTTTAGCGTGGTGAGTGCCTGCGATATGCCTTTTTCGGTAAATACAGCCTGGTTTGCGCCTTCGGGCGGTACAAAATAGAGGCTCTCGTCGTCGAGCATATCTTTTATTACATCGTTTATCTTTTTGCGGACCGTTATTCTCTCTTCGGAATCCGCCATTTTGTCGCCTGAGATAATACAGGGTGTCGCGGCGCCGAATACCATCGTAAGGTCGGCCTCATCGGCAAGCACATAATATTTATTCGCGCCAATAGCGCTCTTTTCCAGGCCGAGCTTCTCTTTCATACTGCGGTGCACGAATCCGTCCCACTTACCATAAATAACAGCGCACTTCTCATATACCTCTTCTACGCGGGCGTCTCTCTTTACGCCATCTTCAAATATAAGACCTTTTTCTACGCCATTGTCATCGGCAATAATAAATCCTGTGACCGCGCCGCTCTTGCTTAAGGCCTCTCCCATCTTCTGCTTTTCCATAGCTTCGATGGTAAGATTATTCTCATGTGTCATTACCAGCGCTCTCTGGCCGCTATTCTTATATCGTGCCAGCGCGGCTCCGGCTAAAGTTATAGTCTTGCCGCCGCCCGTCCTCAGTTCCACGGGCACGCCTTTCTCCAGCTCTCTCATCGCTTCGATCTGTCCCTGCCTGTACTCCGCAAAGCCGGCATTTACACGCAGAGCTTCTTCCAAGGCGTTCGGCTGGAGACCTTTCGGTGCTGCAACCGGTGTTGGCGTGGGCTCAGGTGCCGGCGCCGGAACAGGTGCCGGTGTTGGCGCCGCGATCGGCTCGGCAATAGGAGCTGCGGGCTTTGCAGCCTGCTTGGCCGCTAGCTCTACAACCTTCGAGAAAGCGGCGTTGTATCCGTTAAATCCGCCGGTAACCCTGTTTCTTGCGTCGCTTCTTAGATCCATATTCCTGCGGAATTGCGTCATCAGCTCTTCGCCAAAAGCTTCCTTCCAATCTCTGGCGATAGCTCTCTTTGTGTATTTGGCCACCAAGAGCGGCACTCTTCTGTTAAATTCGGCTTCTGTAATAAGGTTATCGGCTAATCTTTGGCCGAGCGATTGGTATTCTTCCGCCATATGAGCGAAGCTGGCATTATTTATTGCGGGATTATCTTTGAGGAATTGCAGATACGCGCTTCTATCAGATTCACTTACTTTTTTATACAGGTACTCGAGAACCTTGCTCACCACGAATATCTCTTCTATCAGTTCCTTCTCAAGGCTCTCTGCGGTCGGTGCCTTTCTAGATTCAGGTATCCCTTCTCTGGCACGATGCCCTCTCAAGAGATCATGGAGCTTTTCGTGATAGACCGATAGCGCCACCGCTATCTGACTGCCGGTGGATTCATCACTACCTAAGATCTCGGAGGCCAGCTGTATGCCATTCTGTCGTAACGCCGCAAGCTCAGTCATGTTCTGGTAGACTTTCACTTCGCTCGCCGTAAGAGACGCCCCCGGCAGCTCTGCATCAAATATAGCCTTAGCTCTCTTGAGCCCTTCATCCAGATTGACCTTTTGAGCGCCTACAGGTTGGACTTCCTTTAAGCCCTCTCTCTGTTTCGCAGCCTTCTTTACTTTAATAAATTCCTGCCGGCTTTGCCGGTCTTTTCTGATACCATGTACAATAAAAGCGATAAACGAATATACGCCCCATGGTATTAATCCCATCGTTATGTCGCTTAAAATAACCGCCATGTATTTGCCGGCCCTAGCCTTGCCAACAAATACATCCCCCTGCGCAGGGGCTACATTAATAAGCGCTTTTAAGGTAGCAACCTCCTCCATGGCCGATGGCATCTCTTCACTGATCAATTTGCCGGAGCGCGCCCTCATAACATCCGCCCACGATGTGATCGGGTCCAGATGTATCTTTAGAATAGGTATTATAGGAGAGCTGTATACCGGTACATTGCTCGCGTGCCTGAATTCATGAAGCCCAAATAACGCCTGCCTGACAGGAGATGACCTGATATAGTCATTCATGTATACTATCGATGTTTCGCCCGGATTATTATACCTTCCTCCTAAATGTCTTCCGCGCGCATAAGCCAGATTTCTTGGATCCATCTTTTTTGACCATACGATCGATATCTTTTTACCTTCGGCGCTCGATAACCCTTTCAACATACTGTCAAATTGTTCATCCGACATAGACATCTTAATAAGCCACAGCATCTGCCAGTGCAACTCATCATAAATCTTAATATCTTCTGCGAGATACGGCTCTATCCTGCTCTTCCAATTATCTTTTATGACTTTGTCCAGCAATTTGATCCTCTTAATGGCCTCCTTGCCGTCAAAATCACCGGAGAATATATTATCCCTGAACCCTTCCGAGTCATCTGAATATGTCGCCTTGATCTCGTTACGGAATGGATTCTTGACGACACTATTAAAAAACGCTCTATCAGGCGATATCTTCGGCTTCGCGGAAAGAGCTGTGCCGGAAGTAACTGCCGGCGTTAACGGGATCGGCGCAGTGGTCCTTAATGCCGCCTGCTCCGCTACTGCCGCCATGCTGCTTGCCGCATTAGCTGAGAAGGGAGTAAATATCGACATAACGCTTATGACTATCGCCAAGATCATCGGCAGCATCCTGGCTAATGAGCCGGCAATAGGAGCTGGTGTCGCCTTCGCCGCGAGTTTCGATTTATCAAATACCGTGACTATCGTTTCATGATTGGACGCTATCGGTGAATTGATCCCTTTATAGTTGCTGGCAGGAAATTTTTTCTGCACGATCCTCGTGCCTGAGATAGCATTAAACGTCGCGCCGGGGCCGTCATCCGTTGTAATGAGTAGCCCTGTATCACTCAGCGCGTCAAGCGCGGAGTCTACTATCTCAGTAGCTTTAGTATGTTTATATTTGATCTCGGCTTCGTCGCGTCCGAACCATGCCACTCCGCCAAATAGGTCCAGAAGCGATACTACATCGAAATTTATCTTGATGCCGTCCTTTGTCCTGATCTCGGAAATCCCGGTTGCGTCAAAAGTCTTACCGGAGTCTACGTCAAATTCGGCTATATTCTTTATTGTTCCGCTCTGGCTCACAAAATACAGATTATTCAAAAGACCTTCCGCGCCATTCAAATGGCTATATGCTACCGCCATGCTAACGAATGACCGAATATTTTGCTCATCGATATCCAGAACGACCGTATTCATCCCCGCTTGCGCTTCTAGTATGGGCAACAGCTCCGGCCCCGTGCCGACATGCAGAGACCAGCCGGCTTTTTTTATTTTCGCTTTACACAATTCAAATATAGCGCTCTCTTGAGCATATCTGGGATGTTTCTTCAGAAAATCCTGAAATCCCAAAATAGGTTTTGTTTCTGCCGGTACTATCTCGGCCGCCGGTGCCGGCTTAAGAATGACCGGTGAGATCAATAACGCATCCAGGGCCTGAGCCCTTAGCGCCGCCTCCGTGACGGATTTCTCAGGCGGCGCTTCAGGCAGTATATTCGCTAATATATCGAGCGCCTTCTCTCTTTGATCGTCCGTGCCGCCCTTCAGCGTCACCATCACAGTTACCATGGGCGCTTCCTGAGGCAGTCCGCCGCGGCTCAATTTTCCGGCAGCGACATAGAGAGTAAGGGCTGTAGCGGCCCTTTCGGTAAACTTGACCGTTTCGGATACGCCATACTTGTTTGTCAGTTTAAACGTTGCAGATATCCCGTTATCTTTAAGCGCCTGGCCCACAACGCACATAAGATCGGAAGCCCTGGCATGTATAGTAAAATATGGCTTGAGCATGCGTTCGCTGGAAGGCATGCCGGGCTTCGCGCCCATAGGCACCAGCTCCCCGCTCTTAACGACACCATCATAAGCAGTGATAACCCCTTCGGTTATAGCTTTGCGTATCGCCGTATTTGTAAGCGGCCTTCGGTATTTTGTTATCTCCGCTTCATTTCCGAGAGTTGTGTTATGTATAATACCGTTTATCTGGCTTGTTATAACCGGGCCAATATCGATATCCATATCAGCGCCCGGAATGATCTCCATCAGCACTCTTATTAAGAGCTCCTCTGCTGCCTTCTCCTGATCGGCCGTGAAGGTCTCGGGCAGGATCCTCTTATTTGGCTTATTGCCGAGCCAGAGATGCAGCTCGCGGTATAGAGCCGCGCTCTTTGTCTCCGGGACCGGAACGCTCTGTACAGGGATCGGGCTCTTTTCCGGCACGCTAATGACCGGCGGCGAGAGTTTTTGTAATAACGCTGTCAGGGACTCCGCGGTGGCGCCATATACGAAAGTCTGTATCGCGTCATATTCCGGAGCGGGCTGCTTCAAAGAATTCTCTATCAGCTTCCAAGCGCCCTTTGTATCGGCATCTCTTAATACGGGTGCCGTCACTCTGCTTAAAGGATTCCCGTGACCCTGCTTCATGAGATAGATGACATACTCCCGGAGTAGCTTTGTATCAATATTG
>CAYVCD010000014.1:0-6706 GCA_964450115.1 uncultured Planctomycetia bacterium
ATTTCAACGATCTCGGCTATGAGAAGCCTCAGTTCATTCTCCAACTGCTTCGCGCTTATTGCAGCCATTTATATAGCTAAGCCTCCGTCAACCTTCAGAACCTGTCCCGTTATATAAGCAGATCTTTCGCTCGCCAAAAACGTTACGACCTTAGCGATCTCTTCGGGCTTTCCAAACCTGCCAAAAGGTATCATCTTAATCATGGCGTCTTTCTGCTTTAAATCTTTGGTCATATCGGTATCGATGAAACCCGGAGCCACCGCATTTACTCTTATGCCATATTGAGCAACCTCTTTGGCCAATGACTTTGTAAGGCCGAGCTCACCCGCTTTAGCGCTCGAATAATTGACCTGGCGGGGCATGCCTACGACGCCGGCTATAGAAGATATATTGATAATGTTCCCGGTTTTCTGCTTCATCATCGTTACTATGCACGCTTTGGCCATATTGAAATAACCCGTAAGATTGGTATTTATTACATCAAGCCATTCGGCCGGATCCATCATCATGAGCGCCTTATCTTTTACTATGCCGGCATTGTTAACCAGAATATCGATCTTACCGAATTTATTTATAGCTTCCCCTATCACTCTTTTTGCTTCATCATATAATCGAACATCCGCTTTTATGGCCTCCGCCTCGCCATTTAGCTCCTTTATTTCATCGAGTATTATTCCGGCTGACTCGTCACTTTTTAAATACGTGAACAATACTTTTGCGCCGTTTTCTATTAACTCGAAAACAATAGCTCTGCCGATCCCTCTGGTACCACCCGTTACTATTGCAACTTTATCCTTCAGCAGCATATAAACCTCTTATGAGTTATGTTTACCTATCATCAGGGTAGAATTTGATCCGGTCGGGCTGAAAGAGTTAAGCAGGATATGCTTAACTCTGTGCTTCTGAGATTTATTTGGCACGTAATCGAGATTACAGCGCCTGTCCGGCTGGAGATAATTTATTGTCGGAGGAAGAAAACCTTCCTCAAATATGCCCAATGAAGCGGCCAAATTCAATCCTCCAGAAGCCGAAAAACTTTCACCTAACATCGATTTAACAGAGCTTACCGGTATCTTTTTGGCCCTGTCACCAAAGACATGTTTTATAGCATTTGTTTCCATGTAATCGCAGTCGAGAGTTGAATTGCCGCTTGCGCTTATATAACCGACATCGCTTGTGCTGATCTTTGCATCATCCAGACAATTTTTAATAGCTTCAGCGGCGCCTTCCGCTTTTGGACTATAGATATTTTGACTATCAGGGTCAAAAGAAGTGCCATAACCTAATATTTCAGCGTATATTCTGGCATTGCGCTTCTTGGCATGCTCGAGCTCTTCCAGGACAACTATCGCCGCGCCCTCACCGAACATGATCCCGTTCCTACGCTTGTCGTAGGGGCAATTTACTTCTTCCTTGCCCGGCCGTGAACCCGCGAGATGTCCTATCTTATGGAATCCTTTATACGTCTGCTCACACATCTCCTCGACCCCGCCTGAGAGCACCATCTTATAGTCGTATAACTCCAGCATATTGAGAGCATAATAGATCGCATCGATGCTTGAACAGAATCCGGATGAAACCGTACTATTAAAACCCTGTATATTGAACCTTATGGATATATGGCTTGCCGGAGAATTTATAACCGTATTCGAAAATAGTGCGGGATTCACGGATCTGGGACCATTGCGTAGGGCTTCTTTGTCAAATTCGCTTATGGACCATACCGAACCCATCGTAGAACCGAGCGATACGCCGAATTCGTCTGTCTCGGAGTCGGTCAGCGGGTATTTTATACCGGCATCATCCAATGCAAGCCCAGAGGCGCACAATGCCAACTTCGTGGTTCTGTCCAAATTGCGTAACCCTTTCTGGCCCAATATCTTCTCTGCATTAAAATCGCTTATCTCTCCGCCAAGTTTGGTCTTGCATGTGCTCATATCGAATAAGGTAATGGGCTTCATACCGGACCGTCCCTCTTTAAGGCCGGCCCAGAATTCGGTCTTACCAATACCGGTTGAAGCAAGCACACCCAGACCTGTAATTACTATACGCTTATCCATAATCTTCCGTGGAAACAAAAAACCCCGCGATCTTAATGATTGCGAGGTTATTTACTTCCGTTATTCTCTTTATCTTCCTGCGCGGAGATCCACCTGTCTATGGTAGACTTCTTGAATCGCCAGTTGGCCCCTACCTTAAAACAAGGAAGCTTGCCTGCCTTTGCGTGCTTATATATGGTGACAGGGCGCATCCTAAGATATGTGGCCACTTCCTGAACCGTGAAGACATTGTCTTCTGGCATAAGTATCCCACCACCTTCTTATTTGGTATTAGTTATACTTTTTTGGTATAGACTAATACGCCCTTATACATCTTTGTACAAGGGCATACCCCTTAATATAGGAGCGTTTGTAAGTATACACTATGTTTTTGATTTGTCAAGTGTTAGGAACTAAATATTTGGTGGGCTTATTTGATTAAGAGCTTATTGATGGCATTGACTAGCGGTTTCAGATAATCATCTTTCCTTATACTCAATCGCTTTATCGCGCTACTCTTGGTCATCTCATCCAATTCCCTCTGCAGCCTACGCAATGGGCCTGTAATTTTATTGGAAATGATGATCCCCCATACAAATAAGAGTAAAAGGAGCGGGATAAAACCTAGCACGATTGCCATATTCGTCCTAGCTATGACAGGATCCATAGCTATAGGCACAAATCCTGATATAGCCGGTTGATCGGAAAGGATATTAAATATAAGAAAATACAGGAAGCTTGCAACAAAAAATACCGGGATAAGAATGGAGATCAATAATAAAGACAGGATCTTCAGCTGCGCTGGATCGTTTGTTATAAACGCTATCCTGTGAAATGGCTTATTCAAGTTTTGATCTCTACCTTTAATCTATAGTGAGAATTATGGTCTTATCCTGAAAAACTACCTCAGCCTTATCTTTCGTGATCTTTGAAACCTTGCCCTCACCTATTACATCACCCTCCTTCACAAAGATGCCGTTAATAACGGCTACGGGCGTTTTTTGCTTATTAATGATTATGCCGCTTAATTCCAAGTTGCGATTTCTTGCTTTTTCAATATTCTTACTTCGATTGCTTTCAAATGCTTCCCGATCAAATTCTACGCCAGATTCCTTTACTATAGCCGGTTTTTTGATCACGGCTTGTTTGCCCGTATTCAGAGGGGGTGTTTTACCAGGCGGGTTATTAGTATTTTTTAAAACAAGCTCCATGACACCTGCGAAGGCCTCAGGACCTTTATAGCCGATCACACGATTATTGACTGAACCATCATGATTCAAAAATATGACAGTAGGATATCCTCTGATATTGTATTTAGCGGCTGCTTTAGGATTAAGCTCCGCATCCACTTTAACGCATATAAAATCACCTGAGAGGTAATTGACTTTAGCGTCGGTGTACGTGTTATAATCCAGTTCCTTACACCAATGACACCATGTTGTATAGAAATCGACGATAAGAGGCTTCTTGCTTTTTTTTGCCTCACTAAGAGCGCTCTTCAAGTCATCCTTCCACGAAATGGCCCATGAATCCGATGCTCCGAGGATTAATATCGCAGAAATGATAAACGCTATATAGCCGGATCTATGTCTAGTCATGGTTAAAATTTTACCACCTATATGGTAGCTATGTCAAACATTAAACCTGATACTTAAAATGTCTCCGTCTTCTACTATGTAGTCTTTGCCTTTAAGATAGAACTTTCCTTGAGCCTTTACTGCGTCTTCGCTTCCTAACTCCTTTAGATCATTCAACTTAATGAGCTCCGCCCTTATGAATCCCTTTTGAAGATCGGAGTGTATTACGCCGGCTGCCTCAGCGGCTGTAGCGCCTGCCTTCACATTCCATTGCCTCACCTCATCCTGCCCTACCGTAAAGAAGGATATCAGTTTGAGCGTCTTAAGGCAGAGGCGGGTCAGTATATTCATTGCGGGCTCTGTTATGCCAAGATCGGTAAGGAACGCCTTCCTCTCCTCTTCGGAGTCCAGGGCCGCTATCTCGGCCTCAACCTTGGCTGAAACCTGCATTATATTATCACCCTCTACCGGAGGCTTACTCTTTAGCTGGTCCTCCGATACATTAAGGGCTATTATTATCTCTTTTCGGGTAAGGAACGGGTAGCTGGTCAATAACTTATCTTCGTCCGCGGAGATCTCAAGCGTCCTTAACGGCTGGTCCTTTTCCAGGTGGGCCTTTAGTTTCGCTAGAAGATCCCTCTCCTTTATCGAGGCCTCCTCCTTGGTCTGCTTTATCTTCTTGTCCAGCCTTTCGAAGCGCTTCTCGATGAATATAAGGTCATGAAGCAATAGTTCCGAGTTTATTGCGTCGATATCGCGCTTGGGATCGACCGAACCGCTGGCATGATATATAGAATCATCCTTAAACGCCCGCACCACATGGCAGAGGGCGTCGACCTCAGCTATATCCGTGAATATATCGCCTTTCGATATAGCATCCTTCTCTATCTTCGGCAGAAGCTCCAGCTCTATCCTGGCTCTCACCTCTTTTTTTGGCTTATACATGGCGACAAGCGCGTCAAATCGGCTGTCCCGTATCTCGGCAACCCCATTGATCGGCTTGCCCGAAGCGACTTCATTCTCGGAAGGCTTATGGCCGGTCAGAAGCTCAAATAACGCTTTCTTCCCTGTCTGCGGTAATCCTATCATTCCTATCTTCATATCGGTAATGATTATATACATAAAGTAATATTTGCGCAATAGCTAATACTCTAATATAATACCCCTGTGCTTAAACTACCGAAAGTGATAATGGCTCCCATGGCCGGATGTTCGGATCTACCCTTCAGGCTGATCGCCCGCGAACACGGCGCGAAGCTCTGTTTCTATGAGATGGTCGATTCGAATTCCCTTATCTATAAACGCCATGAAACTTACGGCAATCTCAAAACCGATAAGAAGGACGTACCCATAGCCGTACAGCTATTAGGCTCGGATCCATCCGGAATGCTAAAAGCGGCCCAAAGGCTTCTCGAGCTCGTGAAAGTCTCTTTCCTCGATATCAACTGCGCCTGTCCCGCGAAAAAAGTCATCAAGAAAAATTCCGGCGCTCATCTATTGCGTGACACACCGAGGCTTTACAGTATTTTGGAAAGGCTGATCCCGGAGCTGCCTCTACCCATCACAATAAAGATACGCACAGGGTTCAGCAAGAAGGATGATGATCTCATAGTTGATATGGTGAAACACTGCGAGGACATAGGTGTATCGGCCATATTCGTACATGGACGCCTGAAGAGTCAAGGCTATGCCGGCGGTGTTGATTATGGCTCTATAAAAAAGGTGAAGGACGCTGTGAGTATCCCGGTCTATGGCTCCGGGAACATATTTTCGGGCAAGGATGCCAAGCTGATGCTTGATGAGACCGGCTGTGATGGTGTAATGGTGGCAAGGGGCAGCCTGGGCAATCCGTGGATATTCAATGAGATCGAAGAGTATATCGAGACCGGAAGACTGCCTAAAGAGGTATCTTTGACGGAGAAGAAGAAGACCTTAAAAAAACATCTGGATTATATCGATAAGTTCAAATCTATAAGCGCTCATGGTAAGATCGGATTTATGCGCAAAGTCGCTATCTGGTATTTGAAGAGCATCCCCAGCGCCTCGGATCTGCGCGCCCGCATCACAAGAGAGACAACATCCTACCAGGATATATTAAAGATGGTCGCGGAAATATAGAGGAGCTTCTGGCATTATCAAGCATCCTCATCGACCATCTTTTCGTCTTCAGCCTCTTCAGCATCTTCAATATTCACTATATAGATCGCTTCCTTCACTGGCGGAATATCCTTTTCCCACGATCTGATATATTTGAAGGATATGCGTGTCTCACCAGCTTGAATGGCTTTAAAAGTCCATATCGACTTGCCGCCGGAACCTACCAGACCTGTCTCATCCGGTATATATTCTGACCGTACAAGATTCAGAAGATTATCATCTATGGGTTTGGCAAGCTGCCATTCATAGCCCGTAGTCGCATTAGCGTCCAATGTAATTACAAACTCACTTCCTACAGTGGTCTTAATCATGTTGGTCGTACCATTATGTGTTTCGACAGAGTCCCCGCTAAAGACTATAAATAAAATAGTCGCGGTCAAAATTACTATGATCGCGACAATATGAAAAAAGTATTTATGCTTTACTATCTGCTCAAACACTTTATTCTTTCTTTATCATTAGGTAAATGGTAAATGGGGACAGCGCCCTATTTTTTAAGAATACTTCTCCGCGTACCTATCAACTAACATCCTAAGCATCTTCTGATATTTAGTATGGTACTTTCTTGCCTGTTCCTTGAAATAATCAACACTTGACCGGCTAAGACGTAATGTGATTTTAACCGTCTTTTCCGGAACGGCCAACTCGCTGGGGTGAGGAAGAAAATCATCTATCCTCTTCAATTCCCCTATTGGCATATTTGTATCTATCTTATTTTTGCGCATAATAACCTATACCCTTTCTCCAGTATCCTGCGCCATATATTCGTATTTTACCATCTCTATAGGTAAAACGAACTGTCATGATCCTGCTGTCCACTTTGCCTATGCAAAAATATCGTGACTCATCATTCTTTCTGCATATCAAGCGTACCTTATATACATACTTTTGTCAATACAATAATACATATATTTAAAATGGGGACAGCGCCCT
>CAYVCD010000014.1:6806-21957 GCA_964450115.1 uncultured Planctomycetia bacterium
ATACATACTTTTGTCAATACAATAATACATATATTTAAAATGGGGACAGCGCCCTATTTCGTCTCTATGCTTTTCGGCCTCCCCACAGGCAGTGCATGCAATCGCTCGCCAATCTCTTTTTCAAGTTTGTTGATAAATGACTCTCTCCCGAGCGGCCTGCCTGTCATGGTATATTTCCGGATATCAGAAATGTCATCCGTATTATCGGGCATATCTATAAAACTCCTCCATTTAGCTTTATCGATATCGATGTATTTAAAGAGCTCGCCGGAGTTGATTATAGAGGCACGGGTATTATTAACATGATCTTTAGCGCTCGACCATACGTAATCATAAGCCGTT
This sequence comes from uncultured Planctomycetia bacterium, assembly GCA_964450115.1. Lineage (GTDB taxonomy): Bacteria > Omnitrophota > Gorgyraeia > 2-01-FULL-45-10 > 2-01-FULL-45-10 > 2-01-FULL-45-10. The sequence goes on from CAYVCD010000014.1 coordinate 7,149, forward strand.
TTTGTTATATGAGCTCTTACGGGGTTTCGCTCAATGTAGCGGGCTGCCGCAGTGAGGTGTTTTTCATCCATAACACATGAAAAGAACCTCGCCTGCCATAGATGCCCGGTCGCACCCATCTTCTTATTGCGATATTGAGAATACCGCATATGGGCCGTATTAAATGTTCTGGATATGGAATCTTCACCTGATGGAATAACGATAAAGTGCACGTGGTTGGGCATAAGGCAATATGTTATTATTGATAGATCATACTTTCGGCTATACTCATCCACCCAAGTCAGATATCGCCTTCGATCATTGTCGTCACCAAACACATCTTGACTATAATTACCGCGCTGAGTGATGTGGTGAGGTAATCCTGGAGCTATGATGCGAGCAAGCCTTGGCATGGATACACATTAAAATAGAACGTTAATTCAAAATAGGGCGCTGTCCCCTATTTACCTCTATTTAACCTAGTCTTTCTTGCTAATAATTCATCGATAACTCTTTTATCGACTTTTTTGCGGGATAGCAACCAGTCTATTTCCTGAAGCGCGAGATCGTAATAACCTGCCTTTTCATAAACTTCTAAAAGATGTCTGTGAGCCATCCATATTTCGGCTTTGCATTCTGCAGATTTTTTATACTCACCTATAGCAAAGTCATACTGACCCTTCGCTTCATATTCTCTTGCTTTATTGGCGTGCTCATAGTAAACCTTTGATTCTTCATTCCACCTTTTATACGTTTCAAATTCTATCGTTCCCGGAGTAAATCGTTTGATGGCCTGTTGTGTACCTTTAGCGCTTTGGCTAAATCCTACATAAAAATAAGTAAAAAGGCATACAAGCAATACTAAAACAAATGAAATTACTACTATTACAGATTTGATAATAAATTTATCAGCTCTCTTCATCTATTCACCATTTCTCCATTCCAATTCAGGATTATAATCAATTTGGTGCAAGTCTACAGTGTAAATCTTCTTATTTGAATCATAAGCAACCTGATGTTTCTCAAAAAAGTATGCCATGTTTTCATTATTATACACTGCTTTCATGAGATTTTCGACGAAATAGCTTGATCTAGCACTAAGGCTGCTCCCGGATGGATCATAAAAATAATCGGTATGGGACGCCCCCAAAATTTCAATGTTGTATGCTGTCACATTGCTGCTATATTTCTTGTTAGCTGCAACCGGATAAAACGCATCTTTTGTACCGCATATATTAAACACCCTTTTAAGGTACGGACTCGTAATAGTGGTCTCCTCAAACATACCATCCAATGTCGGCCCTGCCAATATTATAGCGTCTCTAATATTGTAGTCATGCCTTTTATTGATTGCTTTGAAGAAAGAATTTGCGCTACCCGAAAATAGAGTCATAACCTTTGGTTCATATTGCTGGCCCGGCAGTATGTGGCCATATATTTCTTGGTCCAGTTTTGCAATAAGCTCGTTTGTCAAAATGTTGGTTCCGGCGTTATCTAAAAGCCATAATCCGATATCCTTTATAGTCCTTATGGGCGTAGGCAGGCCATACCCCATAAACATAGGAAGTAGATATATAGCATTCTTATCAAGGCCCTGAGAAGACAAACGGTACTTCAATCTTTCCTCATAAGTCGGTGCCGCATATTTACCAAATTCACTACTGATACCGTTGACTGAAATTAGGCTTAAAAACGTCGTCTTGCCTTCAAACTCTCCGACAGATTGGGCGTTTGGGTCTATTTCCAACTTAACCTGGTTTGAATCCTTATCATATTCTATAGTCACGCCGTCCAAATATCGTCCCTCGACACCATTTTGGGTCAACTCTTGAATCTCTACATCAGTCATGTCTGAGCGGGGCGTGGATAAGATCCTAAAAACTTGATTATCCCTCTTATCAACTATCAGCTGCTTTTCTATATTATAGAATCGCCCTGTTCGTATTGAGTTATTATCCTCGTTCATTTTTATACTTTTTTCGCCATAAATTGGTTGAGCAAAAGCTATCATTTCGCCATTAGCGTCAATGTATTCTATTAGAACAAGATTGTGGTCTTTTATACTATAGACAATCCTTGACTTGCCTCCTAATAGCACCTTAACCTTACCATTATCTGTAGTGGGGCACCCATCGGGACCGATCTCAATAGGACAATCGACTAAAATGTTTCCCTGTTTGTAGCCGACCATGTCATCCATAGAAAGCGAAAAATCAATAAAGTCGGTTCTCTCGGGATTAATATATACGCGCTTAACAGTCGCTCCTTCTTCATTTACTACTACCTCCGCTTTATTGGCAATTATATCGGCTATGCCTCCCATCTTCCAAATATTTTCAATGGCGTTTTGATGCAGGAAGCCTGAAGCATATGTATCGAGAGCATCTACGACCCCTCGCTCTTGTATTATGTTACTAAAATCAAGGACTTGAGCAATATAGGCGGCTCGAGCCCACTCATTATTCCCGCTACCACCAAGCGTTAATAAGCCCACGCCTGTTTTAAATAATGTATCGTAGACGCCCTTAATGGCACCCTGTCCTTCAAGCAGGCCCTCAATTGCGCCCGTAAGAGCCGCGGCACTCAACGATCCCAGAATTGGCTCCATATCGAGCTCCTGATAAGCCCACTGCAGGCCAATGCTCGTTCCTCCTCTTAATAGGCCATTAACCAGACCATTCCATATGGCACTCGGATCCATATTTGAGCCCAACCCTGCTTGTAATGTACTTCTAATGCCCACTCCTGCCAAGTAGGAGATGCGGGGATCGAGGCCGAGGAGTTCGCCGGATTTGGTGATGCCGTAATAGGCAAGCTCGCTTGCGACGTTCGGCATAATTTGCTTCCCTATTGAAGCGCTGAACCCTTCTAAATTAAATTGGCCTGTTTCCGGAGAAATATTATTTCCAACAGCTCCGATGAACGCGCCAGCAGTCAAAGATATTACGTTAGAAAGCATCGGATCGATACCTAAACGTGGAGCCAATTCATTTACGCCCTGTATCGCAAGACCCTGAATACCACCTGTGACAAATGATAGCACTGAGAATCCGCTATTGAATAAACCTGAAACACCACCGGTGACAAAGGAGCTTAATAGGCCTGATATCGTTGAATTTACACCGAGCGATTCAAGACCCTTCGATATGCCGATAGATAGCGCTGTGGTAACGATGGTCTTGCCAAGCGCGGCGCCAAGACCTGTTAGATTAAAACCGGTAGATGTGATGATCCCTCCCAGGCCGGTTGAGCCAAAGATGGCGCTTGAGACACCTCCCAGCCACGTGCCGAATTGGCCGAGACCGCCGAGTAGACTTGAGCCGACAAATTGTATCGCACCGAAGATCTGAGAACCAATGCCCACCATGAAATTCGCCACGCCTGCGACCAACGTACTGATACCAGATATGATAGGACCGAGGATTGCGGAGATCCCTGTGACGATCGCGCTTATTGCTCCAATAACCGCAGTAGCGGCTCCCGCGATAGCGCCAAAGATCGCGCCTATGAGCGGGAATAGGAACATAAGGCAGCTTCCCTTAATTCGTTGAGCAGTTTCGATAGAAATGACTTTTGACGCTAGCCAAGAAGCATCCTGCAATCCTTTAGCTATGGTATAACCCGTCCATCCTTTAAGGAAATCGTCTTTTGAGACGGTCCATGTGTAGCCATCCTTGCCGCGATTGCGCTCAACGTAGCTTACCTTATCATCGGCAGTAATATTGGTAACAACTACAAAGTGGTTATTTTTTAAGTGCGCGATCGCTTTTCCGGTTTCGGTAAATGATCGCTCTAGATCATCAAAATCTAATTTTGCATTAAATAAGTCAAGGCCGTAGCCTGAAGCGGTCTTGGAGAGAGAGTACATTGATAATTCCAAAAGCTTGCCATCGCTGAATTGATTCAAAGAGCCTGTGAATATATCTATAAGGATAGTTTTGAAGGCGAGGTCCTCTAGATCATAGGTAACGTCGTTATCCGATAGGATCGTCCCAAGAGAAACAAACGCGCTTCTGCCGAAGTGTATATTCTGCTTATCTAGGAAGGAAAGGATCGCGTCTACGTCTTCCCTGCCCAACGCGACAGCGTCATTGAGGGACAGTCCAAGCGTCCCGAGAAACGATCCTTTGCCTTCCTGATCTAAGCCGACATAACTATATAAGGTATCTTTTATCCTGTTTTTAATCCCGGCAACAAATGCTTCCTGCGCCTGTCTTTCATCTGAATTGAATAAGGCCGTCTTTAATGCATTTGCATCTATACTTGCGCTGTAACTGACCGTAGCGAGCCACGAATTAGTTTCGGCTTCGTCAGGATCACGGCCAAGGATCGAACGATAATATTCAAGTATAACGGGCGTCGACTCTTCTTTTATTATCTGTACCTGGAATTGCGCTTCCTGGGCGCTGACTTGAGCCATCGCAGCGGTTTCATCCTGCGTCAGCTTTGCCTCGGCAGCGCTGACTTCGCTATTAAGCTCGGCATACGCCTTTGATTCCTCATTATTAAGGAGCCTCTCCTGTTCGTTCAATTGATTAATGGCGTCGCGTACGCCCGGAACTTCCACTGTCTCTCTATAAGTCTCCCACCATCCAAAGATCCACCATCCAACCCACTTGGATTTCGTCACCTCCTGATACAACTGAGATTGCAGCTGTGAACGTTGTGCGTTGATCTGATCACGGGTTATTTGTACCTGATCACGGATCTGTGTATACGCTAGCCCCTTCTGCTCTGAAAGCTGGCGCAAATAGTTAGTCCGCTCTGCCGCTATCTGTTGGCGAGCTTTAGCGATCTGAGTATCAACTGAATTTCGTATGTTCGGCAGTCTCACGTTGGCAAGCTCACCAGTTTCACTGTACGTGTACTCCATGATAAGCTCTACATGGCCATCGTCATATTTCTGGTGGACCGAACTTATCTTGCCGTCTATTAAATATGTGAACTTATTGTCCTTACTTATCTGTAAAGCAACATCGTGTCCGGAGTCATCTTTAAAACTCTTTGTTTGGATAATAATGTCATCGGGAAGCAGACGGCTCTCTATTTCGGCAGGCAAGTCTCTGAACTGGGTTGAATCTATTTTTAATTTATCAAGCTCGGGCGTTATTGGCAAATCGGGTATAATGAGAGTGAGATATTCCTTGAATGGTAAATCGCCGGGAGGCGCAGTCGCGTCAAACACTCTATTGTAGGAATAATTCAATCTAATGGCATATTCGCCGTTTGAATATATAGATGGCGTCGCTGTAGTATCGTTCGTTTCCAGTATTGCCTGATATTGAATATATTTATTTACGGGCGAACCTACCTTATAACCATAGCTATCTTTAGTAGATTCTACCCAATCGCTCCAAGTGCTGTCGTTGATATTCGCAGACACGCCTGTTCGCGTCATAAACTTAATATCTGCTCCTGTAGGAATATCTACATTCGCAGAAATATACCCATACTCAGTCGCTACTACTGCCACGGGCTGTGAAATTAACTGACCTTGCGCTTGATATGGCATCTGTAACATATAAGGTGTGGGCGCAGGCATATTCCCGATAAATGTGCCATAATCTACGCGAATTCTGCCGTCACCGCCAGCCCCGCCGCATAAATACCCATCGTAGTAATATCCGGCACCACCTTTTGAACTGACATTACCTGTAATATTGATGTCGCCTCCGCTGATCCAGATTGCGCCGCCAGAGCCTCCACCAGAAAGCGAGCTACCATCTCCTCCATTGGATGATATCACGCCAGATATATCTATATTTTTGCCTACTAATTTTATTTTTCCGCCTCCATTGCCACCGGCCACAGGTCCAAACGCCGGAGTGGCTGGTCGTATTATCCATCCAGAGCCACCGCCTGAACCCATATAAAAGCTTGTTAGATATTGATCTCCATAAACGTCTCCGGCATATGCAGGTTGCGCTGGAAAGCTAGCATAGGAACCCGCATCTTCCCCCTTTGTGCCGTAACTACCACCGGCACCATAGCCAGTCAACCCGGAAGTCCACATACCACCTCCTCCGCCGCCATAATTATTATCATTGGAATATGTTTGACTTCCTTGGTACGATTCTCCCTGAAGGTAAAAATAAGCCACGTATCCACGCTCTCCGCGGATAAAAATACGACCGCATCCACCCCTATACCCCTTGGCGTTTGTTTCAAGGATACCTTCAATAACAACAGAGCCGGTACATTTAATTGTAATTTCCCCACCGCTCGAACCATTCCACGGCGAAACAGTCAGAACAGCTCCGGGCGCAACATAAATATTCTTGTAATTTTTCGTTCCATCAATTATAGCTACTTGCCCCGTCTCGACGCGTAAATCCCCGTCAGAACCATCTCCAAAATCAAAATCACAATTTCTATCCAGTATAATTTTTGTATTTGAATTATCTGTAACGATTTTGTTCTTCAGAAAACTATTCATACATTCAATGCTTTGCTTGATGCTATCGGGAGAATATATAGAGCCGCTGCTGCCACTATAGGTAAAATAATATTCCCTGGCATTTTGATCGATAACCTTAACTAGTCTATTTGAGGCGTCATAATAGTAATGATTACCAATGCTATCTATGATGTCTATAAATGCGCCGAGCTCATCATATCTATATTTAAGCCCATCCTTTGTGGCTACAATATATTCAACCTGGTTCAAATCGGAATACTCATAATCATATTGCGTGATTTTACCAGTCGGATCGATCACTGATGCGACAAGTCCATCTATGCTACAATCTATCACTGTCCCATCGCTTTTAAGCTCTCTCGCAATATGCCCATCTTCAATAAAATATTTTATCCCGTCTTTCAGAATTGTATACGATTCGACCCTGCTATCGGTTGTGAAGATGAAATTGCTCAATACGCTTCCGTCAACCTTAACGATCTCTCTCAGTTCGCCATTTTCATAATTAGCCACATTACCGGATCCGTCTTTTACTTTGACCAGTTCCTGCACCGTCTCTTCTTTGCCGTCCGGGCCTATATTATAGGTATACGCGTAAGTCTTGCCGCTCTCTTCGACAAAGATCAGTTTATTATCCTTATAATAGGTCCTCTTCACGCCATCGATATCTTCGATGATCGTGCTGTCACCATCGTAAGTATATTCATATCGGCTCATGACTTTACCCAGATACGCAACCGTGGATCTCGATATCTTCTTTTCGCTGTTATATTCATATGATGTTACAAGACTATCTTTGTCGGTTACGGACATCAATAGCTCATCCTTGTATCGTTTAAAGTCACCCGTATTCACGTCCTCTATCACAGCAATCTCTTTACCCTCAGAATCGAATTCATATGTATATCTATATATAAGCTCATCGCCCTTATACACACGTCGGATCCTCCCGTACTCGTATTCGGATACGGTGGAGATCGGGTCTTCGGCTGTAGGCAGCACTTCGGTCCTGGTGATATTATTACCCTCGTTATAGGTAGTAACGATCTTTCCGTCATTGGCAATTGTCGAAATAATTTTCCCCGAAGGATCTTTTATATAATTGTATTTTATTGTGTTTCCATTCTCGTCCTCAGCCAGAATGTATGAAACTCCCCCATCCTCTATGCTTGCGTAAGAGTACGCCTTGCCTTTACTGTCAACGGAGCTGACAAGATCGCCTTCAGCGTCATAATATAGGCTCGCGCCGTCAGGCTGATCTATTTCGCGCACGACGCCGCCATCGTATATGGCCTTCACGCCATCGGACTTGGTTATGACGGCGCTGATCATATTATTATTGGCGTCGAAAACAGCATCTTCGATCAGGGTGCCGTCTTCTTTTTCAACGCGCGTGACCATACCATTGCTCAATTTCGTGGATATTCCGTTAGCGGTTATCGATGAAATATTGCCGTATTCATCATAAATCCTTCTTATCCCATCACGGTCTATGATTAATTCGTTCATATTATTGAACGAAATATCATCCGGCAAGCCCTCGGCATAATTCTGGCTGGTGCCGTCTATATTACGCACTGTTTTAATTCGTTTTTCGGAATCATATATCACACTAACAACATTTAATCCTTTATCGGCATTGGCCAATATAGTGTCCTGCGACGGAAATAACGAATGGATCGAAAGCAATGCATTAAGCGCTGAGAATAGTGAATCGCTTTCTGTCTTTGCTACGGCTTCTTTAGCTTGAATATTGTTCAAATCTGTCAGGGCTTGGTTATACGCAGATTGAGATGACAAGTATGCCGAATATGCCGAATTATATGCTGCCTGCTTCGTATCTTTAGCCGTTTGGGCGCTATTAAGGACTTGGATAGCTGCCTGCAAAACAGTATCTGCCTGGTTCTTCGCGGTAGTCTTAGCCGTAAGGCTGGTGTTTGCGGTGTTAAAAGCAGTCTCTTTCGCCTGCCTATCCTGCACTGCGCTGCTATAGGCGGCTTGTTTTGCATTGAGAGTTGTTTGGGCATTGTTATATTCGGTTTGAGCGGTCTCTTCTTCGGCAAGAGCTATGGTTAAACTCTGCTGGGCTTGCGCTAATCTTGTCTGGTTGGCCTGTATTTTGGTATTCAGATCAGCTATTGTGGCCTGCAAGGCCTGCCTTGCGGCTATCTTTGTATTTAGAACGGTTTGTTTGGCCGCAAGCGCAGCTTGTGCGGTTGTGATATTTTGACTTGCCTGAGTTTCCGCTGCCTTAGCAGCATTTAAAGCCGTATTAGCCGCGTTGTAGGCAGATTGAGCCGTATTCACAGCGAGAATAGCATTATTTAAATTCTTTACCAGCTGATTCCGATCCAAAATTTTTGAGTATTCAGAAGAGCCTGCTGATATGGCTCTGGTTTGGGAAAGGTAATTAATATAAGCATTGCTTACTGTGGCCTGGCCTGAATAAACCGAGAAATAAGGCCTGACTGCGGCCCAATCAGTTATAGCATACGTGTAAGAGGGGCTCGTTGGCCTCAGGGCGGAACTTTCCCATAAGTATATCTTTATACCGGAGGAAGTAACTTCAAATTCAACGTTGTAGTCTGTGCTGGCTTTTGCTGTAGAAACCAGGGTCTTAGGCGTGCCGGTGCTGGAACCGGACATAGTCTGAACATATATCCTGCCGCTCTGCATAACGATTCCTACGCGACGATACGCGCCCGATGAAGTATATCCATCCAGGGCAGCAATAAATTTACCCGAAGTAGACGTAGCCTGGAAGCTGGACTTTATAATCGGATTATCAGCTCGATGAAAAACTTGGTTAGAATAAAACGTGGCATTATAGTTCAAGCCGGTACCTTTTAAGGCCGCTATTCCGCTATTTATCGTTACGAGCGAATCCGCCGGTTTATACCACAATCCTGTAGTTGAAAGATTATAAGGCGAATCAAGATATTCTTTGTAATCGGAAACGGTAATAGCAGTCTGTGAATATGAATAAACTGAAGTATTCCCATCCTGATATACATCTTTAACCAGATTACCGTTTAAATCATATTTGGAGTTATAGTTGGGGCCTCTTATGGTGACAGAATCTACGGTAGCAGTACCCGAATATAACGAATAGCATGGTCTTACCGCACTCCAATCGGTTGTAGTATATACATAGGATGGGCCAGCTGGTTTTTGAGCGGAGCTTTCCCATAAATATACTTTTATAGATTCGGGCGTAACCTCAAACTCAACATTATAATTTGTATTGGCTTTTGCACTTGATATAAGAGTGGCTTTATTGCTTGCGGTGCTGCCTGTCATGGTCTGAAGATATATCCTGCCGCCATACACATAAATGCCGACTCTTCTGTAACTAATTGAAGAAGTATATCCATCCAATGCCGCAATAAATCCACCCGATGTGGAACTTACCTTAAATGTAGTAGTAAAGACGGGTTTGTCTGCTCTGCTATATAATTGGTTTGCATAAAATGTGGCATTATAATTCTTGCCGGTACCTTTTAAAGTCGCTGTACCATTTCCTATAGTTACAAGAGTATCCGCGGGTTTTTGCCAGACACCTGAATTATATGAATCAAATTGGTCATCTATAAAATTCTTATATTGATTAAGCGTTGTTATACCATTAGGAGATAAGTAGGAAGAAACAATATATGGGCTTCCGGTCGAAAGCGCGGTTTCCGCGGAGATTTTTGCTTGTTGTACATTCACAAGATTAGCATTGGCTGTATTAAGCGCCGCTTCCTTCGCCTGCCTATCCTGCACTGCGCTGCTATAGGCGGCTTGTTTTGAATTAAGAGCTGTTTGGGCGTTGTTATATTCGGTTTGAGCGGTCTCTTCTTCGGCAAGAGCTATGGTTAAACTCTGCTGGGCTTGCGCTAATCTTGTCTGGTTGGCCTGTATTTTGGTATTCAGATCAGCTATTGTGGCCTGCAAGGCCTGTCTTGCGGCTATCCTGGTATTAAGCGTAGTCTGTTTTGTATTGAATGTGCTTTGAGCGGCTGTCAATGCCTGGCTTGTTGTGGTCTCCAGCGCCCTGGCATTATTTAAGGCTGTGTTTGCCGAATCATAGGCGGTTTTTGCGGCGAGATAGTTGTTGTAAGCATCGGTATATGCCGTCTGCTTTGTATCCTTTATGGATTGAGCATTGCTCAGGACCAGGATGGCAGAGTTGAGAGCTGTTTGAGCAGCGTCTTTTGCCGCGGTCTTTACCTCCAGATCAGAGCCGGCAGCATTTAGAGTAATCTGGCAGTTTTGCACATCCTGTTTCGTCTTCTGATAAAATGCAAGAGCCGCATCGTAATCGGCCTGAGCTTGCGAAATTATCGCAGGCGTTATCTCCTGCCCATATTTTGTAACACTCAGCAGAGCGCCTTCTTTATTGTATGTTGCTACAAGGCCGTTCTTTTCCACAGTTATCGAAATAGGAGTTCCGCCACTATTCAAACCATACCTATATATGGTGCCGCTCGGGGCAATATACTGCGACAGGCTCGATGTAATGGTAAGGTCCGCGTTATTCTTTATACTGAATATAAATTGACCCTGGTCGGCTTCTGTAATTTTCGAGATCGCACCACCACTATATTCAATTTTTTTACCGGTCAGGAATTCGACTTTTGCCAATTGGTTATATTTGTCGTAGTGAGAAGTTTTTTCTGAATCCGTTAAAATAGTTTCGATAACATTGCCCAGGCCGTCTTTTATATAGGAACAGCTGGCCGTCTGGCCGTCAGGATAGATGATAGAATATATTAATTCTTCTGCATCGTAATTTAAAAACGTTCCATCCGGCCTTATGACCTGGGAAACCTTGCCGTTGGCGATTGTTTGGACTGTTCCATCCGGAAAGGATATTTCTGCGCCTAACAGGTTATTATTTATATCTACTACTATATTTCGCAGGACAGTGCCGTCCTGCTTCTCGATATAGTCGATAGCGCTGCCTCTATAATGAATAACATCGCCTGATGCCGTGGTAAGGCTAATGATGGGCGAATCTTCCGCTACGGGAGCCGACTGTGCGCCGGCTACGAGATTTACACCAGAGGCGGACTGCTCACCGGCAATGGGCCCTCTTAACGGCAAGGACTCATCAGTTTGAGTAGCTCCCAGATCGGTTTGAGCGGAAGCCGGAATCGGATTTATATAATCAGTTATAGCCTGTTTCTGATCTACAAGACTTTCAGCGGCGGTCTGTTGAGCCTGGAGATATTGCGGAGCAAAAGTCTGAGATTGATCCTTATACTGCTGTTCTAATACAGTGTTGATCAAATCCCCTGCCCATGCGACTTGATTCCATAAAAAAATCCCAGCCATTAGGGCCGAGATCACTTTGAAAGCAATTTTTACTTTATTCGATGAGACCATGGCTTCCTCCTGTAATAACGAGCATTACAGGGAGTATACCATGTGTTTTCAGATTTGTCAAATTAAATTTGATGAATCATCAAATCTTATACTTATCCACCTCTGTTCTCACGACGGAGACTTCTTCGTTTAGCTTGTCGAGCGCTTTATCGAGTGCGGCATGATTCATCGGTTTGGAAGTAGCGAGTTTTCTTAAATTCTCCATGGATGTAGATATGCTGGTGACCGCATCCCGCTCCTTCTTAACGGTCGATTTTACGCTTTCAATAACTTTGTTTATCCCGGTGGCAAGAGATGCGAGCTCGTCGTTCTTTCTTAAGGTCAAAGGCATTGTGAGATCGCCATCCGCCATAGACCCTAGAAATTTCTCGATCCTGTAGATGGGACCGGCTATCTTATGCGAGGCATATATTCCTATTATCACTACGAGAGGCGTGATCAGGAGCATCGTCAAGAGTATCCTGCCGTTCACCATATTCACTATCGATATGAGCCTTCCCTGAGGATATACATTGGCGAGCTTATCACCCATCGTAAGCATCATGGTGTAGTATATAACGTACGAACAGAGTATGGCTGTCAAAGATACGAGCAGCAATATCATTCCCACATACTTTAACTGGAACTTTGTCGCTATAAGGTACTGCGTTCTTTTATAAGTAGCGCCCTGCCTCATCGTTACATCCCTCCCTTTCCCCACATGACCACGTCTTTTCTCACGGTCAGGTTGACTTTGCCGTCTCTTGATCTCTTGATCAACGCGATAGCCTTCTTTAAAGGCATATAGCGCGTTGAACTACCGTTTATTGCGGTGATAATATCATTGGTCCTTAATCCTGCTTCGGCGGCTGTGGAGCCATCATTGACGGCCGATATTGTTAGGCCATCAAACTGCATAGATAGAGTAGCTCCTATAGAATCTCTTCTCCTTACCTTTACGGTGATATTACGTTCCAGCGCGATCTTAGTCTCCAAAGAATTCTTTTCCAACAGCGTCTCAACCACTTCTTTTAAGGACATATATCCGACGAGCCGTCCCCATATGGCGACCAGTATATCTCCCCTCTTGATGCCCGAACTTTCAGCTGATGAGCCCGGTCTGACGCTTTCGATCCTGGTAACCGCGTCTGTCGTCATCAAAGTTATGCCGGCTTCCGTCCGCAGCTTCTTCAGGTATTCATTGAACTGTTCCTCGTCGCTTTTTATCGCGGAGACCTGGCCTCTTTGCTCAAACTCATTATGGCGCCTGACAACCTCTTCCTTCTGCGACATATCTTTTTTGAATAGATACCCCTGCAAGAAGACTATGCCGTCTTTGGCAGCCTTTGAGTTTGGATTCATCTTAAACGCTTTATCATAATAGACGAAAGATTTTATGTAATCATTCTTATCTCTGGCCTGTTCGGCGAGTTTTATCAGGTTCTGTTCCTCTGTATCGAAATATAGTTCCTTCACATCGGATTTCATAACGGTGACCTGGCCGTCTATCGTGGAAAATATGATCCTGTCCCTATAGTCTTCTATTATTATGCCCTTGAGCTCTTTTCCGTCTTTTGTGTAGATGGTGTCGGCGTTTAAGCAGTAAGCAGTGAGCAGTAAGCTGTAAGTAATAATAAACACTGTCAGTAGTAGCTTCTTCATTCTAAAGCCCTGTCGCCTTTCTAGCTTCTTCATATACCCTCTTCAGCGGCACGCCGCTTTTTCTGGCCAATCTTACACATTCGTCATATTCCGGCGATACGGTCAATATGTCATTCGGGCCCTTGCTCAATTTTACTTTGACATTCCCATATCTCGTATTGACCTTCACCATCTCACGCTTCAGCTTGAACCTGTCTACCTCATAGTACCTTATGCCGATGGAAGTGGTCTCGGTGAATATGATCGAGCATAGCTTTTCCAGCTTTGACCGGTCGCACAGGACGGTCAGCTTGAAAGCGGGCCTCGACTTCTTCATCTGCACAGTAGTGGTGAAAGCGTCCAAAGCGCCCTCTTTCAAAAGTTTCTCAAAGAGATATTCAAAGTTCTGAGGATTCATGTCGTCGATATTGGTCTCTATCACGAAGGCCTTATCCTTCTCGTACGCCTCGGCACCCTCGCCGATGATCACCCTAAGCATATTAGGTATCTCGCCCAATTCCTTTGTCCCTGCGCCATAACCTATCTCCGAAACCTTCATCTGCGGCATATCGCCGAATCCTTTAGAAAGAGCTTTTAATATACCGGCTCCCGTGGGAGTCACGAGCTCCGAATCTATACCGGATACTTTGACCGGCACGCCCTTTAATATCTCGAGGCTTGCGGGGCTTGGCGCGGGAAGAACGCCTCCTTTAGTATTAAGCATGGTCCTGCCGAAACTCACTACCGATGAGTATATCTCATCTACCTTAAGCGCATCTATAGCTATGGCTACCCCCACTATGTCCACTATCGAGTCAATATCGCCGAGTTCGTGTAGATGCAGCTTCTTCTTATCGCTGATACCGTGTATCTTCGACTCGGCCTTGCCTATTATATTGAATATCTTCTTTGCGTTATCTTTTATTGTGCTCTTTAAGGAACTGTCATCTATAAGCTTCAATATCTCTACAAGAGACCTATGGGAGTGCGCTTCCGACTCCCCCTTCACAACAACATCGAGCTTCGTTCCGGATAACGCTTTACGCATCACTTTCGCGGCCTTAAGCTCATAGCCCTTTATCTTCAGCTTCTTAAGATCTTTTATCAGGACGCCTACGTCGAGACCGGCGTCTATCAAAGCGCCGAGCACCATATCTCCGGCTATTCCGCTGAAACAATCGAAGTATAATATTTTCATAAGTTCAATTATTTATCATCGACGCAAAATATGCCGCACCGAAGCCGTTATCTATATTCATTACAGCTACGCCCGGAGAGCATGAATTGATCATCGTCAATAAAGGCGCTATGCCTTCAAAGCTCGCGCCATAACCCACGCTGGTGGGGACTGCTATCACAGGTCTCGATACCAGCCCGCTCACTACACTGGCGAGAGCGCCCTCCATGCCGGCTATCACTATC
>CAYVCD010000015.1:0-9212 GCA_964450115.1 uncultured Planctomycetia bacterium
ACCAGTCCTACCAGCATGGTGCTCGAACCCTGCTCTCTATCGCGCCTGTTCCCGAAGAATAGAAATTGCCACGCTATGCGGTAGAGTATCATGGGTATGACGGAGAGGATCGTTATCGTCAGAACGTCCCTGTTCTTTATATGGCTCATCTCATGGCCCAGTACGGCTCGCAACTCTTCTTTGCTGAGCAGGCCCATTATGCCGCGCGTTACGCAGATCCTGCCGTCCCTGATCGACCTGCCGAAAGCGAACGCGTTGGGTATGGCCAGGTCCGAGATACCCACTTTTGGCATCGGGATCTTGGCCAATACGGAGAGAGACCTCACCGCCTGGTGAAGCTCCGGATATTCATTCTCTTTTATGTAATGTACGCCCATCGACCACTCTACGATCTTCGGGCCCAGCAGATACTGGACCAGCATTATCACAAAAGACAGTACCATGTAGAAATAGAAATTTGTTATGCCCAGATGATAGCTTATCATCGACACCACGGCATAGACGATCGCGAATAGGACCGCCATCAGTATGTACATCCTGAGCTTCAGATACCACATCTCTTCTGACTCCTTCTTTGTTTACGCTTCGATGAATATTTCTCTGGCCGCGAGCGCCGCCGCGCCGAGGACGACCGAATTGTCCTCTAGTAAAGTCGGGACTATCTTGACAATGCTGGCAGGCTCTTCAAAGGCGAACTTCTTTACAGTCTCCTTTATCGCGTCCATAAAGACCTCTCCGGACTTCTCGACTCCGCCGCCTATGACCACTATATCCGGGTTGAATATATTCACTAAATAGGCCACCCTGACACCGAGATTCCTGGCGGCATTCGACACAAGCTCCACCGCGAGCTTATCCCTCTTCTTCGCGGCTGCTATGATGACCTCTTTTGTGAGCTTGGTAACGTCGCCGCCGACCATATTCAGGATCTCGGTCGGAACGCCCTTGTCTATGGCCCTCATTGCTTCCATGACCACGCCCAGGTCCACACCCCAGGGCCTCATATGGGTATACTCCCGCATGCTGTTCTTCTCATCCTTTTGAAGTCCGGAAAATACCAGCTGTATCTCTCCGGCGCAGCCGCTCGATCCGCAATAGACGTCATCCTGCATGATTATCCCCAATCCGACGTCGGAATATACATAAAGCATATTCTCTACATCCGCGGTATGGTTCAAAGTCTTCTCCCCGAACGCCGCGCAGGATGCGTCATTACCTATATATACAGGCATGTAAAACTTCTGTTCCAGCGCCTTGCAGAACTTCAGGATGCTCGTTTTGGACCTTCCCCTCACCGGATCCGTATCGTGAATGGTCCCCGCGACATAATCTATGATGCCCGATATACCTATGCCTATATTCTTTATCAGGCCTTTGGAGATCTTGCTCTTCTCTATAGCCTCTTCGATGACCTTTACTATATGCGGGTGGAGATCTTCTACGTTCGCCATAGGCCGGGGCGCGTATGCGCTCGATACCACATTCACCTGCAGATCGGCAACGACCGCCTTTATGCTTTCCGGGCCTACGTCGATACCGACTATATAGGCGCTCTTAGCGTTGAGCTCCAATAATTCCGGCCTCCTGCCGCCGCTCGAAACATCGTAGCCGACCTCAAGCACGATCTTTTTATTGATATAAAAATCGAGATAGTTCGAGACGCTGACTATATTTAAGCTCAGCATCCTGGATATATCGGCCCTGGAGATCGGTCCTTTCTTTCTGATCAACTCGAGGATCGCGAGGTTCTTGCGCTGCCTGTCCTGCGAAGCGTGGTAGGTAAAGATACCCTCTTTTTTTATAGCCATTTTAACCTTCTGTTCTTCACTACCATAATGTCCTTTAGATATATGATAGACTTCGGAGAATTACCCGCAGTGATATTCCCGAATTCAAATTTTATTGCCGACACCCCCGTAAGGTCCACCGCATTCCTGATAGGCGCGGGATTTATCGTGTATACGTTCCAACCTCTCTCGAGCTTCGACGATACATCGTTCTCGACCTTGAAGGCCCTGCCGTCCGAATCCAAGATCATGAGGATCAGCCGCTCACCGCCTAACTCCCCCTTCGCGGTGTACCTTATATTCAGCCCGCTCAAGTTTACGGGTCTGTTGAATTCTATCTTATAGTCGGCCCAGCCCTGCCCGACTCCGCTAGAGAGCCTTATCTCTTCGGCCGTGGCATTGCTCGATGGACGGGCGTCGCCGAATAATAATGCGCTATTTATGAAGGTCTTGTTCGGCTCGCCGCCCTTCACAAGGAAGACGCCCTTTTCCGGCATAACATTGGCCGGATTCTCCTTATCAATAAACGCGGCGCCGCTTGCCACCCTTATCTTTATATCTATATTGCTGCTTAACAAAAATGCGGTCAAAGCGGCGCATAAAGCGATAGCCGCCACAACCCATGGTATTTTCGTAAGAAATGATGACGACTTCTTCTTGCCGGATTTGCCCGGCGACTTCAGATATGTCTTGGCCAGTTCTTTTTCTAATGTACCCCATGACCTGTCTTTATGTATCAACTCGTCTAGGGTGCCCGACGCTTTCGTCATAATTAAAAGTCTATCAGATGGCTAAACTGTTGTCAACGACAAACCCAATCTTATTACCTTAATAAAAGTATAAAGAAAGTGCAATACTACCTGCCTAACACAATATCTATCGAATTGATGCGGCCGGCCCGGAGCTTTAGGATAAGCCCCCTCTTGATGATGATGGATCCTGACCCGCAACCAGGCAGATCATCGGCGTTTAATCTCGCCTTGACTATTTTATATCCGCCCCAGTCAAGCCTCTTGGGGTTTGTAAAATTAACGCGAAGCTTCCTGCCCGCAAAGCTTCTGTAGATACTGATCGTTCTCGACATCTCAAACTGCTCACGGCATAATTTTGGCTCTATAAGTAGATCGCCTTCGGCACCCCTTACGCCGAATACCTGAGTCAATAGCGTAAGTAAAAACCAGCTCGCTGAGCCGGTAAGATAAGAATACATCCCCCTGCCCTCAAGGTTAAAATATTCCGGCAGGCAAGGATATATCTTCGACTTCCCCGTGTTGACCGCCATATTGTATATCGAATTTAAAACGGGCCAAGCTTCCCTGGCGTATCCGCGCTTATAGAGCGCGTAAGCGAACATGACCGTCATGTGGTTAAAGAATGCGCCGTTCTCCTTTTCCCCATAGGTGAACGAAAAGGCGCGGCCTAATCTTTGGAGCTCTGAACCAAAATCTGTGTTCAAGTGAAAGGCGCCATTCTCTTTATCCAACAGGTGAACTTTAGCGCTCTTCAGTATATCGGTTATCTGCCGCTTATCCGCTACGCCGGCCATAATCGGAAATACCTGGGAAGGAAGCATCATATTGATCATGCCTCTATCCGTTCCCTCGACACGCTTTCCATCGTCATTGTAATAACCGTTAAAGAAACCTTCTTTTAGCCACTCCTTTTTGCGGATATGGTCGGCCATCCATACGGACTTACGCTTCAGATCTTCCGCCAGACGCGCGACATTTAACGCGATCTTCTTACCTGATACCGTAAGATCCACATGGGTGTAATAATTTTTCAGCGTCTTGAGTTTTGCTTTAACGCTATCATTATCCGCTTTCTTCAAAAGGATCGCGAGCTCTTCGGCGACTTCGATCTCGTGCTTGCCGGTCTTAAGCAGTATCTCTGACAGTCTCATCAGATTATGCGCGTACATTGCCGTGAAAGCGACGCTCTCGCCCTTATCGCGGGCCATATCCAGGCCGTCGTTCCAGTCCGCGCCCTCGAGCTTTACGTGATTATGCCCCCCTACATTAAAGAACTGGACTAAATTCTCGACCAAAAGGTGCTCCAGTATCGATCCAAAGTAGACTTTGCCTTTCGAGGTCTTGTGCCTCTGACCGCTGGATGAAGAATATTTTGGGTCAACGCGCGCCGCTCTCGATATCTCATGATTGCGGAAATACGCCGCTTCCTCAAAGAGGATATCGATATCGCCTGTCTCTTCCATATATAGATCGAGAGTGATCAGAGGCCATACGCCGTGATCCATCCACACGCGGCTGATATTATTGCGGTCGGAGATGAATTCGCCTTTTTCTTTACCGATTATTGTGGCATTCGAGCCGTCTATCCTCACTCCGGAAAAATTATTCACAAGGAGCGATCTGGCGCTTGCCGGTTCACTCAATATAAGGCCGAGACAATCCTGCCATAGGTCACGCCATCCGCGGCCGCCTTTTCCGTAATCGAAATCGGGCAGAAAGGAACAACCGAATATTTTACGCAATGTCGGCTGGACGCTTACCCAGCAGAGCCAGTTATCGAAAAGCTTGTTCGAGGTATCCGTGCGGAGTTGCCGGCTCATATCGATCCAGAACTTCTTATTTGCTTTAAGCGCGTCCTCAACTTTTGCGATACTCTTAAATTTATTTATGATACGGGCGATCTTTCTTTCATCTTCGGTAACACCCATCACTATAATATAAGAATATGTCCCGCCGGGATTCAATAGCCTCTCGGCGAAACGTAAGCCCCCCATCGGCTCGGAGCCCGCCGTCTTTCCTTTTTCAGGTATTATATTCTCTAATACGCTTTGGGGCGCTTCAAGGTCGCCTCCGTCACCGCAAAAGGTCTCCTGTGTAGGATAGAGGTATTGCGGAGCCTTGAGATCCTCATCCCAGCCCAATACAAAATAGGTCGTCTTGTTGGGCCTGTGGCCCGCTTCATCGAAAGCAAGGGTCGGTTTTGTAGCTACGCCGAATTTATGGCAGGACGGTCTTTGCAGTAAAGAGGTCACATGACGATGGTCACGAATATTGTTCGCTCCCCGTCCGTATATCGGAATGGCCGCGGTAGGGATGAATCTTATCTTTTTTTGACCGGTGTTCTTCAATATGACGCGCATGATCTCGGCCGGCTCACCCGAAACAGGCACGAAATTCAATATATCGGCGCTCAGGCCGAGCTTCTTATTTTCCCTGGTTATTTCGTGCCAGAGGAGGCCTGAACGCAAAGAAAACCTGTCGTCCCGGATCTGGCGAAAGTCTTTAGAGACCCCGGTCGCCGACCATGCCGGGCCGTCACCGGTGCGTATCCAAAAGTTCCTGGAAGATCTTGAATCGATAAGGTCAGTGCGGGATACCGGTGTAAGCAAAAATCCTCCCTGCCCCGTCTTTATATCTCCATGCAGGTCGGGGGTAACGGAGGACATCAGGGTATCATTGGCGAGAGGAAAGTAGAGTGCTTTGATATCATCGGCGTTCATCGACTCAAAAGTGCCGTGATCGTCTACGAAATCCCAAAGCTTCTTCATCATAAAATTTACTTCAGTCCAGGAATATGGATATGAATTCAATGGCGCCGTTTCTCAGGTCCCCGGAGAACGGCTCCGGCAATTCACACGCCGCTATCACAACTTCTTTTCCGTTAGTGTAACGAAGCTTATAGTTTATAGGCTTCACAGAGCCCGGGCCAAATGTCTTCTTTCTCTTCGGATTATCATAGGTGATGGATGTCTTCTGGAATATATTGAACGTGTAAGACCCTGAAGCGAAGAAGATTCTGTCTAAAACGGGAGACGGGCTGAATAGTAACTTTCCTTTTTTCATCTTGAACGGCTCATGCCCCAGGTTCATAATTAGGAGCATATTAAGCAGCTCGGCGGTGGCGCCGCTAAGCCTTGCTACAAATCCATTGCCACGCAATTCGGGATCGAAGAATGCGCTGCCCGCCAAAAAGGAGCTGTTCTCCAGGATGCTCCTGCCGTAGCGCGCCGGCGGCTGGAACGGGATAAGGGCCGACTTAAAATCCTTATAAAATTCATCGTATAGTCCGGCCTTCAACATCTCGAGCAGGAACTTATACTCCATATGGAGCCATATACTCTCGTTCTCAAGCCATCCCGGAGTGAATACGCGCGTGCGCCCTATCTCGAGAGATTCCTTTTCAAGCGGCGCGTTTAACTTGTACATCCGAAGCTCCCTGTCAAAGAGAGCGCTCTTCCGGATACTATTATAAAGCTTTCTGGCCTTATCCATATCCTTCTCCACTCTGAAGGCATGGACCGCCGCCTCCAGGAATATGGGCAGCGCTTTTTCACGGCCGGGCCTATCATTTATAAAATAAGAGTAAGGTATGCCTTTTGTGTAACCACGCCTGATCCCCTTTCGCAGCTTTTCAAGGCCCAGCGATAAAAATCTCGTTATCTCATCCCCATGTATGCGCGACTCTCTACCGGAGACTCCAAGGCGCGTTCTGGCGCGGTAGGCCTCTTTCAGGTCGTTGGATCGGACCCAATAATCGCCGCCACTCTTTCGTCCGCCTGACAGATCTTTCGCGAGCGCCGCTGTAAGTTCTCTTAAGAATGACGCGGCTTCCATCGGGATATTTAAGCAGGTTCCGTCAAACTTTTCGATCGAATCTTTCAGGAACTCCATCGCCCTTACAAGCTCAAATGTCTCACAGAGCGAAGAGCCTAGCAGTCCGGGAAGCCCGTTTAAGGAATCGCACCAGCCGGGTTTATCCGCCTCCATCTCAATGCCGATGCCGCGTCGGTCTAGCGACGCTATCTTATTTAATATCACTATCAGCATCTTCGCGGCGAGCGAGCAAGTGTAGACGCGCCCGGAGCCGTGGCCGGTCCTGGTCCAGCACTTTTCAGTCTTTCTGGAGTCTATGATCTTCTTCTTCTCTTCGTCTATATGAACAGATCTGTACTGTCTTAACTTTTGCGTTACTTGCAGTATAATGCGGTCTTTTCGCGGCTTCACCATATGCGCATTGTCGAAGAACCTGTAATCCGTATCGCAAAAAAGGATATCCTTCAATCGTTCCGGGAAGAGGCCAAGATAGCTCTGGACGAGATCCAGATTATATGTCCAATGATCTATCCAGAAACCCTCGCCGTGTTCTGCGTCGATACGAGACTCGGAATTGGCGATAATATCATTAAAGCATCTTTCGATCTCGAGTCTCGTCTTAAGGCTGCCGGCATATCCAGCCAGGCTGTTGATAGTGAACTCGGCCGACAACAAGGAGGTGACCGCCCGGCGGCTCTCTTTGTTAAAATATCTTTTTACTATCGCATTGCGCGCCTTGGCGTCCTTGATCGTAAAGATGTCGCCCTTGATCACAAGAGGATTGTAGCCGTCAAGCTGTATGAGATCATAAAAATCTTTGATATCTTTAGTGGCGACCGCCGGATCGAGCCATACGGAGAGGCGCCTGTTCTGGTTCGTGTCGCGGTAGTTCCCGTTCCCCTGGGAATAGAAGACCGGTTTAAGGACGAAATGATTGTAGTCCCTTTCGAGGTCGCCGTGCTTTCTATTGAATACATAAGTCGCCTTACCACCCGCGACTATAGGATATCCGCCGCGCAGGATATTGTCGAGATTCGTCTGCCCGACATAGGCGTCGAACTCCTTTACCCCGGAACTTACGCTTACAGAGCCCGACAATCGCCTGATCTCTTCCTTATTGATCTCCCTTTTTTTGTCAAAAAAGGAGGCCGACATCTTTCTGTTTATTGTCTTCAATTGGCCCTGCGACGCGGCATAGCCCATGAGGCTCAAGATCCGCGCCGATCTTCCCGCGGCAAGGGTGAGCTTACAATGCGAAAATGCCGACGGAGTAATATTTTTATCTATCTGATGGATAGGTACCTTAAAGTCAGGGAGAGCGAAATTTCCTGGTATCGTCAGGTCCGAGTGGTCACCGAATACTATTGCAGGGTCGACTATTATATCCGGCCTCTCTTGCCTACCGGCGACCATGCTCAGATAAAAATTACCGCTCTCGATATATTTGGTCTCGGAGACATCGGCGGCATCCACGCGCAATCTGTAAAGAGGAGTCTTCTCTTTCAGGCCCACGACCTCCATCCATGCCTCGATAGTGCGCGACATGTGCTTCATAAAGAATTCGTTCATTCCGAACGGGGATATCTTCGGCGTTCCGTCCAATACCTCAATATCGATCGCTTTTGAAGAATTATTTTCAATGCGTAGTTCCCTCGCAAGCGCAGGAAAATCCTCGCCCGGGATCGTATAATATATGACTTCGCATCTTATAGAATGCTCTTTCGAGATCTCCTCTATGCGGAATTCGTGCCCCGAGACATATAAAGTGCCGTTCATCTTGAACGGCTCATATAATTTAACTCTGCCATTGCTCGTTGTGATCTTTAAAAATGTCCTGAAGCCTTCGATCGGAGTGCGCCTGTACGCTACATTGGCAGGATAAAATTCCATTATGGCGCCTTCTTTGGAATCGGTCCCGAAAGATGACATGCACTGGCCGCGGTTTATGTAGAAGGCCCACAGGGGTTTGCCCGATAACCCGGCTATCCCCGGCAGAAAAGAGGCGAACGGCTTCGCGTAATTATAATTCTCTATCACAAATTCCATATCTTTTAAATAATATTTTGGTCTCATATTTTCAGTCCCGCGACAGCGGATTATATCCTTTCTTTGCGAATACGGCGTAGCTTGTCCCCGACAGAGATCCTGTCTGTTTGCCGGCCGGAGTCCTCCAGCCATGGCCCGTATCCGTGTTCGGCTGCGACGCATACGGCAGGCATCCTGCCCCCTGTCCGCTAGGGCTGGGGCTCGATATCATCATCTTGTAGAGTTCATTTAAGTACATGTCGGCTTTATCTTTATACAGGTTCGCCTTCTCCTTATCGTTCAACGCGGCATAATAATCGGCCATTATTTTGAACGCCATCACCATCTGCGCGGTCCATTCGCTGGAGACGACGCCGCGCCTGGCCATATTCCTGGCTTTAGCGAAATCAAAACCTTTTATATTTATCGTATCCCCTCCGGGTGAGACAAAATCCGTAGAGACAAGGCAATGCTCCTCGGCGAACTTCATGATGCCGTCAGGGTCCATCCCTTCTTTGAGAAGCCTTGTCGGCCCTATCGCGGCTATAGCCCAGGCCATCGTATCTGTAGCTATCGTGCCGTCTCCCTTGCCGCGCTTCATTCCGCCGTCAGACTTGGAGTAGGTATTATCCTTTATCCATTTAAGCGTTCTGTCCCGCTCTATTCTATATTCCTCTTTTGATGTCATGGACCAGAGCATGTTAAAGAGCGCATAGGCGTCCAGATTATGCTCTGTAGAGTACCAGCTGATGCCCGGCCCGCCTGCCAATCCGCCATCGGCATCTTTTAGGGAGATTATCCATTTTGCCATATCCTCGGCAAAAGTCAAATACGT
>CAYVCD010000015.1:9312-21860 GCA_964450115.1 uncultured Planctomycetia bacterium
AGCACGGATCTTTGATACTGACTGGCCGCCAGAAGCGACAATAAGAGCATGATAGAGATAACCGCGATCCGCGGCAGCCACTTCATACGGTTAGCGACGGAGAATATCCTATTCTTATCGTTAGCGTCTATATTCTCGTATGAGACTCCTATGAGAAGTTGCTTATGCCTGGCGTTCTCCTTAAGATCGTGCCAGGCGGCCCGGACCTTGGCCTCTATAGGCCTGTGCGACAGAAGCATGTTTATGGTGACATCAAAGATGCCGCCGCCATTTACCATTGAGATGAGTGAAGCTGCGGGATTATTGACTGAAAGGCAGAGACCGCCTAAGGAGATATCTCGCGTAAACGCCTGTATCACCTGCGGCTTGCTGTCGGGAGAAGTATTGGGTAAATATATCTCTACGGGGAATACCGAGTTTAAACGTATATACTTTCTGCGTTCGGAGCAATATGATTTTTGCATATATTATAGGACAAAAATATCGCCTTAGAATTTTCCTTCATAGAATATTCTGAATATACTCCTGGTATCCAGAACGGAAGCGGGTGACGAAAGGTATCTTTGTGAAAGCGGCGCGCCGAACATACCGAGCGTCTTCTGTAGTAAGCCGTACTCGCCGAACTGAAAGATTATCCTCTGGTCCTTATTTATGACATAGTCCGCCTGTAAATAGAGATTATTATGGTACGCGTAATCCTGATCGGCGGCGTTGGTATCTATCGCCTTTCTCAGGTCTATTACTTTCGAGAGCGAATAGCCGCCCCGCAAAGTCAATTTCTTGGTCACTTTATATACTACATCGACTCCGTCGTGCGTATGATTGTCGTCCAAAAGCGGCGCGTAATTCCTGTTGCCGTTGGTGACGTGCGTATAGCTTATCGACAGCCCGTCGCACGGGAAGTATGAGATCTTGGCCTTTATTATATTGTAGTATGTATACGGCGGCGTCTGGAAGAGGTTCTGTAAATATAGTTGCGGAGGAAGCCTGTCAAACAGCACGGTACCGTCCGACATCCAGCCATCGGTATCGTCAGGCGTTACCTGCGTGACATTCCAATAATAAAGGTCATTAAGCTCCCGTCTCGGGAATTCCTGCGGGTCATTCGTAGTCTCAAAGATACCGTAGACGCTCACCTTATTATCCATGAGGTCTATCTTCGCTCCGCCCGAATACGTCATGAGATTCGCGTCGAGGCCATCACCTACAAAAGTGTTTATCCACGGCTCATCCGTATATCTGTCTTTTAAGAAAGGATCGAGGCCGCCTGTGGTATTGGGATAGATCCTGTTAAGCACCAGGCCTTTGAGCTCTATATTGTTAGCGGGTTTATATGTCGCCTCAACCCTGGATATATTCTCGATGAACTTACTATTGTCAAATCTATGCGCATTGCGGACATCGGCGTTGACCTCCAATAATTTATCGATAAGGACTATATCCGCCTTGGCGCCGATAACGTATCTATTGACGTCCACGCTGTCACCGATCCTGTCGACCGCGTCTTCAGGGGCGATCTGGTCGAACCATATATGCTGCCCCCAGGGCTGGTCGACCCTGGTATCTCTGTAATCGGCGAGACCCGGCTGAAAACGCTTGGTCATGGTTGTGAAGGTCAGGTCCCACGAAAATCTGTCGGCCGGTTCCGCGTTGCCCTGGGAGTGTATGCCTGTCTTATAGCCGAATCCGTAATAGCCCTGCTGGAAGTGCGTAGCGTAATCGTACTGGGAGTAGCTTCCCACGAGCTCCCCGATGACGGACGTATCGTCATTCAGCCTGTATTTGATATCTACGCCCAACGCGTTATTGCTGGCCCTGACGCTCTGATTATGCAGGCCCATCTTGGTGGTCTGTATGACCCCCAGATCAATATTATCAGACGGAAATACCTTGAGCCTTGAAGCTATAGGTATTGAATCAACGTGTTTGTAGTAGTCCCAAAGCCCCATGGGGGATGCGGCAGTGATCTGAAAACTGGCAAGATCACCTTTTTGATATTTGAGAGTGCCGCCCCTTAAGAAGGTCAAGAATGTGCGGTTGGTATCTCTTGTGAAGAAGGGTAGCGTGTTATCCCACCGTGATTCCTGAATGACGGGTTCCTGAAAACCCATTTGCTGTCCATCCCAGGCATCGGCCGCATAGACCCTGCCAAAGTCGAAGTTATAGAGCCAAGGGCTCGGCGCCCAGTAGATGTGATGGTTCGAGATGCCTAAGGGGTCGTCCGAGGAGAGCGCCTCTTCCTGGTCAGAGATCGGAAATATCTTTATGTATAGAGGCTCTTTGTCGTAATCGACCCATAATTTCCTCACGGGTCTGTAAAAATAGTCTCCCATATCGACCGAGCGGCCTCTTGAAAAATAGTAGTCACCCATATCTGGCGACATACCGGATTCCGTAGCGTTATTCGCCAGCTGTTGGGCTACCTGATTTCCTACTACTTTAAGTTCTCCATAGTATACAGGCATTCTCTGTTCTGTCCTATATCGCTCGGCTATTGTTCTGCCAGTATTTTCCCAGAGCTTATATTCGACGTCTACGGAATCTGACACCCCGGAGAGGGGATTAAAATCGATATTTCTGACCGTCTGTTTCTGTTTCTTCACAAACGTCCACGGATCGATGACGAGCTCCATATAGCCGTTCCATGGCGTCTTAGTATCAGTCTCTATCTCAAGTTCGTACCTGTCGAATATCCTCTGATCATACGTATTTACGCCGAACTGCGGATTTATATATCTCCAGTTCTTCTCCTGGTAATCACCGTTGGCCTGTTTCCACAGGAACTCATCGGTGGTAAATCCGACGCTCGCGCCGTATTTACCTCTCATATGCACCATCGATTTTGAGTTTTCGGAATTTGAGCTTTCAGGCTCCGAAGCGCCCTGTCTGGTCGCGTAAGTCCTCGGGCTTTCCGTATCCACAGCCACTATCTTCGGTTTCGAATCGTCCAGGATGGTGTCATACGTTAACGGATCGTCTTGAGCGTGAAGTGAGGCAGGGATGATAATGCAGGCGATCGCTAAGGGGACCATTAAAAATAACTTTTTCATAGCCCTCTATTTTCTATGATTTGTACGCTTCCGTCCCGCGAGAAAGAGAAGAATGCTGGTTATCAGAAAAATTATAGCCGGTATAAAAAACATCTTCCCGCCCCGGGAAGCCTTATCGGTCCAGAGCTCCCTAAGCACATAGTATGCCTTCTTCGGGACGCGCTTCTCCATATTATCTTTTGTATGTTTTGGATCGAGACCTACTACACCCCACCACTCCTCGCTCATGTTATCTCCGGCCTTGGCGTCGTAATAGTAAGCGGTATTGGACCAGCCGGCTTCGCCATTATGGATACCCCAGCCTGGCGCGTAGTCCGGATTATGCTTCCACCATTCATCGCACCATTCGAACGCGAATCCGCCGAGAGAATTTCCACCGTCGTTCCTGCCGGTCCTGTTCTTGGCGATCTCGAGCCACTGTAGTTTCAGGAAGAAGGCCTGCCAATCCTGCGCCTCCTGCTGCCAGAGAGAGTCATAGCCGTCGGCCCCGAACTCTATGAATACGTTGGGTTTGCCGAAGTTCTTTTTGAGGCGGTCAAAGTACGAGCCGAAGGTCTTGCCCTGATATACAAGCCCTCCTAATATATCGATATCCGGGCAGCGCTCTTTCGCGATCTGTATAGAGGCGAGCTCTCCGTTACCCATGACGACAGGGTGGTTCGGGTCTACTTCTT
The DNA here is from genome assembly GCA_964450115.1 of uncultured Planctomycetia bacterium. Lineage (GTDB taxonomy): Bacteria > Omnitrophota > Gorgyraeia > 2-01-FULL-45-10 > 2-01-FULL-45-10 > 2-01-FULL-45-10. The sequence goes on from CAYVCD010000015.1 coordinate 13,037, forward strand.
TTATGGCTTTGGCGATATCATTGATGAAAGAATAATAGATACCGGCCTTGACCTTCTTCGCTTCCGAAGCTGACGCGATCGCGTCTATTTCCGGACTGGACCAATCCCTCAGCCCCGTTTCGAACGAATAGTTGTTTTCGTTGCCAAGGATCCAGAAGAGGATACCGTCCTCGTCCTTATACGCCTTGACCATCTCGACCACTTCGTCCTTGATCTTATTTCGGAAGGCGGGATCCGAGTAATTAGCCGGCGGCCAGTCCCAGAACCCCAGATAGTGCCCTAGAGCGGTCTTTATGCCAAAGTTCTCGAATAGATCTCTGATGACCTTCTTCGTCTGCGAAATACTCTTGCCGGCCTTGTAAAAACGTACGGCGTTCACTCCCATATCCGCCATAAGCTTGCCGTCCGTCATCCACGGCTCACGCGGATCGGAGAAAAGGTCATAGAGGCCTCCCTCGCCTATCGGGACGTACTGATAACAGACGCCCTTGACAAAGAACGGCTTTCCGCCTACTGTGAGGTGCCATCCGCCTCTCGCCTTCTCCACCTTTACGGGCCCTTTGAGGTGCTTCTCCTCGAAAAGCGCGCTATTCACATATGGAAAAGCCGCCAGGAGGCTGGCCAAAAAAAGTATCAGCGAAATTACCGATAAGATGGTGAAGACAGGGTTCTTGTGTGGCTTCATTAAATATCCTTATTCGTAGTATATCTCATCGAGATAGAACGTGGCGCCGTTCGGATTGTCCATCGCGCTTATCACAAATGTGAAGCCGCCTATTATACAGGAGAGGTCCTCGTTCTCAAGGTCAATGGAATACTCCTTCCATTCCTTATCAAGAGTTATCGGACCTATCGTCCCTGTGCCAGAATCGGAAAATTCGCCGCTTATACCGCCCATCTTGAACTCTGTTACGATCTCACCGCCTTTATCTCCCCTGGCGTGGAACACCAATCTTTTGGCGCCGGCGAGATTAAAACCGCCTTTTAAACTGCCCCAATTATTTGCGGGCTCCTGCCAGTATATGCCGGTCCATCCAGCGCCCTGCTTTCTCTGGGCGGAATAGATGACGCGGATACAGCTCTTTCTGGAAAACGGGTCAAAGCTCCATCCGTCGTTCAATTCCACATCCCCGTAATCGCCCATCCATCCGGAGGGTATGAAGTGGTTCTTGAAATAGCCCCGGTCGGCATAGACATAGAATTTTTTAAATTTACCATCCGGCGTCAGATTGCCTTCCGCTGGACCTGTCTTTTCGGAGCTCTCCTGCTTGGTGGATTCCAGCTGCCTTGCTTCCTGTTCCGGCAAATTCAGCACATCATTCTTCTGTCCACACCCCGCCGTCAGTAATGAAAGAGCACAAAAACAGGCAAAGACAGTTACTGTAAAAGATATCCTCTTATCTGACATATGAACTCCCCGTAAGTTGTTATTCGAATTTGATGTCGTCTAAGTAAAAGGTGCAGCCTTCGGTGTTGTCCCTTGCGGATACCGTGAACGCGAATCCGCCGCTTATATAAGAAAGGTCCAGCCCCTTCAGGTCCACATCGTACTGCTTCCAGTCTTTCGTGAGAGTGATCGGACCGATCGAAGTCGCGTCGGAATCGGAATAAGCGCCGCTTAAACCTCCGACTTTAAACTCGGATATGACCTCTCCGCCCTTTTCGCCCTTTGCCCAGAATGTCAGCTTATTGTAGCCGGATAGATCGTATCCGCCCATCTGAGAGCCCCAGTTATTCGCCGGGTTCTGCCAGTAGATACCGGCCCATCCCGCGCCCTGAGCGCCCCTGGCGCTGTATTTGACCTTTATGCATGAGTTGCCCGAATGCGAGCCCTCACGCCAACTGTCGGTGAACTGGATATCGCCGGAATCACCCATCCATCCTGAAGGGATGTAGTGATTCTTCATGTTGAGCCTCTCGGTATATATATTGAACTCTTTCTTAGCTGCCGGAGGCGTCGCCACCGGAGTCACAGCCGGAACCACCGCCGGAGCCGTTGTCGTTATTGTGGTCGTTACCGTTGTCGGTGCCGCTCCGGCCTCCTCTGCGACCACCGAAACAACCTCTTCTACTTTTTCATCGACTGCTTCATCCGTCTGTGCCATTAACGGCATGGCAAAGAACGCTACTGCTATTAAACTGCAGATCAGCTTCCTCATATTCTCCCATCTCCCTTTCTTTTTAGGAACACATATAAACGACAATATTATACCATAATCTTCGTAATTTGCCAACAATATCCGGGTTCCACATATCCTTATAGGCATAGTAGCCCTTCCTGAGCTGCCTTAAGTAAGGACTGTGCTTGCCGTCACCCTGCGACGTCAACCCCAGCCACTCTTCATAGAACCATCCTCCCTTAACGGGCCCCGGCCACTGCTTGTGCGTATCGTGCAGGTTCGGCTCGTACGCCTTCCACCACTCATCGACCCATTCAAATACTATCCCGCCCAGCGCGTTGCCAGCGCCATATCCGGCGGTATTGTAAAGAATGTCGCTCCAGGCGCCTCTGTGATATTCAGCCTGGGCCTCCTCCGCATCGGCGCCCGAACGTCCCTCCAAGTAGGCTGGAGCGCCAAATTCGGTGATTATGACCGGCTTGCCCGACAATCTCTTTACATCCTGCCACATCCCGAAACCATGCCACCCTCTATAGCTATTCATCCCGAGAATATCCACGTCGGGACAGAGCTCGGAGAAGATATCGAGGTAGAGAGTGTCGCCGTTACATAACGCTACCGGATGGTCCGGATCGATCTCTTTTATCATCCTCGCCACTTCATTCACAAAACTATAAAAGGGCCTGGGGAATCTTTTCGAGCTGTTTGCCACTCCATAATTGGTTTCGTTGCCGAGCATCCACATCAAGATATACGGTTCATCCTTATAGGCCTCGACCATCTTGCGAACGCGCGCCTTTAGCCTCTCCTGTTGGATCGGGTCGGCGTAATTGGTACCGCGGTACCAGCTGACCCCGCTTCCTATAGAGTAGGTCCCGAGAAGGTCTCCCATCACCACCATGATGCCGTAACTTTTGTAGAGGTCGGCGTACATATCCTTATTGGAATTTGCCTCGTGATCGTATACTCTTATGGCATTGACGCCCATATCTTTCATCAGCTTAAAATCCCCGACGTTCTTTTCGTCCGGGTCCTGTATATTGTTGCGATTTGCGTCCACCCAGACCTTGTACGGATCAAACCCTGATCTCGTCCAGTCGGTCAATGTGCCCTCGTCCGGACTTTCACCTACTTTCGTCGGAGCATAAGCTACGGCTCTCAGCATAAACGGTTTACCGTCCACCTCAAACTGCCAGTCGCCGCTGGCATACTGTAAAAGCGCGACATGTGTTCCGCCGATCCTTCTCTTGACGTCGTTTAATCTCGAATAGTCCTTTATTTCCAACAACTCCCTGGGCTTACACTCTACTACGCGGCCGGGGGTGATATAGAATATATCGTTTGCCGGATCCTGGTCGAAACCATTCTCTATTCGTATATCTTCGTCGACCAGCTTCATCCCAAGCAAGGGGTATTTCCTGGTGAGATACCTTATATTGGTGGCGCACGCCACCGAAGGATACCACGGCGTGTTCCAGTAGGTGAAGCTCACGGTCTTTGGCTGATTTGCTATAACGCTGAAATATCCCTTTATCGCCTGAGCTGTCAGGAGGCCCTCTTCAAGAGCCAGTGAAGTATAAAATTGTTTTACGCCGGCGGTCTCGCCGCTAAGCGTGGCCCACTTATAGAATGACAGCTTTGGATCATCGGTACCTATGAAGCTCCACTGGTCGCCGTTTAACTTGTTATCTTTAAGCAGTTCTTTATATACCGGATCTTTGTAGGCCTGCGTGTTCGGCCAGACGCCTTCGCCTACCGCGGCCGCAAGACCCGGCCTGTCCGTGATCTTATACCTGTAATCTACCTTACCTTCGTTCTCAAAGACGCCATAGTTCGCATAATCGACCACTTGCTCAAGCCCGTCGTCATACAGAGCAAATTGCGCCTGCGGCATCAGGACCGAAACGGACTTCCGGAAGCCCCATAACACGATCGCCGCCAGGATCGCGAAGATAAACGCGGATATGAAAAATGCTTTTCTCAATTGACGGTCTCCTTCGCCTTATTTATCTTTTCGATATTCTTGGTACTCACCTCTGCGACCTTCCAGAACCATCCTTTGGGATCCCAGCATTGCGCGTAAGGATAGTTCTCGATAACATAATTGAATTCCTTTATCGCCTCATCACCTTTGGCCTGCCTCATCAGGGCTTCGCCGATGATATAATGTGACGTGGCCACGTCGTTCACCATGGCGCTCTCGTCTTCATGGCCGAACCGCAAAAAGGCCTTCATGTCGCGCGACTCGATCAGGGCCTTCTCTTCATAAAGCTCTATGCATTTCCGGGCGTAAGCGTCTACGCCTTCAAAATCCTTTTCCGCCAGGTGCTCCCATGCGCTCACCGTAAGGTTCCAGTGCGAGGAGTCCGAGAAGTCGTACTTTGACGCCTCCGGGGCCGCGACTTCCGGGGCCACTGCCTCCGGGGCCGCGACTTCCGTCTCTACGACGTCCTGTTTTGCGGCTTCCTGCGCAGTGCAGGAAACGCTTGCGCCGGCAATCGCCAAAATAAAAATTACGCTTAAAATTTTTACGTATCTCATAGTATTTTTTTAACCTTTCACCGCGCCTGCCGTTATTCCCTCTATGATGTATCTCTGCATGAAAAGGTACATCACGATGATCGGGATCACCGATATAGTGATGCCGGCCATGAGGAGTGAATACTCCGTAAAATGCGCGCCTTGAAATATCATAAGGCCGCGCTGTAGCGGTATCTTCGCTTTGTCCTGAAGGATGATCATCGCGAGGATATATTCGTTCCATACCGCGAGGGCATTAAAGATAACGATGACCGCTATCGCGGGCTTCGCCAGCGGCATGGCTATGTGCCACCATATCCCCATTATAGAACAGCCGTCAACCTCGGCCGATTCCTCGATCTCTTTCGGGATCTCGTCAAAGAAAGTCTTGAGTATATATATGGCGAGAGACAATCCTATGCTTATCTGCGGCAGGATGTACCCTAACCGCGTGTTGACCAGTCCCAGTTTTACAAGCAGCACATAAAACGCCACGAACGCGCCGGGGATCGGCACTATCATAGCGGCAAGGAAGATGGAATATATGATATTCTTCCCTTTGAATTCCAGCCTGGAAAACGCGTAAGCCGCCAGCGACGCTACGAGGATCAGGCCGCTGACGACAGTCACGGTATAGAAGACGCTGTTCAGGAAGTAGACGCCAAATCCGCCTCTCGTCCAGGCGACCATGTAATTCTCCCAGTGGAATATGCCGGGCCAAAGATTCATGTTCCTGAATATCGTCTGCTGCGTCTTGAGGCTTGAGGAGAGCATCCATAAAAGAGGAAATACGCATGTTATCGAGACAAGTATCAGCACTATATGCGATCCCAGCCTGGCGGTGAGATCCTTTACTATATATTTATTTATTTTACGTCCCACTCTAAAACACCTCTTAAGTATGCTTAATGGCCCTGGACATTTTCATATGCGCAATGGACAATATCACCAAAACCGCGCCGAATACAAGGCCCATGGCGCAGGTGTAACCGAACTGCGAAGAATTTAACATCCGGGACAGGATCCTGCTTACCGGGACTTCGGTATGATATCCCGGTCCGCCGCCGGTGGTTGAAACCACTATATCATAGATCTGCATTGTGCCCAGGACCGTCAGCACCATGACGAGCACGAATACCGGTGTCATGAGCGGCACCGTAACGTGTTTAAATGTATTCCAGTTATTAGCGCCGTCGATGCGGGCCGCCTCATAGAGAGTTCTCGGGATATTCTGCAGCCCCGCCAGAAGTATTATGAAGGCCCATCCGAAACCTTTCCACATATGTATTACGGCCACGGCTGTAAGCGCTGTTCTTGGATCTGCCAGCCAGCTTCTAGAGAGGTTCCCAAGGCCCATCTGCGAAAGCCAGTGGTTCAATAATCCGTAGTTACCGTTAAATATCCAGTTCCATATGAGCCCGACGACTATCCCGGAAAGAACGGGCGGCAGGAAGAATATGACCCTGTAGATATGGCCGTATTTTATGCCCCTGTCGACCATGAGCGCCAGGATGAGCGCAAGGCCATTTTGAAATACGAGAGCTAAAAGAGTTATATAGACGGCGTGCCACATACTCTGCCACCAGGGAGGGTTGGAAAAGATTATGTCGCGGAAATTGTCAAGGCCCACGAAGATCATATTAGAAGAGATGCCGTCCCATTCGTAGAGACTCAACTGCAGCACTTTGAAAAAAGGATATACGTAGAAAAAGCAGAGCATTATGAAAGCCGGCATTACGAATAAGTAGCCGGGGCCTATCTTCTTGAAACGCGAAAGGATCAAGTTCATCTCGCCTCTTTTTCTCTTAAAGCCTTGAATCTTTCGGCTTTCTTTATCTCTTCCATCTTGATCTGCTGCACCTTTTCGGCGACTTCGTCGGGCGTCGCTTCGCCTATTATTATGGATTGTATGCCTTTATCAAATGCTTCAGTTACGAGCGGGAACTCCTCTACCGGAAAGAAACGCGGATGGACCGCATTATCCATGCCGCGGGCGAATTGAGTTATAGGGCCCTCGAGGATACTGGCGCAGGCGCTGTTAGAAGGGATATTGTGCGTCTCTTTGGCCAGATAGCATTGCTGTTTATACTGGGTAAGCCACTTTAAAAAATTTACCGCTTCCTCTTTAACGGGCGAGCGGTCATTTACGACAAGGTCTGTAGCGCCTCCCCATATTTCCATGGGCCTTTCGAGATTTACTCTTGGCGGCGGCGCTACGGCATAACGTAATTCCGGATTCATGCTTGCATAAATGTTTACGCACCATGAGCCGTTGAAAGCGATCGCGGCTCTTTCGTTAGCGAAGGTCTGTTCGGCTTCTTTATTTATCATCGTGACGATCCCTCTGGAAAGAAGGCCCGAGTCCCTCATCTGGGCGAAGAGGCCTAATACCTGTTTCCACGAGGGATCCGTATAAGGGACCTCGCCCTTTATGGTCGCCAATACTTTTTCTCTTCCCATGATATTCCATGCGAAATTATCGGCAAGACAATGTATCATCCACTGCTCTCCCCAGCCGCTCACGAGGCCGGGTATGCCGGCCTTTTTAAGCATTCCGCCTAGGGCGATAAACTCATCCCATGTTGACGGAAGTCTGGATCTATCCCAGCCGGCCTTTTTGAGCAGTTCGAGATTGTAGATGAATTGGACATTATTGAGGTCAATAGGAACGCCGTATATCCCTGGCTTCACCTGATATTGATTATCCTCCTGGAAGGTATTCATCGCCAGCCCGCTTTTATAGAAGGTCGATCTCCAAGCTCCGTTATTCTCCTCCATATAAGGGGTAAGGTCCATAACGTGCCCGGACTTTATCAAAGACGCGAATTGCTTCATCTCCATGAGGATGCCGTATATATCGGGGAACTTCATCGTCTGGGCGGCGGCTATTATCTTGGATGCGTACGCCGGAGTAGGCGCGTACAATTCAAATCTTACGTTTACACCGGTCTCTTTTTTATACTCCAGGGCGAGGGCGTTAAAAACATCGGCCTTATCGACTATCCAGTGCCATACGACCACTTCGCCATTCTGTAGTTTGGAGCTCTGATTGGCGCAGCCGGCAAATACTAAGCCTGCGAATATGGCTAATGAAAGCAACTTTTTTATTGTCATTGGAGCTTATATCGCTACTTTGCTCTTCTCTCTTCCCTATCTTCTCTTTCTCTCTCTTCTTTGCGTCTTTCTCCTCTACGTCTTTCGACCTGCACACGAATCTCATAGGCTTTAGACTCTGAGATGTCAAAGGTCATAACAATGAAGATAGCGATCAAGGTAGATACGATCGGAATACCGATATCGCAGAGCCTCATGTAAAATAAAGTCTGCGTTTTTTGAGCAGCGCCTAACGCTATATTAAAACCTGTCACATTAAGGAGCACTCCGGCAAGTACCGAAGCGCCTGCCTGTCCGAGTTTTTGTATCCACCAGTAAATACCGCTGAACATACCTTCCCTGCGTTTTTCGCAATTCAATTCATCCAGATCGCATACATCGGCGACCATAGAGGGAACCATTGTGAAGAGCGCTCCCAGGTGAAATGCCAGGAACGGAACGGCGATCATCAGCAAATAGGGGTGCTGTGGATTATACCCTACCCATTTCAAGGCATAACCTATAATGGCAAGGCTCATGGCGATCAAAAATGTTTTACGCTTCCCGAGCTTCGAGGAGATCCAGGTAGTCAGGGAGATGGCGACCAGCGTGCAAAGAGAACTTGCCGTTCCAAACCAACCAAGCAATGTGCCGCCTTTTCCCCAATCGCCGCCATAAACATAGTAGACGATAACATAGAGCGTGAAAGCGGAAGCGAGCATGAATCCGTTAAAGATCAGGAATGTTACCGCGATAAGCTTAACAAAGGGACGGCACTTTAAAGACTCCGCGCAGCTATTCAGGAGGTTTTTTATTACAACAAAACTCCCCTCCCCTTTCTTGGGCTTCGCCAACTTACCGAAACGCTCTTTGTTGAAGATAGCAGGAAGTATGCCGCCGACCGCGATAAAAACTCCGACCGCGATAGCGATAGAGCGCGCTCCATGGACGATATCTGTGAACATGGCCTTGTTATTCATAAGCGCGAAGAACCAGGGCGCGACAAGCCAGGCAATTTGAGCGAAAAAGTTGCTGAATCCCTGCAGCCGGGTCCGCTCATGATAATCGGGCGTCATCTCATACCCGAGCGC
>CAYVCD010000016.1:0-21765 GCA_964450115.1 uncultured Planctomycetia bacterium
TCGACATCCTTATGCTGGCTCTCTTCGTCCGATAAGGCCGTCTGGCAGCGCGGGCACCAGTTGATGATATAGTTACCTCTATATATAAGGCCTTTCTTATAAAGCCGTACGAAGACTTCGAGGACCGCTTCGGACAGCCCTTCATCCATGGTGAAGCGCGTCCTGTCCCAATCGCAGGAGCAACCCAGTTTTTTAAGCTGCCTTATTATAGTAGAGCCGTAATCCTGCCGCCATTTCCAAACTTCCTCGACGAATTTATCCCTGCCGAGGTCCTGTCGTTTCACACCCTCTTTTGCGAGCTTCTTTTCAACGACGTTCTGGGTCGCTATACCGGCATGATCCGTGCCGGGCATCCACTCGGCCTCAAAGCCCTTCATGCGGTTAAATCTTATGAGAATGTCCTGTATGGTATTGTTCAAGGCATGCCCCATATGAAGAATACCTGTGATATTGGGAGGTGGAATTACTATTGAGTATGGCTTTTTTGATTGGTCTGATCTACCGCGGAAATAACCTTTATCTTCCCAGTTCTTATATATAGCGTCTTCGCACCTGTGGGGATCGTACGCCTTATCCAATTCACGCATAAATTTTCTTATCCGCCGATATACTTGCTTAATACCGCCATAGCTTTTTCGTTGTCGCTGGTCTGCAGGACCATTCTCGAAGAGCCCTTGGTCACGCATGTACAAGGCGTTAAGTAGACGTATTTGATATCTATCTTATTCTCTTTCATCTCGGTTGAGACCACTTTTAAAGCACCGGGTTTATTATCAAGATCCACCAGAAGCACTTCAGTCTCCTTTACGGACTTATACTTCATCTTCTTCAGCTCGTTCACTATTACAAGGTTGGCGTTGGTCACGACCAATAGCTTCGCTATGGGCCCAACCTCATAGCCCAGCGCCGCCTCTATATTTATCCCTTTTAGGCTGAGCATCTTCGAAACGTCCGCCAAGATACCGACCTTATTCTTGGTAGTTATCGTTATCTCTTCTCCGAGCGTGATATTCTTTATCATATACGACCCCCTTATATGATCTTCTTTGTGAAGAGTATGCCTTTTTTTGGCCTGTCCTTGATAGATATTTCATTGGCCACGAATGCGGCCAGGTCTATATTTTCGGATGCCACTTCCACCCTGCATTTTTTATCAGATATAGAGGTCACCAGTATGCCCACCTGGGTGGTGTCTATCGTAGAGCGGAATACTCCCTCAAAATTATCGGCGACTATATACTGGTTCCTCTCGTCCTCCCGCGCGATAGCCTGCATATCCTGCAATACATCTTTTATCTTAACGATGCAATCGGCCGCACTCATATCAAAGTCCCGCACCTGCTTACTCCTGGAATTCTTGACATCGTTCATGGAATATCCGAAAAACTCCTGTCTCACTTGCGTCGCCGAACATCCGCACAATAGAATGACTGATACGATAGCAACCCATCTCATATTATAGCCTTTCACAATTTACCCGCTGCTTTTTTTAGAGTCCTTAAGTAGCTTATACTCGATGGAATCCACCAGCGCTTCCCATGACGCCTCAACGACGTTCTCAGACACTCCGATGGTCCACCAGGAGTCTGTCTGATCCTGTGACTGAATGAGGACTCTCACGCGCGCCGCAGTCCCCTCTTTCTCATCCAGAACACGCACTTTATAGTCCGTCAGGTGCATCTCGGCCAGTTTAGGATAGAACTTCTTGAGAGCTTTACGTAAAGCGCTGTCGAGAGCATTGACAGGTCCGTCCCCGAGTGACGCCGTATGTTCGACCTCTTTACCTACCTTGACTTTAATGGTCGCTTCGGACGACATCTTGCCGCCTTTTCGCTTCTCTATGATAACCCTGAAGTCCTCGAGCTCAAAGAAATCCTTGAAAGTCTTCATGACGCGCTTTATCAATAGCTCCAGGGACGCTTCCGCGGCCTCAAAATGGTATCCCTTGCTCTCCAGGAGCTGCAGGGTCTTCAATATCTTTTTAGATTTCTCGGTATTCTTACCGATACCAAGATCCATCTCTTGGGCCTTCTTTATGATGGTGGACTTTCCTGATAGCTCGGAGACGAGCAGTCTCCTGCGGTTCCCGACGCTCGTCGGATCTATATGTTCATAAGTCTTCGGATTCTTCAATATGGCATTCACGTGGACGCCCGCTTTGTGAGCGAAGGCGCTGGAGCCCACGAAGGGCTGATTATCCTGCAGCTTCATATTCGATATCTCTGCCACAAAGTGCGCTGTTTCCGCAAGCTCCTTTAAAGCTATATCCGAAACGCAATCTATCCCAAGCTTCAGCTTAAGCGCCGCGATGACCGAGATCAGGTTGGCGTTCCCGCATCGCTCTCCGTATCCGTTTACGGTGCCGTGCACCTGCACAGCTCCGGCCTGGACCGCCGCTATGGAATTGGCTACCGCCATCTCGCAGTCATTATGCGCATGTATGCCTATAGGAGTAGTCATCACCGACCTTACCTCTTCGACGATCTCAAAGACCTGGGTGGTCACGGTGCCGCCGTTGGTATCGCATAAGATTATCCTTTCGGCGCCGGCATCCTGTGCAGCTTTAAGCGTCTTTAGCGCATACTCTTTGTTGCTTTTATATCCGTCGAAGAAGTGCTCGGCGTCATAAAATACTCTTTTACCCTTACTCTTTAAGAAACTCACGGAATCGGAGATCATCCTAAGATTTTCATTAAGATCTACTTTAAGGACATCTTTAACATGAAGATCCCAGCTCTTTCCGAAAATGGTGATATGCTTCGTGCCGGCCAAAAGAAGCCCTTTAAGCACCGCGTCCATGCTAGCCTTGGTATTGGCGTGGCAAGTGCTTCCGAAAGCTACTACTTCCGAGTTGCGCAATTTTAAGCTCTTCGCCTTTTTAAAGAACTGGGCGTCTTTCGGATTGGCTCCGGGCCATCCGCCTTCTATAAAATCGACTCCCAGCTCATCGAGTTTGGCGCATATCTTCAACTTATCAGCCACGGAGAAAGATACTCCCTCCGACTGCGCGCCATCACGTAAAGTGGTATCGTATAGTTCTATCTTCATAAGAGTCCCCGCTATTTCTTAGCCTTCCCCAGCTTGAACTTATCGTGGATCGCCCTTACAGCCGCTTCGCCGAGGCTCTTCTTGACCACGCAAGATATCTTGATCTCACTCGTCGATATCATCTCTATGTTGATCTTTTTGTCGGCGAGAGCCTCAAACATATTTGCCGCTACGCCCGAGTGGCTGCGCATGCCGATACCCACTATAGATACCTTAGCTATATCCTTATCGACCGTAACATCGCCCGCTCCGACTTTTCCGGCAATTGAATTGGATACTTTTATCGTCTTGTTAAGATCTCCAGCAGGCACAGTGAATGACAGGTCCGTAGAGCCGGTCCGCGAAACGTTCTGTATGATCATGTCTACATTTATGCTCTCTTTGGCCAGATGTTTGAATATCTTGGCCGCGATACCCGGCTTATCGGGAACATCACAGATAGTGACCTTGGCCTCGTCTTTATTTAAAGCAACTCCGGAAACTACTATATGTTCCATGGTCTTAACCTCCTTAGATATTATCGTGCCGCTATGCTTAGAGAACGAAGATCTGACGTGTATCGGTACGCCGAATTTCATCGCGAATTCGATCGACCGCGGCTGCAGGATCTGCGCCCCTAACGACGCGAGCTCGAACATCTCCTCATAGCTCAGCTTATTTATCTTGCGGGCATCCTTCACTATGCGCGGATCGGCCGTAAAGACGCCCTCAACGTCGGTATACATCTCGCACATCACGGCGTCTATCACCTTGGCGAGAGCGACTGCGGTGAGATTTGATCCCCCGCGCCCCAGGGTGGTTATATCCTGTTTTATATTTACGCCCTGGAAACCCGCCACTATTACGACCTTGCCCTTTTCGAGCTCCTCACTTATTCGCTTTGCGTTTATGTCGATGATGCGCGCTTTTGTGAAAGAATTATCGGTGATTATCCCCACCTGGGCGCCGGTGAACGATATTGCCTCTACTCCCAACCTATCTATGGCCATGGCCAGAAGAGCGCTTGAGACCTGCTCTCCGGTCGATATCAACATATCCAGCTCTCTGTCGGGAGGATTCGTGGTGATCTTAAGCGCCAGATCTATCAGCTCATCGGTTGTGTGGCCTAGCGCGGAGACTATTACCACTACATCGTACCCCGAGCGCTTAGTCTCTACTACTCTTTTGGCGACATTCTGTATGCGCGCTATATCGGCCACGCTTGTGCCGCCGTATTTCTGTACGATTACCCCTTTTGACATGGAACTATAACCTCTGGTTTTTAATAAGATCGTTGGTCAGATCCGAGCCTGACTTGAATATCACATTGCCTAGTTTTGCATTGCTTTCACTATACGCTGGAAAACCATTATGCCTCACGCCCTTTCCGGCCATTACAAAAGGGGCTGGATCCGATACGTGAGTGCGCAAAGCTACCGGCGTGGCATGGTCGGAAAGGACCATTATCCTGTAATCTCCCGACCCCTTAAGGAATTTCCATACCGCCCCGACCACATATTTGTCAAAATTCTCTATCGCCTTGATCTTTTCTCTCATATCCCCGTTATGACCAGCTTCGTCCGGCGCCTCCACGTGCACAAATATAAAATCCTTTTTCTTCAATGAGTTTACCGCGTACTCTCCCTTACCCTTATAGTTCGTATCATAATAACCGGTTGCGCCCGGAACCTGTATAAGCTCAAGGCCTACCAGCTTGCCTATGCCGTTAACCAGATCTACTGCGGATATGACCGCGCCGTCCAACCCAAACATTCCTTTGAAGCTCGGCATATTAGGATTAGTTCCCTGCCCCCAGAGCCATATCATATTTGCCGGGTTCTCTTTTAAGTCGACCCTTACCCTGTTGATATCATCTTTTTCCAATACGGCGCATGAATCCTGCATAAGTTTTAACAAAAGGCTCGAGCCCTTTCCTTTTGGGAGGTGCTTTGAGATATTCTTGCCGGTTATATCGTGCGGCGGAGTACAGGAAGTCTTCATGAGGCCGTTAAGATCATCTCTCGACCTCGTCTTTATCACCACGAGATTCCTGTAGCTCTTTCCATGGTAAAACTTTATCCGCTCGTTCCCGAGTCTTTTATCGAGGTGTTCCATAAGCGTCTTAGACTCTTTGTCGCTTATATGGCCGGCGCTGTAGTCAGACATAATATCGTTATTTGCCGTTATCAGATTACACCTGAACGCTATCTCTCCCTCCGCTACTTCGACGTCTATATTTGCGGCCTCAAGCGGCCCGCGGCCGGTATAGTAAGTCTTGGGATCGTACCCCAATATTGAAAGATTCGCTATGTCGCTGGCCGGCTTCATTCCCCGCGGCACGGTCTTGACGAGCCCTATCATGCCATTCTTGGCGATCTCATTCATGTTCGGGATCTTCGCTACTTCAAGAGGCGTCTTGTTGCCGAGCTCCTGGATAGGATGATCGCTCATCCCGTCGCCGACTAAGATAGCTATCTTCATAGCCCTATCTCCTTCAATATCAGATCGACTTTGGGCGCTAAAGTCACCGGCTTCTCGACGCTTGCGATCGCTCTATCCGGATCCTTAAGCCCGTGGCCGGTCAGGACGCAGACGATACGCGCCTTCGAACCCTTAAAGTATCCCTTCGCGGCCAATTTCAGTATTCCCGCTACGCTTGCGGCGCTTGCCGGTTCTACGAAGACGCCCTCTTTGGAAGCAAGTATTTTATAAGCGGATAATATCTCGTCGTCGGTGACTTTATCGATAAGCCCGCCGGATTCATCACGGGCGGCTTCGGCCTGCTTCCAGCTTGCGGGATTACCTATCTTTATAGCGGTCGCTATTGTCTTCGGGTCCTTTACGGGATGGCCTAAAACTATAGGGGCCGAGCCTTCAGCCTGGAACCCAAGCATCTTGGGCAGTCTTTTAGATATCTTTGCTTCTTTATACTCCTTATAGCCTTTCCAGTAAGCGGTGATATTGCCTGCGTTGCCTACCGGTATAGCATGATAATCCGGCGCGTCATTCAAAGAATCGCATATTTCAAAAGAGCCGGTCTTCTGCCCTTCTATCCTGTAAGGATTCAATGAATTCACCAAAGTAATAGGATATTTTAGGGTTATATCTTTTACCAGTTCCAGGGCCTCATCAAAATTTCCTTTTATGGCTATGACCTTTGCTCCGTGGATGAGGGCTTGTGAAAGCTTGCCTAAAGCGATAGCTCCTTCGGGTATAAGAACTATGCACTTAATGCCCGCCCTTGCCGCATAAGCCGCGGCCGAGGCCGATGTGTTCCCTGTAGATGCGCACATCACAGCTTTGGAGCCTTCCTCCACAGCTTTGGATATGGCCATGGTCATACCCCGATCTTTAAAAGATCCGGTTGGATTCAATCCCTCATATTTAAGATAGACCTCTGCATCGACGCCTATCATTTCGCTTATATGGCAAGCATATATTAAAGGCGTATTGCCTTCATTTAAACTTATTATGGGAGTCTTCGATGAAACCGGAAGATACTTACCGTACTCTTTTATAAGACCCTTCCACATATCAGCTCTCGATCCTTATTTTTACGGTCTTCTTCTTTATTGCGCTTAAGCTATCAATCTCTTTCAGAGCCTTTGCCATATCGAGCTCAAGAGCTTCATGAGTCATCATCACTATCGGCACTATGCTGGAGCTCTTCTTCTCTTTTTGAGTAACGCTGGCTATGCTTATATTATGTTTACCTAATATCCCGGATATCTTCGCCAGAACACCCGGCTTATCTATAGCGGAGAACCTCATATAGAACCTGGTCTTGATATTCGCTATATCTTTTATATCTTTAACGTCTTTTCTGAAAGCCATGGGCCCGGTAACCTTGCCGCAGCAAGAGACCTGCTGGGCTATGCCAATAATATCGCTGACCACGGCGCTTGAAGTCGCAAGAGCACCCGCCCCCTCTCCGTAAAAGAGATTCTCTCCTATCAGATCTCCCTTTACGAATACGGCGTTATAGACGCCCCCGACATTTGCCAGCAAGTGGCTCTTAGGGATCATCGTGGGATGGACCCTTAACTCTACAGAATCTCCTGATCTTTTGGCTATCGCAAGAAGCTTGACTGAATAGCCCAACTCTTTGGCGTATTCTATATCGTGGGATTCTATTTCTGTGATACCTTCGGTATAAATGTCGGAAGGTTTGGCCGATACGCCGAACGCTAAAAACGCCAGGATGCTCAATTTATGGCCAGAGTCCATACCGCTTATATCAAGATCCGGATCCTGTTCGGCATAACCCTTCTCCTGAGCGATCTTTAGCGCATCCCTGAAACTCACGGACCCTTCCGCCATCTTGGTCAATATGAAGTTGCTGGTACCGTTCACTATGCCATAAACAAGATCGAACCTGTTGGCGATGAACCCTTCCTTAAGCGATTTTATTATGGGGATACCGCCGCCGACGCTTGCCTCAAAGGCGACATTAAGAGAGAGTGAGTTAGCCAGACTGAATATTTCATTTCCGCTGTCGGCGAGAAGGGCTTTATTGGCGGTCACAACGTGTTTTCCGCTTCGGAGGGCCTCCATTATCACGTCCTTCGCGGGACGTATGCCTCCCATAAGCTCAACTACAATATGTATTTTTGGGTCATACAGGACCTTCCCCAAGGACTTGGTCAGGAGAGACTTGTTGACCGTGACAGGGCGCTTCGACTTAATATCCTTATCGCATATCCGCACGATATTTATATCAACCCCGCTCTTCTCCTTTAAAAAAGACTTCTTTGACCGGAGCGCTTTTATCACCCCACTGCCGATCTTGCCAAACCCTATCAGACCTATATTTATCTTCTTCATATCCTGTACCTTAATTTACGATATCGGCAAAAAATTTGTACTGGTCGGGACGGACGGATTTGAACCGTCGACCCCTTGCACCCCAAGCAAGTGCTCTAGCCGGGCTGAGCCACGTCCCGAAAGCGCAAATTCTTTGCCGCTACCTTTTAATAAAAACCTTCTTCTCTGGGTGAGCGAGTCATAAGGTCGTGAACTCCTTTTTTGGGGTCCTTATTCTCGTAGAGCACCTTATATATCTCGCTTATTATCGGCATCTGTGCATTATATTTTTTAGCCAACTCATACGCAGATTCTGTAGTAGCCACACCCTCCACCACCATCTCGGTCTCTTTCAAAACCTCTTTCAACGACTTTCCTTTGCCGATCTCTTCCCCGAAATGATGGTTCCTGCTGTATTTGCTTATACAGGTCGTCGTCAAGTCACCGAGTCCGCTCAACCCGTAAAAAGTATCCTTCTTTGCCCCCATGGCGACTCCGAGGCGCGCCATCTCTATCAGGCCGCGTGTGAGAAGGGCTGCTTTTGCGTTCGTGCCGAAACCCAGAGAGTCACAGATGCCCGCTGCAATGGCTATGATATTTTTCAGCGAACCTCCCAGCTCCACCCCGACCATATCGTCATTAGTATATATCCTGAAACGGTCCGTTATAAATAGATCCTGAACATCTTTTGCAAGAGCTAAATTGCCGGAAGATACCACCAGCGTTGCAGGGCTACCCTGCGCCACTTCATGCGCTATCGATGGCCCGGAAAGGACGCATATCTCTATCTTTCCAAGAAGCTCATACGCTATCTCCGACATTCGCTTTAACGTCTTATTCTCGATGCCCTTGGTGACGCTCACAAATACCTTACCGGACAATTTATACGGCGTGAGCCTTGTCAACACGCTCCTCATGTACTGAGAAGGGACTGCCAGTACGACCACATCATTGCCCTCAATCGCTTCATTAAGGGATGAAGTAATATTTACTTCGTGGGGTATCTTTATCCCGGGTAGAAATTTTGTGTTAACTCTTTTAGCCTTAACCGTTTCCACATATTCCGGGAATGCTCCCCAGAGCGTGACATTGTGTCCTTTACCGGAAAGCAATATGGCCAGGGTTGTGCCCCAGCCTCCATCACCTATGACCGAGATATTCTTGTTATTTGTCATTATAAGTACATTAATATATCATATACGGCGCATTTTAGTCAATCTCTTCAACCGCATCGCTCTTCACCCAAGCCAGCTTTCCATCAAGCCTTCTTATGCGCCTCCAACCTGACCTTGTCTTCAGCACAAGCGCCTCCTGCCCCTCTTTCAGCGTAAAATAGTTGTTAGACTTATCAATAGGTTCGTATTTACACTCGGCCTCCTTGGCAACCACTACACCATGGCTGAGTATCTCCTCGTTATAATATCTGATAATAAAGGCTCCAAGCGTTAAGAAAAACCCTATTAGCAAAGGATAGAATAATATGGCCATGCGACGCTTAAATGCCGGATATATAATACCAGCCAACAACATCACCATGAGCATAATGTATAAAGCTATCAATATGATAGATACCGTATTCAGGCTGTATTCCCTGAACGGAAACTTGAAAAACCATGCTACTCTATTCTGGCTCGGTAACTGAAGGGCGGAATCCTCTGTCAGCGACTGGGCATAAGCGAGGTTTGACTTAAGGTCGCCGTCCCCCGGCATCAGCCTTTGAGCTTTTTTGTATGCAAGTATGGCATATCCGATCTTTCCCATCTTGAAGAAGGTATTCCCTATATTGAAATATAGCGGACCGCTTTCAGAATCAATATTCAATATCTTTGCATACTCCTCGGAAGCTTTTTCATATTCTCTCTGCTCATAAAGCGAGTTGGCTTTATAGAACAGGCCGCGAGGATCTTGCGCGTCTTCTGCTGAAAGAGCAAGATTAACCGAAGATGCCAGAAATACCAATATCATTATCGTCTTCTTCATATCTTAAATCTTTCCAGTTCCCGTATTATCTCTTCTAAGGTCTTCATATCATCCTTCATCAAGAGCGTATCCGCATCTATAAGAGCGAACTTTGCCCTATCACATATGCTGAATATATTCTTTATCTTGTTCAGCGCTTCCGGGCCCACGCCCTTTGATCTGAGCACAGGCTCGACCGTATCGAAGGTCAGCCCGGCCACAGGTATATAGAGCCTGCCCCCAAGATAATCCTGGATGGCTTTGAATAACGTCTCATAAAAACCTTTTGAATCGTTTGATTTTAAACGGTGTTTTAATTCAAAAAATTCCTTGCGCATATTCTTAAAAGCTTCCGTTCTGTGGGCATATCTCGTATCGCGCTTAAGGCGGTCCTGTTTTGCATAAATTATATAGAATATTATCAGGACCAAAAATGGGATCAGGAATATAAGAAGAAAAAATATGTTCCTGTAGACTTCGGAATCTCTTCTTTGAACGCTGCCCATCGACTCCTTTATGTATAAAATGTCTCCTTGAGGCTGGGTGTCCTCTCTCTTCTCTTCGGGAGGGCGTTCGAGGGTCAGAGATGTAGCTTGAGGAATAGCGGGCGTTTGCCCTATTACTTGAGCGGGCGATTCAGGAATCTTCTCTACCTGCAATGGCGCAGGCTCCTGCGTGATGGTCTTATACATCTTCTTCTCGGGATCGAAGTAAGTGAATATGGCTTTGGGTGTCTGATAGATCTTGTCTGATTCAGGGATCAGGACCTGCTTGAACGTTTTCCTGCCGGGTTCCGTCTTTATCTGCGGCTCGTATACTCTGAAGCCTTCCGTATTATCTAATTTCGGGATTATCACCGTATTAAAATTGCCCGTTCCGTTTATCTCCATTCTGAGAGTAACTGGATCACCGACCTTCACCTTTTTTGGGCCTGCCGAATATATGAATTGATAGTCGCCCACCGCACCTGAGAAATCTTCCGGTCTGCCTTCCTGCGGAAGCGCCAGTAGCACAAGATTAGCCTCATCCGATTTTAACTCAACGGGGTAACGCTCATACCTTGTAAAGAAGTCCTCAAAATAGGGATCCCTCACGCCTCTGTCATTGAGGAAGTCGTCGTCCAGCGCAGACATATTACGCACCCTCTTCTTTACAGCGAGATTGCACTTTAACGTCGCAGGGCCTAGCTTGTAATCTCCGGCCCTGGTCCCGAAGATCGTCGTCCTGAACTCCAGAACATCATACAATAATCCTCCCATGCGCTCGCGGTACTGCTTCGGGTCCTCGAACTGCGCTTTTGAAAAACCTTCCTGATTGAACATAGGAAGCTGTATGTCGCTCACATTCATCCTGTTGACGTAGACCTTGATCGTGACAGGCACGACCTCGTTTATATAGGCCGTCGTCTTGTCGAGCTTGAGGGTTAAGAATAATCTATCCTTTATATCAAGCGAATCTATTATATCCTCTTCGCCTTCCTTTTTTGCGGGTTCCGGCCTTGCCTTTTCCTCTGTTGCGGTCAGGAATGCTATGCTGGACTTATAACTATTTCCTTCGTACTTAAATGTGAATGGGCCAAACTGGAACTTCCCCAATCTTAATGGCTGCACTTTATACATATGCGTTATAGAGTTCGATACGGTCCCATTAATAACTGTCATCATCGTGGATGGACCGAGATACCGGACTTCGCACCCGTCTATATTGCCTATATCCGGCGCAGGAATATTCTGTGAGCCATAGAAAGTAAGGCCGAGTTGAGCGCTCTCGCCTATAGCGACGCTCTTCTTGTCTATCGCTGCCTCAAACTTAATATCTTCGGCGCATGCGACGGCGCTTAAGAATGTGGACAATAAAATATATAGAATAAAGACTTTTTTCATTTCAACTACCAATCCTTTTCCGGATCAGGCATCGATACTTGTTTTCTCCGCATCCTTATCGACTGGGCCGTGGCTTCCTCACCTCTATATCCTTCGAGCATCATCTTGGCCTCTTCTTCCGTCATATCTCTACGCTCACCCTCACCTTGTTCGTAAAATTGAAGGGCCTGGCCATCCTTCTCTTCCTGCGGCTTGGGCTGGCTCTCCTCTTGCTTATTCTGATCTTCCTGCTGTTTCTTCTCTTCTTCTTGCTGCTTCTTCTGCTCCTCTTGCTGCTTCTTCTGCTCTTCTTGCTGCTTCTGTTCTTCCTGCTTTCTTTGCTCCTCTTTTTTCTTCTGCTGGTCTTGCTTCTTTTGTTCTTCTTGTTTTTTCTTTTCTTCTTGCTTCTTTTGTTCTTCTTGTTTTTTTTGCTCTTCTTGCTGTTTTTGATCTTGTTGCTGTTTTTGGTCTTGTTGTTGTTTTTGATCTTGTTGCTGCTTTTGGTCTTGTTGCTGCTTTTGGTCTTGTTGCTGTTTCTGATCCTGTTGCTGATCTTTCTGTTTCTGATCCTGTTGCTGATCTTTCTGTTGCTGATCTTTCTGTTGTTGATCTTTCTGTTGTTGATCTTTCTGTTGTTGATCTTTCTGATCCTTATTATTCTGATCTTTCTTATCCTGTTTACCCTGTCCGCCCTGACTATCTTTATTCTGATCTTTTTTGTTATCCTTATCCTCTTTTTGGTCTTTTTTATTATCCTGATCCTGTTTCTGATCCTTCTCTTTCTTCTTCTCCTTCTCTTCTTTCTCTTTCAAGCTCATCAGCTTCTGGTCGACAAATTCATAATTGAATTTTGCGTCCTTATCGCCCGGATTCAGGTCTATGGCGCGCTTATAGAACTGTAAGGCGGTTTCATAAGAATCCTTTGCCTTACTTATATCAGACTGTGCACGCGCCGCGCCTATCTTATAGTTGGAATTTCCTATATTATAATCCGAATCTGCCAATATCCAGGCGCTACCCGGAGCAATGGCTTTATTATAAGACTCTATAGCCGCATTATAAGAACCCTTTTTGTATAAGGCATCTGCCTTATTGAATCTGAGTATCGGGTCATTGGGCTTTTTTTCAAGAACGCTGTCATAGACCTTTATCGCCTCATCATATCTTTTGGTATTATACAACATATTGCCCTGTTTTACATCTGCGGCGGTGGACGCAAATAGCGGAAGCGCGCCAAAGATTATGATCAGAATGGTAATTGTCAGAACTATGCAGCGTCTCATCTCTTTCTCTCCGAAATAAGCGGCTCTAACAACAGGAATGCAACGGCTATACCTAAAAATATCTGGTAGCGTTCCTGATAATGCTTCTTCATCTTTGCTTCTATGTCTCGCTTCTCCAGCCTCGATATGCTCTTATCATAAAGAAGCGTCAATCCGAAATCGCTTGGCGTGGCTCTCACGTAACTGCCGCCCGTAGCAACAGCAATCTTTTTTAAGAGGTCTTCGTTAAGACGCGTCTTGACTATCTGGCCGGACCTATCTGCAAGATACCCTCTTTCGCCCTGCCCGTCTATTGCGGGAATAAGATCGCCTTCGGCAGTGCCTACACCAACGCAATATATGCGAATGCCCGCCTGCGCGGCTTCGCCCGCAGCATTGATCGCATCGCCCTCCAGCTCCTCGCCGTCGGTTATCAGAACGAAGACTTTGAACTTTTTGTCTGCGCCCTTAAGTATCTCTATGGCATCTTTTATGGCGCTTGAGATGGAAGTACCCGGCCTTGGTATAGTATCGGTATTAAGATCGTCGAGGGTTAAAAGAAAACCGTTATAATCTATAGTCAGCGGACATTGCAGGAACGAAGTTCCGGCGAATGCTATTAAGCCGATCCTGTCGCCGTTTAGCTTTCTTACCAGGTCTTTAACGGCATACTTAGTGCGTTCAAGCCTCGTAGGCCTCATGTCCCTGGCGAGCATGCTCTTAGAGACATCGATACCTATCAGGATATCCAGCCCTGTCCTCTTCACCTCCTGCCATTCAAAGCCCCACTGCGGCCGCGCCAGGGCGAATATGCAGAGAAGAAATGCCAGGCCCGTAAGGGCCATCTTCAAAACCTTTCGCGCTACGCTAAAATGCGGCGCGAGCCCCTCTATCATCTTCTTTTCGGCAAAACGCTCCATCAGAGTGCTGCGCCTCTTCATGACCCAAACGCAGAAAAGGACGAGGAAGATAGTTGAAAATATGAATACCGAAATATACCGCGGGTCAGCGTAATTCATATTATGGAACCTTTAAAAATAATGTATTGGACAAGAATATCCCTATGATCAGGAGCATCATGCCCGGCAAAAGAAAATAATAGAAGAGCTCACTGTACTCCCTGTATCCAAAGTGTTCGATATTCGATCTTTCGAGCCTGTTGATCTCGTCATAGATATTTCTCAGCTTTTCCGTGTCGGTCGCAAGATAATATTTTCCGCCGGTGATATCGGCTATCTTTCTCAATGACTCCTCGTCTATCTCTATGGGTATACTTCTATAAACGGTCCTCCCGTAATAATCTTTCATGGGATACGGCGAGAGACCCTTAGTCCCCACAGCTATGGCATATATCTTTATCTTCAGGGCTTTTGCAGCTTCAGCGGCTATCAAGGGCGAGATATTACCGGCGTTATTAACGCCATCGGTGAGCAGGATTATGATCTTGCTCTTTGTCTTGCTGTTCTTCAGCCTATTTATAGAACTCGCTATAGCAGAACCTACCGCGGTCGCATCCTCTATCATGCCCACCCTCACTCTGTCGAGATTCTCACCCAGCCACGCATAATCAGTGGTGAGCGGGCAGACGGTGTAAGCGCGTGCGGCAAAAGCGACCATCCCGATCCTGTCGTCTTTCCTCTTTCTTATAAAATCTTTTACTACCTCACGGACAAGATCGAACCTGTTTATCCTTTTGGATCCCAGCATGAAGTCTTCAGCCAGCATGCTCGTGGATGTGTCTATATCGAGCACTATATCGACGCCTTCAGATACGGCCTTTGAGCCGTCTAAGATAGCCTGAGGGCGAGCAAGCGCTATTATCATAAGAGCAATGGCGGTTATCCTCAAGACGATGAGAGATTTACCCAGCCGCACTCTCGCGGTCGGCTTAAGGTCCTTTACGAAGTCTTCCGATGAAAAGACGAAGCTGGACCCGGAGCGCCTGCCCCTGTCTACCAGAAGCACTATGGGCAGCAGCAATAACAGCCAGAAGATGACTGGGTCTTTGAATAAGAACATAATTTAAGCCCGGGCCTCTTTATTCATATAAACGTCCTTAGATTCTTCAATAAATTTTTTTGCGGCGTTGAATACGCCGTCTATGTCGTTCATCGCCGGCTTATATTTCGCGAACTTTACAAGGTCGCATGCTTCCATGAATACCGCCAACAGTTCCTTGTGGGCTGTCTGCAATTTTGATGAGCCGCTCAAAGAAGCCAAAAACTCCTTTGTCGTCATCTCGGGCGCCTTTAAAGAGAACGCGCTCTCTATGTAGCGTCTGGCCGCATCTGATATCTTCACATAGTAATCTTTTACCTCACCGCCGGCCGCGAACTCTTTGCTGGCAGAGTCGATCTCTCCAAGGGCTATTTCATGAGGAAGCTTTGGCGGGGCCTTCTTAAATATAATTTTCAGGACCAACCTGATTATTGTCCAGAGCACGAGCAGCGCCGCAACTATCCACAGTATCAGCTTTAGCCAACTGAACGGATACAGGACACCTTTTATATCCTTTATGTCCGTAAGCCTTGCCCCTTTTGGCAGGATAGTCTCTACGGTAAATATGAATTCGCCGGTATTGAGCTTTCTCCAGTAACCTTCGCCTCTCTCCCTATATTTGATCTCTATCGACGGTATAGTTCTTTTACCGACGTAGTAAGACGTTATATCCATCCAATTTATATAAGATCTCTTTCCGAACAGGGACCTCTTAACGGAACTTCCGTAATCCTTTATTTCACAGTCACCTATTTTTGAATCTTTGAATTGCGGAAATTCTATCTCAAGATCTTCACGCGATACGATCTCGATCCGGTACCTTATCCTGTCGCCGACAAAGATCCTCTTCCTGCTGATACCTGCCTTCAACGATGGAGCCGATGTGTCCTCGGCCATTGCTAAGACAGAGATCCCCAGAAAGGCCGTCAAAAAAAATAATCTAACGGCATATCTCATATGCGCCTCTTTCTCATCTTAAAAAATCTTATGAACGCCTCTATATAGGACTTATCGGTGCTTATGTCTATATGGTCCACACCGACCGCGCCGAAAATTTCGGAGCGCTCTTTATGTATAGCAGAGGCCTTTTTAGCGTATTTATCTCTTAATTTTCCGCTTGAAGTATCTATCGTGAAGGATCTGCCGGTCTCGGCATCGACCAATTCAACTATTCCAGCATCGGGAAGTACGGACTCTCTCGGATCCGTGATGGTGATGGCCACCACGTCATGCCTCTTATTGGCTATTGAGAGAGGTTTTTTAAAATCTTTGGCAAGAAAATCGGATATTATGAATGTTACAGCCCGCCTCTTTACCACATTATCGAGATACCGTAGCGCGGCGCCTATATCCGTGCCCTTGCCTTTTGGAGTGAAGTAGAGCGCCTCTCTTACGACCCGGAGGACGTGATGCAGGCCTTTTCTCGGCGGGACGAACTTTTCGATCCTGTCGGAAAATATTATAAGGCCGACACGGTCATTATTCTGTATGGCGGCAAAGGCAAGTACGGCCGAGACTTCTGCCGCGAGCTCTTTCTTATAACGCTTCGTGGTGCCGAAGCTTGATGAGCTGGACGCGTCGAGAAGGATCATTACGGTAAGCTGGCGCTCTTCCACGAACTTCTTGACGAACGGATGCCCCATCCTGGCGGTGACGTTCCAGTCTATCGTGCGTATCTCGTCACCGGGCTGATACTCCCGGACCTCGTCGAACTCAATACCGCGGCCTTTGAAGACGCTCTCATACTGGCCCGACAGGAAGTCCGTAACGAGCTTCGAGGTCGTTATCTCAATGCGGCGTATCTTGCGGAGAACTTCCTTTGGAAGCATATTACGGGACTCTTACTTCCTCAAATATGCGCTTTATCACGTCTTCGGACGTCTTGTCCTCGGCCTCAGCTTCGTAGCTTACGATTATGCGGTGTCTCAAAATATCTAGTCCTATCGTCTTTATATCCTGAGGAACTACGTAGCCGCGGCCCTGCAGGAATGCATATGATTTTGCCGCCACGGACAGATATATGCTTGCCCTCGGGGACGCGCCGTACTGTATCAAGCCGACTAAGTCCTTAAGCTTGTAGGCGCCCGGGTCTCTCGTGGCGAATACTATATCTATGATGTACTTCTCTATCCTCTCATCTATGTATATCTCATCGACCACTTTTCTCGCTTTTAATATATCGTCGGGGGTGACAACCGATGAGACTGCTATCTTTTTATCGGTCGTGGCCATGCGCTTCATTATCTTCAGCTCTTCTTCCTTATTCGGATATTCTATCTTAAGCTTCAGCATAAAACGATCGACTTGCGCCTCCGGGAGAGGGTAGGTCCCCTCGTGTTCTATAGGGTTCTGGGTGGCAAGCACCAGGAACGGCTCATCGAGTTTAAAAGTGTTCTCGCCTATGGTGACCTGCCTCTCCTGCATCGCCTCCAGCAAAGCGCTCTGCACCTTTGCGGGAGCCCTGTTTATTTCATCTGCCAGTATTATATTTGAAAATATCGGCCCCTTCTTGGTCGAGAACGCTCCGTCCTTAGGATTGTATATGAGCGTCCCTATTAGATCGGCTGGCAATAGATCAGGAGTGAACTGTATCCTCTGAAACTTCGTCTTTATCGCCTGGGCAAGGACTTTTACGGACATCGTCTTAGCCAGTCCGGGCACACCTTCTATCAGGATGTGTCCGTTGGCAAGCAGCCCGACCAGCAGTCTCTCCAATAGATATTTTTGTCCCACTATGACCTTCTCCATCTCGGCCATCAACTTCGGAATAAAGGCGCTCTCTTTTTTTACCTTTTCATTTATAACCTCTACTGTCATTTCCGGCATAGTTCCTCCTTTAGAATTTATTTATATCTTTGCCCAGGTCCCTTAACTGTAAATTCATCACCTTAAGAAGCACGACCTTGTCCAGATACTCAAGGCTTAACGGCTTCGTGATATAATCATCCGCGCCAAGCTCTTTAGCTCTCTTCATAGTGTCCTCATCCTTCACGCCCGTGACCATTATAATGGCACACTCTTTATCGATCTCGCGGATCTTTTTAAGCGTCTCTATACCGTCCATACCACGCATATTAATATCCAGAAGGATGATGCGCGGCCTCTCCTTCTGAACGATCTCGATCGCTTTTTTGCCGCTGGTGGCATTAAAGACTTCATAGTTGCGGACCGTAAAGAACTCATAAAAAAACGAGTCGATGCCCATCTGGTCATCGACCGTTAGTATTTTACAGATCGGTTTCTTATCATCAGCCATAAGCAACCCTATTGTGATTCGTAAATTTGGAGCGGGTGAACGGAATCGAACCGTCGTAACTAGCTTGGAAGGCTAGCGCTCTACCATTGAGCTACACCCGCTTTATATATCATAATTTGCATTAATAGTATCATTAATCTTAAGAGGGGTCAATCAGTTTTTAGATGTCTAGCCTGGCAAAAAGGCAGGAAATGCAATATTTGACGACTATTTCTTATCCAAAACCGTAGCTATGCTTCTACGCAGAATTTCCAGATCTAATGGTTTTGAGAGATAGTCGGCAGCTTTCAGGGAGAGCGCTCTATTTTTCACGTCTTCATCATCAAAGCCGGTGAGAATAATAACCGGGATGCGGGCAGTGCTTTCATCTGACTTCAGCTTCTCTAACGCACCTAAGCCATTCATAGCCGGCATCCTTATATCCAGAAGTATAAGGTCGGGCGCAGACTTTTGTGCCATAATGAGGCCATTGTAACCATCCGGCACTATCTTGACTTCATATCCGCAGATATCTTTCAAAAACTTATTGATCAGCGAAGTGAACTCCCTGTCGTTATCGATCACAAGTATGGTCTTATTGGTCTTATTGCTCTTCATCATTTCTCCTTGGTCTTGAGAGTGTATTTATCCACGATCTCGCCTATTAATTCCAGGTTTACCGGCTTCTCCAGATATTTATCCGCCCCTAATGAAATGCAAAAATCGCTGTCAACTCCCGGGTAGCCGGTCAGGATTATAACCTTTGATTTAATACGATTTTCCTTCATATACTTAAGGATCTCTATTCCTGTAAGTTCGGGCATGTTTATGTCCAGAAATATTATGCCATAATCGCGCGACTTTATTAATTCTAACGCGATCCTGCCATTGATCGCATGGTCAGCATCAAAGCCTTTGTACTTCAGATATTTCTTTAATATTTCCGCTACTTCTGCTTCGTCTTCGCAGATAAGTATCTTCATTTCAGAGGAGCCTTTCCTACCGGCAGCAATACGTTAACAATAGTGCCTTTATTCAATTCACTTTCAAATTTTATTTCGCCGTTGTGCGCCTTGATTATACCATAACAGATCGATAATCCCAAGCCGGTCCCTTCCGCCTTGGTGGTAAAGAATGGCTCCATTATGTTCTGCTTGACTTCTTCTGACATACCGGTCCCGCTATCTTTAAAAGCCACTCTAATATGACCATCCTCCAGAGAGGTAGTTATAGTGATGGTCCCGCCGTCGGGCATTGCGTCTCTGGCATTGTTTAAGAGGTTCATGACCACTTCTTGTAACTGCTGCTCATCTATCGACACGAAAGGCGGGTCTTTCATATATTTTCTTTTTATCTCCACGCCGGCCGTTATAAACTGTTTCTCAACTATACCCACTACCGCATCCACACTCTGACATATATTCACATCTTTTGTCTCACCTTTACTGGGCTTGGCAAATCTTAAGACCCTTCGGATAATATCCTTTGCTCTCTGGCACTCTTTCATGATCAGTTCAAGGGTCTTCTTTGTATCGGCGTTCAATTTCTCCGACATAAGAGACAGTTGGGCGTTCCCGGAGATTATCATGAGAGGGTTATTGATCTCATGAGAGATCTCGGAAACGAGCTTGCCTAGGGAGGCCATCTTTTCAGATTGTATAAGCATATTTTGCGAACGTTTCAACTCCTCGATGCTCCTGGCCAACTCCACCGCCTTCTTCAATAGGTTATTATTTGCCATGGCCTGTTGGACGATAAAAGCTGTGGTGGTGCTAAAGCTATCCAGCGTTGCGTCCTCGGCGGACAATATCGGATGTTTGGCAAAAAGGGCCAGAACGCCGATCGGGTCCTGGCTCTGGGCCCGGAGCTGATAGCCCGCAAATGATACGAGGTCAAGTTCACGCGCCCATTTGTGATTATGCACTCTGGGGTCGTTCGTCACATCGTTCGTCACAAACTTATGCTCCTCGCCCGCGGCGATTCGCCCTATCTTGTAAGAACCGAAAGGGACCCTGGAATGTTCTCTACCGTCAATATGGGTATAACGGCCGGAGCTCGCCATTAAATGAAGGCACCTATCCTTATAACGACATAGATGCGGCCCATCCTTGACCCCTGCATGAACGCAATCCTGTCCGCACCGGTCTCCGGGCTGTATAAGCCATATCCTGCAGAAATCCGCGTCGAATATGCGCGTAATGCCGTCTGTTATCATCTTGAGCTTTTTCTCAAGAGCTACCGGAGCAAGCAGCGCCTGCTGCAGAGCGTTGACTTCTCTCTGCCACTTCAATGTATTTTCGCGCTCGATCTCTACCCGTTTTCGTTCAGAGATCTCTTTGTTAAGGTCGAATATAGATGTGGTCGTCTTCTTTAAGTTTTGCGCCATTGCGTCAAATGCCTGCGATAATTGTCCAACCTCATCGTTTGAGGTAACGCCTATCTTATGATCTAAATTTCCCAGGCCTATTATCTTCGCACCCCTACGCAGTTTATCGATAGGATCGGCTATGGACTTTGCTATGATAAGAGCGGTCAATATTATAGAAAAGACCGTCATCATTATGGTAACGGCGAGCAGGTTACGAAGTTTATCTATAGGCGCGAAGGCTTCGCCCTCATCGATCTTTGCGGCGAATCCCCAGCCCAACGATTTAACCGGCCTCCACGCGGATAAAACTGTCTTCCCGCGATAATCGATAGTCCTGCCTGATCCGATCTCCCCTGATACCGCTCTTTGTATCGATAAAGATCTTTTTGAACCTAAATTTATTACGTTTTCCGCGCCAATAGCCTCCTTATACTTTAAAGGGCTTAAGAACAGGATTTCATTATCCGATATCTTCCTGGCACAGACTGTTTCGCCGCTTTTTCCCAGATGGGGATTACTATTTAACCGATCAAAGATCTCCTTCATATCGAATCTTAGCTGGATCAATCCTATAACCTCGCCTGCCTTACCGTAAGCTAAACCCGCCATGCAAAATGTAAAGGGATGCTCTTTGCTAAGATCCTCACAGGCGTCACAGATATAGGCACCGCTTTCCGCCATCCGGAATAAGTCATCCTTACCTTTTATATACTTATTAAGTTCGGGATCCAGCCCCGGTTTTGAGACATAAATAATTCTGCCTGTTTTATCCAGAAGCCTTATATCGACATATTTATATGCGATCTGGAATACGGCCAGCTGGGCATCGATAGCCTTCTTTGCCTCGAGATAATAACGGCTTAATTGATCGCTTGAGAACTGGTCCAGCACCGAAAATGTCATCCTGTAGACATTCTGTCGCTGCAGCATCATCATGTCGGATTTCCGCGCGCCTATAAAGGCGTCCAGCTCCTTTACTCCTTCGTCGGCGACGTTGTTCAGGTTTGAGATGATCGCTTTGGTGAGACTATTTTTGGCGTTATAGAAACCGATGATCCCGATGAAGAGAGTTGGGACTACGCTCAATATTAGGAAGGTGCTGATCAGCTTATTGTAGATGCGCATATCAACCCTTTTTTACGAATCCATCTTCGATGTGCGTATTAAAATAGACTCGCAATAGGACTTGTTAATACTGGTGGTGAGGGATGGATTCCATGACCCACACGACGGCAATCCGCCCTTTTACAA
>CAYVCD010000017.1:0-21572 GCA_964450115.1 uncultured Planctomycetia bacterium
TAGTAGTAAAAGATTTTGATAAGCTCTCCAAAGAAGATACCTCAAAAGTAGTAGCCTACATTAAAAATCCAAATCAACATACCTGTCTTATTATAGACTCGGATGACGCATCCATCCTGGAGGACGAGCCTTCGATAGCCAGGTATGCCAAGGTATTAAGGTTCGCCCCTCTTTTGGATAATGAGATGTCGAGCTGGATCAAGAAGTATCTGTCTGTGCAGGGCAAGACCATAGAAGATGACGCGCTTGATATGCTCAAAGAGTCTAAAGGCGCGGATATATTAAGCCTTTCCAGCGAGCTCGATAAGCTCATCACGTTTACCGGGAAGAGAAAGAATGTCACCAATGATGATGTAGAGAGCCTGGTCGGCAAGAGCGTGGTCTCCTCCGCTTTCGATATTGCGTCCGCTATAGGCGACAGGAACGCGTCTAAAGCCATCGGCATCGTGCATGAGCTGGCATCTTCCGGTAAGAAGCCTTACGAGATAACGGGGATATTGAGCTGGTTCTTTAAAAGGGTATTAAAGGCGAAACTTCTGCTCGATGCGGGCGATACGGAATCCATGGTGAGCCAGAAATTACGGATAAACAGGAGGAGCGCGGAAGAGTTCTTTACGCATGTTCACTCTTTTTCGGCACAAGCTTTAGAATCCAAGATGAAGATACTTTTGGACGCCGATCTTAGCATCAAGAGGCCAAGATATAATCCATCTATGATCATGGAGTTCGCTATTATAAGGCTATGCCTTCTTGGATAGACCTGATATTCTCTTTGTGAGGCGAGAGGCTTTCCTGGAAGCTGCATTCCTGTGAATGATGCCCTTTGAAGCAGCTTTGTCGAGCTTCGATATGAATACTCTCAAAGCGGCCTTAGCTTCATCGGCTTTTTTTGCCGCTATGAGCTCTTCGACCTTCTTTGAATGAGAGTGAAGCTCGGATCTTATTGAGATATTCCTGAGATGTCTTCTGTTAGATTTTCGTAAATCTTTGAAAGAAGCTCTTTTTATCGGCATTGTCTTTTTACCTTTCCCTGCCTGCCAGCAGGCAGGCTTTTTTGAGTGACGAATTATAACATGTAAGTCCGTTTATAGTCAAGGATATTTAAATATGGATAAGAAGCACCTCATCAGATCTACCGGCGTTATAGGGCTGGCTACAGCGATCAGCAGGATCCTGGGATTCGTGCGCGACATCGTCATAGCGAATTTTTTCGGCACAGGGCTGGCGGCTCAGGCCTTCTTTGTGGCATTTCGGATACCCAACTCCTTAAGGGATCTTGTAGGCGAAGGCGCTACTAATGCGGCGATAGTCCCCGTGCTTACGGGATACAAGGCAAAGGGAGAAAATAAAGAGTTCCTTCGCGTCTCAAAAGTCCTTTTTAATATATCATTCGCTTCTTTATCGGTTTTGACCCTTATAGGAATAATAATCTCGCCGCTAATAGTGCGCCTGATAGCTCCGGGATTCATCCGCGAGCCTTCAACGCTCGACCTTACGATACAACTCAATAGGACTATATTTCCATACCTGATACTTATAGGCCTGACGGCTTATACCATGGGCGTTTTAAACACTGAAAGGCACTTTGCGGGCCCTGCATTTGGCCCATGCTTCCTCAATATAGCCCTGATACTGGCCAGTGTATGGCTTTGCCCTAAGATAGGAGTGATGGGCCTTGTAATAGGAGTTCTTGTGGGAGGGCTCCTGCAGCTGGCTCTCAATATGGTGATAATGTATAGGAGGGGCATCACCATAGATTTCAGAGAGGGCTTTAAGCACCCCGCGGTTAAAAAAATAGGCCTGTTATTGGTCCCGCGTGCGTTCGGCTCCGCTATATACCAGGTGAACATATTCGTAGATACGATGCTCGCATCGCTGTCATGGATCGTAGGATCCGGCGGAGTCGCGGCCCTGTATTATTCCAACCGTCTCATACAGTTTCCTCTGGCAATATTCGGACTTGCGTTGGCGCAGGCCGCGCTTCCGAAGATGAGCCATGAGTTCGCCATCAATGATATGAAAGGGCTAAAAGATACGCTCTCTTTCTCTTTAAGGATGACTTTTTTTATAATGATACCGGCGAGCGTAGGCCTGGCGGTATTGGGTAGACCGATAATAAAGATGCTCTTTCAGAGAGGGGAATTTACGGACTACTCAACATATATAACCAATAGCGCCCTCTTCTTTTACGCTTTCGGGCTTTGTGCCTACGGTGGGATAAAGCTATTGGTTACCTGTTTCTACTCCATGCATGACACTATGACGCCGGTGAAGACGGCGCTTATTTCGGTGATACTGAATGTAGTGCTGAACCTGATACTGATGTGGCCCATGAAGCTCGGGGGGTTGGCGCTCGCCACATCGATATCGGCCACTGTCAATTTTATTATGCTATATTTCATTTTGAAGAAGAGGATAGGCCGCCTTGGAACGAAAGAGATAGTAGATTCTTTTATAAGAGCGCTATTGGCAAGCGTCATTATGGGGGTAGTCCTAAAATTCACGCTGGCAAAGACTGGATCCGTGACAGGCATCTTATTGTCAATGGGGGCAGGAGTAGCGGCTTTTATCGCTGCTGCTTTTATTTTTAGGGTCAAAGAGCTCGAGAGGGTATTCGCGTGGGCCTCAAAGAGACGGTAAGGAGTCTACCAGATTCTCCGGGCGTCTATATGATGAAAGACGCCTCCGGAGAAATTTTATATGTAGGCAAGGCGGATAATCTAAGAAAAAGGGTTTCAAGTTATTTTCAGGCTGCCCGAAGGCATCCCGAGAGGATCGAATCGCTCGTATCGCAGATAGCGGACGTCGCTCATCTGCCTACGGCAACAAGCGCGGAAGCGCTTATCTACGAGAACGGGCTCATCAAGCAACTCTCCCCGAAATATAATGTCGCTCTACGCGACGACAAAAGCTACCCCATGCTGAAAATTACCCTAAAAGAAAAGTTCCCGCGCCTTATGATCACGAGAGAGAAGAAAGAGGATGGCGCTGTCTATTACGGCCCGTACACGAGCGGGAAGCTTTTAAGGGAAGCGTTGAAGATCCTGCAGAAATTGTTCCCTTTGAGGACCTGCAATAAGATGCCTGCCCGCCTGCAAGAAAAACCCATGCGGGCAGGCGGGCCCAAGAGGAAGTGCCTGCAATTCGATATAGGACAATGTCTCGGGCCCTGTGAGGGCAAAGTCGCCGAAGAGCGTTACAGCGCCGTCGTCAAGGAGCTGAGGTTGTTTCTCGAGGGCAGACGGTCGGAGCTCCTGAAGCTATTGACCGAGAGGATGAAACAGTTATCAAAAGATGAAAAGTTTGAGGAAGCCCTGGAATGCAGAAATAGGTTCGAGGCGCTCGGCTCGATAAGCACGGACAGGGTGAAATATGGTCCGGTAAATGAGATTGAGGAGCTTAAAAATATCCTGGGCATTAAAGGCAAATTGGATATTATAGAAGCCTTTGATATCTCAAATATAATGGGCGATGAGGCCGTCGGATCGATGGTATATTTTCGAAAAGGGAAGCCCGATAAGAATGAATACAGGAAATTTAAGATAAGAGAAGTTTCCGGGATGGACGACTATAGCATGATGCGCGAGATAGTCCGTCGCAGATACGCGAGATCGATCGAAGAGAAGAAGAGGCTTCCCGACCTGATAGTGATAGACGGTGGTAGGGGGCACTTAAGCGTCGCGTTGGACGAGCTAAAAAAACTTAAACTAGATGATCTGCCGGTCATCGGCATAGCCAAGGAGTTTGAAAAGATATATGTTAAAGATAAGAAGGACCCCATTCTCCTACCCAAAGAATCAAAAGCCCTGCATCTATTGGAAAGAGTCCGCGACGAAGCCCACCGTTTCGCCATAACCTACCACAAAAAACTGCGTTCAAAAAAGCTCACTAGTTAAAATCTAAAAAAGTTAGTAATAATAGATTGACCTTCCCGCATACCGTGATATAATTTTAACAATATGTTAATACATTACAAATCCAGATTTAGCATATTGTTTAAGTCTATTACAAGCATATTGGTGTGCCTATTTATCATAAATGATATATCATGGGCACAAGAGCTCTCGTCATTGCGAGGCCGCGAAACGGCCGAAGCAATCTCAAAAAAGACCCTTGCAGTACCTTCATCGATCCTCGACCCACAATTTAAAGAAAAGGTCGCCTTGGCCGAAATTAACTTTTCGGCTGAAGGCGTAATGCGTTTTATAGATGAGCAGTTGCAACAAGAGCGTGATGTAGCATTTAAAGGCAAGGCCGGGGAATGGAAAGAGCATAGGATCGAGGTCATTGAAGATCTTGCCAGCCCGTTGGTGCGGGGCAGGATCAAAGGCAATGTTGTCGGGCTGAAATCAGTAGTATTTGTAAGACTTGCCGGCCTACTCGCCTCTACAAGGCAATTTGCGTATGTCGATCTCACGGGTGAAACGACCGTGAGTAAAGAATATGGCGGCCTTCCGGTTGTATACATAGACAGCATGCTATGTAATACGTCCGATAGATGCGTGCAGAGGCATGAGGTAGATGAGATCCTTCAATGGGAATATTTCAGGATAAATGTTCTCAGGTTAAGCTCCAAAGAGGAGATGGGGGATTGGATACGCAAACAAATCGATTCTCCGGACGAAAAGCTTAAAGGCACAGACTATGAAGGCCTCAATTCCCGCCAGATCGCGGAGCTTCTTCATGGTTATTCCTACCCCTTACGAACCCTAGACAGCAAAATTATCGGCACGACAGATTTCGCATACGGCTACATCGCGGAAATGCTGCGCATGTATCCTGCGTTCAAAACCACACGAGTCAATATAGCAGCTAAGAGTGAGGACGAAGAAAGGATCGAGCCGTCTTTAAAAGGTAAAGGCAAGAGGGGTGTTAGTAAGCATGTCCTGTTAAAGCTATTTAAGAGAAGCCTTAATGAGGTCTCGGCTGAGACAATAGCCAAGCTCAGACATACTCATAATCTGGGTGAGTGCAAAACAATACTCATGGACGCGAACGTTGCCCATGCATCTCAAATCGACGGGAAGTATATTATTACCGCGATCGAGAATCTATTAAGAAACGCGCCTGTTTCCAAAAATATCCAGCAACTGGAAAACAGGTTGCGATACGGCGGTCATGGCAGGTTCCTGACCGCTTACCTGGACGATAATTTTGATTATGTGATCAAGACCTATCTGGATCCCAATAAGAAGAGGGAAGTGAAGATCAAATGGATAGAAGAGGGCTGGTCCGCGGCCAATGAGAGGTTGAATGGTCTTGCGGCACGGACCCTTATTATTGACGCTACGGAGGGGAAGGCGAAAGAGTTCACGTATTTCCTCGAAGGCACGGGCTCTACGAAAACGGATATCGCCATAATTCAGGAGAAGATAGTGCCGCTTATGCATCACCTGAAGCAGCTCATCAGGAGTGAAAAGAATGACGAGGCCAAGAAGCTTATAGATGCCTTTAAAGAAGCCGTCATTATGATGTTCAGGCGCGGGGTCGTAGATGTTGACTTTGGCGGGATGCTCGCTAATTACGGTTTTAATGAAAGGACCGGCAAGGTCTGCATATTCGATTTTGGCGATCTGACCACAGGCACTGCCAAAGCATACGAATTCACCGACTACATCGATGTCACGAACGAATATACCGAGGATGGCTTGAGGACTGAAGTAGACGACCTGCTTGCGGAATATTTTAAGAGCAATCCTTTCAAGGAAAAAGACTTCTACGATGCTGACGGCAAGTATCTTTTTGGGGTGGATCTCACCCCCGATAATATGCCGGCGTTTAAAATGAGTTTCCCGTATACAGAAGAACAGGTGCGCAGAATATTTGCCGGCGATGTTGTACACGGGGTGAAAGAAGAACAAAAGGTTGTCGGCCAAAGAATCGCGCGCGAAGGAGAGACTCCTAAAAAAGGACCGTTAGAGCAGGGTGGTGGAACACGCGTATTCTTTAAGCAACCGCCGGAGAGCATGGGTGAAATGTCGGATGAATGGGACGGACAAGGCGGGTCTCAAAAGATCAGAAGACATAGACCTAGCAAAAGAAGAGATTATGACGAAGGATCGGCCCCCGCAAAGAAGTCAGCTTCATGGCATAATGTTAAGATCACGAATGTCCGTATTCCAGAGATTGAAAAAGAGATCATTGCCGGACCGGATGTCTATGCGTCGCCTGTAGGGTTGACAACTTTCATGGCTGATGCTATAGGCGATGATCTGTATGGACAGCAATGCCTCGATCTCGGCACGGGGACAGGCGCTCTTGGCTTTATTATGCTTAAAAGGAACGCGGCCGCGGTCGTCTTCGCGGATATTAAGTCGCAGGCTCTTAATAACGCCAGACAAAACGCTGCAAGGCTTGGATATGCCCCAGGGAAAGATCCCAGAGCAGAATTTGTTTACAGCGATCTATTTTCAGAACTATCGGATAGAAAATTTAACCTTATTCTCTTCACCCCTTCACCGATGGACGGTTGGGATATTTCAGCAAATGAAAATCAAAGATATAGGTACAGAGAGCACGTTGAGCTATTTTTCAAGGATGCAGGAAGCCATCTTGACGCCTCATCCAGGATATTATTCAGGGATACGGTATTTCCGGAAGATCCGAAATCTGTCGGCCGGGCGGATCAGATAGAAAGAATGGTAAGGGCATTCGGCGAAAGAGAAGGCTGTGTTGTGGAAAAGAGAGGGCCGCACAGGCGTTTTGTTGAATCTGTTGCCTGGCGCAAAAAAGGTAAGGGAGCTGTCTTGCGGGTCCCGGAAGAGACATATATTTATGTTATTACAAAGAACGTAGCTTCCGAGTCCGAAGCTGAAAAGATTGTTGCTCCGAGGCCAGCGCGCGAAGGTGAGACTCCGGAAAAAGGTCCGCTTGAACCGGGCAGCGGGACACGCGTGAACTTCAAGTCGGATCCGGACGAGCTGGGCGAGCCGCCGCGGCGAGCTGCGCCACCGCCCACAGCCGCGGATAGCGGTGCATTTATTGAATACGAGATCAAGACAGAGATAGCGGCGACGAGCTATGCGCGCGGAAGAGTTTTCTATAATATTACGCCGGTTCACGAGGTGTCTTACATTGATATCCTGGATTATCTTGAGAGCCATCCGAATGACAAGTATATGCTTAAATATCTGGCGCATAAATACGAGGAATACGGGGATGCGTTTATCGACGAAGTCCTGAGCAGGGTCATTAAAAAACCTACGCCTGTTTTACTTGGGATTTTCATGTCTATAGATTTTAGCAAATATCCTCAAGCTTTAAAAACGCTCGATGAAGTTGCTAAAAAGTACGGCGGACAGAAAATACTTGCTATGCTCGAAGAATGTCCATTGCTGAGCACGAGACAAAAACTGGATGATTTCCGCAGAAAAAGGGAGGCGGAATTTATAAAATTATTTGAATCGAACAGAGAAAGCCATATTCCGCTGGCATCTCTTGCGGCAACTATTGGCATACCAATACTCCCGGAAGAGCAGGCGAAAGTGGCAGATGAATTAAGAAGGCGTTACACATCATTAAAAGATATTCCGACTGAACCCGAAGATGCGGAAGAAAGTGTTTATCATACTGGTACGGGCTTGAGAGCCAGGAAACCTGCGGAAACCTTAGAACAGATAACGCCGATAGCGCTATCTATTATTGATGCATCCATCCCAAACCCTATAGCTATTGATGGTGTTGGAGCGTTTGTTGTTGTGCCCTGGAGGATCAACGCTACTGTATCGTCTGGACGGAATAGATATAAGCTGACTGGCCTGAACGGCTCTTCAGGCAAGGGCCTGTATATGACATCAGCGATGTCATCAGGACTAATGGAAGCTATCGAGAGATATTCCGCAGAAATAGGGCTTACGGATAATTGGCCTTCCGGTTACGAAGAAGATCTGCGGATGATATATGGCAAGGCAAGCGATTTAAGAGAAAAGGGGTTGAATCTTTTGGATATAAATAAAGTGAATCTTCTATACCCTTATAAAGATCAGCCGCTATATTGGGTGTCGGGCAAGATCGTTACCGAAAGAGGAAACGAAGCGATATATGTTCCCGCCCAGATGGTATTTTTGTTACCAAATTTTGATGAGCCGGAGATAATGGGTGATAGTACGAACGGCCTAGCCTCGGGTAACGTTATGAATGAGGCAAGGCTTCACGCGCTTCTTGAGTTGTTCGAAAGAGACTCGGATTATTCGATGTTTTATGCGCCCGAGAGAGTATTCAGAATAGAAACCCAGGAAAAGATACTGGCGTCCGCATTGAAAAACCTTCAAGATTTCGGTGTGGACGTGCAATTTTTGGATCTTACCTCAGAATTTGGCGTGCCCACATACAGGGCATTTGTGAAACTTGGCGATACTGTATTAAGCGGAAGCGGCGCACACCTCGATGGAAGGATAGCGTTATGGAGGGCCCTCTATGAACTGATCCCAAAGATCCTTCATAATCCTGACATTAAGAAACTGAGGCAGCAACAGCAACCGGGTGGGAAGATGCCTGTGTTGAAATTTGAGGAGCTTCCGAATTACTCCGTATCCATAAATGCAGACCTGCATAAGCTGGAGAGATTGCTTGATGCAAATGGATACTCGCCCATATATATTGATCTGACAAGGGCTGACTGGAAGATCCCCGTTGTGAGGGCCATAGTACCCGGCTTTGCTTTTAATGACGGTTTAACCATAAGAGGATTAACGCACTTAATCAGGGACTTAAAAGGCGATCTCAGGATCGTAGAAGGGATGAAAGGAATTGGGGGCGACATTACAGCAATTACACAACCGCCCGCCGCCGAAGGCGCGGATAAGATAGAAAAATTCAGAACCTGGGCTAGAGAAGGCGTAACAATGCTTACCAATCTGGAAGCCGGCCTCAAGGAACTTGTAACCTGCCCGGCAGAGCAAAAGCATAAAAAGTGTGAAGATATTTTAGGATATTTTTCTAATATAGAATACGCCTCGAATAGTATCTTGGACGTTGGCCTGGAAGATAATGAACGGCAGGCGGTCATGCATGAATGGCGACGCGAATTGCGAGATATGGACGGTTTCGAGTCCACGATAAGAGCTATTACGGATGAAGAAGTTTCTATGCTATCCGATCGAAGCATAAATGAAATTATATATAGAATATCCAGGATCAGAGGTCTTATGGAGAGATTCGCAAGCTTAAAGAGAATAGTTTATAAGGGAGATGCGGTGAGAAACTGGCTCACAGTAGATTTTGAAGCGTCTATGAAAGATGCTGAAGGAGATCGCGGCAAGGGGTCGCCGGCGGACAACGGACCCGCAGCGTCGACTGTGGCGCAAGATTCCGGAGCGGTACGAAATAAACCGTCCGTGGAAACATTTGAAGAGTCTGCTCCATTAGGCGGTATTTCAAAAGAAGAAATCGGAATGATTATGCACGAACTGAAAGGATTTGCAAATATAATCTCGTTGTACTGGTTAAATCTGCCAGACAATGTTTTAAATAAACAGTCACTTAACGAGCTTGATGGCATATTTCAGGAGTTAAGAGAATCCACAAACGATATGGACATTAACGACCTTTTGCTAAGATTACATTCTCAGTTTTCGGAAGAATACATTAGGTCAATAGAAGAAAGAGTAAGGAACGAGGTAAGCCCGACTTCTGGAGATGAACAAGAGGTGCTTGCTATAGAAAAGATACTAAAGGTAATTTCTCTCAGTATGAAAGTTATGAGATTATATAGCGGTTATCATGTTGGTAAAGAGACAAGAGACAAAAGAGACGTGAAATTGAATGACATATTGACTTGTTATCCTGCCGTCAAGAAGGGACTGATAGAAACGGTGACATTTGATTTGCGAGCAGGAGATATATCTATACATACCGATGAAATCGCCTTATTCCAAGTTATGAGAAATCTATTAAGGAATGCTGTAGAAGCGACAGCCAAGCGCAGGAAAAACAAGATTACCGTTAGAACATATTTGGGCGATGACAAGAAGTCGGTTTTTATACAGGTAGAAGATCAAGGTACAGGTATTTCGAGCGAGAATCTAAGCAAAATATTCACGACTGGTTTTACAACAAAAGATTATGGTAAGGGGTTAGGTCTTGCGATAGTGAAGGACCTAATAGAGACTCATTGTGGTGGCATAATAGATGTCCAATCTAAATTCGGCAAGGGCACGATATTCACGATACAGTTGCCGATTACACAACCGCCCGCCACCGGTCTGCCCGCGGCGCAAGATGTAGAGATTGCTTCGGCCGCTTCGCGGCCTCGCAATGACGTCACCGATGAACCTGACGAATCTAACCAGGTTAGAAATGGCAGGTTAGATAAGCCGCAACCGCCAGCCGCAGGCGGATCCTCTGCCACTCAAGAACTGACGACGCAGAACACGCCGGATATCGAAAATCTGCTGCGGATATTGAGCGATATGATCCCGGTGAAGAGTAAGCAGGATGATATGAAATATTACAGGATAAGATATGACGCGACAAGGATACCGAATAAATCGCCTGCCGAGGATCTGCTCAAGTTATATTGTGAGCGGGTACTGCCGATGTATATGCGCGGTAAAGACAGGGTAAAACTGGTGGCATCGGATGGCAAAGGGCAGAGCCTGATTTCGGTGGAATGTTTTAACGATAAAGGGATGACTAACAGGGTAGGCCAAGGGCGTGTTGACGTAAAAGAAGGCAACGCTTTGAGATTGATAGGTATGCTCAATATGGCGTTCCTCGCATCACAGATCCCCGATAATACTCCACCCGATGAAATAAAGAGCCAATACAGTGAACTGATATCTATTATCGAAAAGCAGTGTAAGGAGATGATGGCCGATGCGAAGCCGCTTTCTGATGTGATCGAATATACCGCCAACGGTATCTGGATAAAACTGCCTCACGCCGCGCAGGTCCCGATAGACAAGATAGACGAATATTACCGCCTCACGATCACTCAGCTGGAGCAATCCGCCTAAATACCGCTTTTAAAAGCCACTTTAATTGCAAAACACACATTTAAAGAAAATGCTTGATTTCTTTAAAAGCATTGGGTATACTTAATGTAACCATTGCGAGAGGTTAAGATGGATATAAACAGGTTCAGGGACAGCACGGCCGGTAAGGCAATAAGGACAGAGCATGGATACAACGCGTTTGTGCCTAATCCGTTACCACCGGCAATCAACTATGACAAAGAGGTCGTAGGCCTATTATCGGAAGCCGATATTGCCCTTGGTAACTTATCCGGCATAGGGGTATTACTGCCCAATCCGGATCTATTGATTACTCCATACGTCAAAAGGGAAGCCGTCCTAAGCTCCAGCATAGAGGGCACGCAGGCCTCGCTCTCCGATCTCTTTTATTTTGAGGCAGCCAACAAGGATGAGCGCAAAAAAGAAGCCAAAGAGACGGATGTAGTGGAAGTGCTCAACTACGCGAAGGCCATGAATTACGGCCTGAAAAAATTGAAAGAACTTCCGCTCTGCCTCAGGATTGTAAGGGAAATTCATAAAGAACTTATGCGAGGGGTCAGAGGACAACATCTGACGCCCGGCGAATTCAGGCGTAGCCAGAATTGGATAGGGCCGGCAGGCTGCACATTGAATAACGCCACCTTTGTCCCGCCGCCTGTTCACGAAATGCACCAGTCCCTGGATAATTTTGAAAAATTTTTGCATGACAAGGAAAGTTTTCCCGGGCTTGTTCAATGCGCTGTAATCCATTATCAGTTTGAGGCGATACATCCATTCCTGGATGGAAATGGCAGGGTGGGTCGGCTATTAGTCACTTTGTTTTTATGTGAAAGAGAGTACCTCGTTTACCCGCTTCTTTATTTAAGCGCTTTCTTTGAAAAATATCGAAACGAATATTATGAAAGATTGCAGGCTGTCAGCGAAAAAGGTGAGTGGCAGGCCTGGATAAAATTCTTTTTACGGGCTGTTGCGCATCAGGCAAAGGATGCGATCGATAATTCCAAAATAATCCTATCGCTTCTCGACAGATATAGAAAAACGCTTCGTGATAAGAAAAGTTCAATGTACGCCGTAAGTTTACTCGAAGAAATATTTCTGAATCCGTTTGTCACGATACCTTATGCCGCGAGAAAGCTTAAAACATCGTATCCTACAGCTAAAGCCGCGGTTGACAAGCTGAAGGCATGCGGTATTTTGTCAGAAGTATCTGATAAGCGGTGGGGCAAAGTATACAGGGCCCAGGAGCTGTTAAGTATTTTAGAAAGAAAATAAGTTCCCTCGTCGCTTTGCTCCTCGCAATGATTCCCTTCACCACATTAAATTGACCTCATAAGATAATATTGATATAATCATAAAACTATAAGAAAGAAGAAAGCTGATGCTGGACGAGATAAAAGAAGAATTGAAGAAGACGGAGGGGAAGCTAAAGACCCTCAGAGGCTATCTTTGACGTAGATTCAAAACTAGGGCGCATAGCATCTTTAGAGAAGGAGATCGCCCAGGAAGGATTCTGGAATCTACAGGAGCGGTCTCAAAGCGCTGTAAAAGAACTTAAGAGCTTGAAGCTCGCGGCGGAGCCGTTCCTGAAGATAGAGGAAGGCGTCAGGGGCATACGGGATATATTAGAGATAGCCGGAGCCGAAGATACGGAATCATTAGAACATTTTAAGAAGGACCTCGCGAATCTAAGCCGTAAAGCAGATGACCTGGAATTCAAAACACTCCTCAACGAAGAGACCGATATAAATAACGCCATCTTAAGTGTCAATGCCGGAGCCGGCGGCACGGAGGCATGCGACTGGGCGGCGATGTTACTTCGGATGTATACGATGTGGGCAGAGAGCAAAGGCTATAAGCTCACATGGATCGATCAGCTCCACGGTGAAGAGGCGGGTATAAAGAACGCCACTCTTTTAATAACAGGAGATTACGCCTATGGTTATCTTAAGGCGGAATCAGGAGTGCACCGCCTGGTGAGGATATCTCCTTTTGATTCCAATAAAAGACGGCACACCTCATTCGCGTCGATAGATGTCTTACCGGAAGTTTCAGATGATATAAAGATAGCCGTGAATGAAGTGGATTTGAAGGTCGATACATACCGTTCCGGAGGTAAGGGCGGGCAGCACGCAAATAAGACCGATTCCGCGGTAAGGATTACTCACATTCCTACCGGGATAGTGGTACAATGCCAGAACGAACGCTCTCAATTCAAAAATAAGTCCATGGCGATGAAGCTTTTAAAGGCAAGGCTCTACGAGATAGAGCGGCAGAAGAAAGCAAAAGATCTCGAGACCGCATATGATTCGAAGAAGGATATCGAGTGGGGAAGCCAGATAAGGTCCTATGTGCTGCATCCATATAAGATGGTGAAGGACCACAGGACAGGTTTCGAGGTCGGGAACGCCGAGGGCGTCCTGGACGGCAAGCTGGATGGGTTCATAGAGGCATATCTGAAAGGTTTAAGGACGAAAGATGCTTAAGAATATATTTAAGAAGATTCTGGGAACGCAGAATGAAAGGGTAGTGCGGGTCTTGAAGCCCTACGTCGACGCCATAAATGCGTTTGAGCCGGCGATATCAAAATTATCCGATATAGAATTACGCGCCAAGACCGACGAATTCAAGGCCAGGATAGAGAAGAGTAGGCTAGCCCATGCGGACAGCATGACTGAGATGTGGGATCTGTACAAGAACGCCACGGCCCCCGATGAAAAAGAGAGGCTGAAACGCAAGTACCGCGATCTTAAGAACGAGATATTCAGGGATGTCCTGCCTGAGGCGTTTGCGGTCGTTCGCGAAGTTGCCAAACGCACCGTAAAGATGCGCCACTTCGATGTCCAGCTTATGGGCGGCGTAATACTTCACCAGGGTAAGATCGCAGAGATGGCCACCGGAGAAGGCAAGACCCTGGTAGCGACACTTCCCGTATATCTTAATGCACTTACAGGAGAAGGCGTCCATGTTATCACCGTAAATGATTACCTGGCCAAAAGGGACAGGAGCTGGATGGGGCCCATATATGAATTTTTAGGCCTGTCGGTCGGCGTCATATATCATGACGTAAACCAGGAAGAAAGAAGAAAGGCATACGCCTCCGACATTACCTACGGTACCAACAACGAATTCGGATTCGATTATTTAAGGGACAACATGGTGGTCAATAAGGACGATATGGTCCAGCGCGGCCACAACTACGCCATAGTGGATGAGGTCGACTCTATCCTGGTAGATGAATCGAGGACGCCTCTCATCATATCAGGACCCGCCGAAGAATCTACCGATAAATATTACACCATAAATAAGATAATCCCGCGCTTAAAAGGGAAGATCACTACCGACAAAGAGG
This sequence comes from uncultured Planctomycetia bacterium, assembly GCA_964450115.1. Classification (GTDB taxonomy): domain Bacteria; phylum Omnitrophota; class Gorgyraeia; order 2-01-FULL-45-10; family 2-01-FULL-45-10; genus 2-01-FULL-45-10. The sequence goes on from CAYVCD010000017.1 coordinate 14,302, forward strand.
AGATCGACGCCAAATATAAAGGCGTAGATATAGAGAAGGGCATAGATTATGTGGTAAACGAAAAGAACCATACGGTGAATCTGACCGAGGAAGGTGTGCTAAAGTGCCAGGGATTGCTCGGGGTCCAGAACCTATACGACGATATACAGTCTGAATGGGAACATCACATAAGGCAGGCCATAAGAGCCCACGCTCTCTATAAAAGAGATGTGGACTACGTAGTCAAGGACGGCGAGGTACTGATAGTCGATGAATTCACCGGACGCCTCATGCCGGGCAGGCGATGGTCTGATGGACTACATCAGGCAGTTGAGGCAAAGGAGAATGTAAAGATAGAGCGCGAGAACCAGACGCTTGCAACTATCACATTCCAGAACTACTTCAGGATGTACAAAAAATTAGCCGGTATGACCGGAACTGCCGAGACGGAAGCCGTAGAATTCTCAAAGATATACGGCCTCGATGTCGTAGTGGCCCCTACAAATAAGCCGTTGACGAGGTCCAACCATCCGGACGTTATATACAAGACCGAACGCGAAAAATTCAATGCCGCATGCAAGGAGATTGCCGAGCTATATAAGGTCGGCAGACCCGTCCTCGTAGGAACAATCTCCATAGAAAAGTCGGAGGTTTTGAGCACCCTCTTAAAGAGGATGAGTATCCCGCACCATGTGCTTAATGCAAAATATCACGAGATGGAAGCAGAGATAATATCCAAAGCCGGTCAGAGGTACGCTATCACTATAGCTACGAACATGGCAGGACGCGGAACGGATATAGTGTTGGGCGACGGTGTCGCGTCTTTAGGCGGCCTTCATGTTCTCGGCACCGAGCGGCATGAGGCCCGCCGCATAGATAATCAGTTGCGCGGCCGCTCAGGCAGGCAGGGTGATCCGGGATCGAGCAGATTTTACCTATCTTTAGAAGACGACCTCATGAGAATATTCGGATCCGACAGGATAAAATTGATAATGGAGAAGCTGGGCATGGAGGAAGGCCAGGAGATACAGCATGGCTTCATAACCAAGGCGATATCGACGGCCCAGAAGAGGGTGGAGCAGCATAATTTTGAGATAAGAAAACATTTGTTAGAGTACGATAACGTAATGAATAGGCAGAGAGAGGTCATATACGACGAGAGGCGCAAGGTCCTCTTCGGACAGGATCTCAAGAGCTATATACATGAGCTCATGGAAGAGATCGTGGACTTTGCCATAGATACTTATCTGAATGAGAAACTGAGGGCGGACCAATGGGATTTTGAAGGCTTCAGGCAGTATCTAGACTTGAGGTTCTTCATAAAGACCAAAGATATCAATTTTGAAGAGATGAGGATAGCCGAAGTAAAAGATACGGTCCTCGAGATGATGAGAAAGATGTACGAAGAGAAAGAGAAATCACTCGGCGAACAACTGGCCCGGCACCTTGAACAGATGATACTCCTCCAGGTCATAGATACGCGCTGGAAGGATCACTTGTATGCTATGGACAGCCTGCGTGAAGGTATAGGCTTACGCGCTTACGGCCAGCGGGACCCATTAATAGAATATCAGCATGAAGGTTACGCGATGTTCATGGATATGATAGACAGGATAAAAGAGGAGACACTCGAGTACCTCTATAAAGTCAAGGCAGTGAAGGAAGAAAAGCTCCCGGGGGTATTCGATACGAAGCGCCAGCAGCTGGTCCATGAGGAGAAGACCCAGTTCGAGGGCGTGAAATCCGGCCCCGCGACGGCAGAGTCTCACGCATATGAAGGCCAGCTTCCGGAGGAGCCGGTCCATACATTCAAAAGGGAAGAGCCGAAGGTCGGCAGGAACGATCCCTGCCCCTGCGGTAGCTCAAAAAAATATAAAAAATGCTGCGGAAAATAAAATTTTTACTTGCTGAGATCTCGGCGTTACTTCTTATTCTCTCTTTCCCGGGTTTTAATCTATGGATCTGTGCCTGGTTTGCGTTCATCCCCTTATTCTTCGCTTTAGAGAACCAGAAACCCCTTAACGCATTTTTACTATCCTATCTTACGGGATTCATATTTTTCCTTGGCACGATCTATTGGCTCATCCATGTAAGCCTGCCCGGCATGATCATCGTGGCGGCGTATCTCGCGCTCTACTTTGGATTTTTTGGACTTATAGTCAATAAGGGAGCGCGGCTCACGATACTCGAAAGACTATTCTTGATCCCTGCAGCGTGGGTGGCGCTCGAATGGGCGCGCTCATACGTCTTCACCGGTTTTGGCTGGGCGTTATTGGGGTATTCGCAGAGCTCCAATCTGCCGATCATACAGATAGCCGATGTATCCGGGCCATACGGAGTGAGTTTTCTTATCGTAATGTTCAACGCTGCGGCTTTCTTCACTATAAAAAATTTCCGCGACAGGAACGAACGCCTGATTCCGGTAGTTATGACAGCCATCCTCATGATAGCGGTATTAGGATACGGGTTATTAAGGCTCAATAATGTATTCACCGGGGAAAAGATCAAAGTCTCCGTTGTGCAGGGTAATATTCCCCAGGACCAGAAGTGGGATGAGCGCTTTGTCACAAAGATAATAGATAAGTACAGCGCCCTTACCGTGTCGGCTGCCGCCGATAAGCCCGACCTCATAATATGGCCCGAAACATCCGTCCCCGGATTCATCGAAGACCAGAATAGCCTATTGGGGTGGGTGAGAGGCCTCATAAAACTTACGGATGTGCCGCTATTGGTAGGAGCCCCTAGATACGAACACGTCACCGGCCGCGAGCTTTACTACAACAGCGCATTCCTTTTTCTGAAAGACGGCTCGATCGCTAACCACTATGACAAGATGCATCTCGTGCCCTTCGGAGAATATGTGCCTCTGCAGAAGCTCTTCTTCTTCGTCCAAAGGTTTGCGCCGCGCCCCATAGGAGATTTTGTGGGAGGGAAAGAGTTTACGGTATTACGATTCCCGGTAGAAAGGTCCGTAAAAGAGACCGATCACAACTGGAAGCTTATGAAGAGGGTGGGTTTCGGATGCCTCATATGTTTTGAGGATATATTCCCGGACTTGGCTCGGGGGTTAGTAAAGAATAATGCCGGATTTCTCGTTAATATAACCAACGATGCGTGGTTTGGAAGGTCGAGCGCCGCATACCAGCATGCCCAAGCCTCAATATTCAGAGCGGTGGAGAACAGGGTCAACGTAATAAGAGCCGCGAATACAGGGCTGTCATGTTTTATAGACCAGAAAGGGCGCGTCGTCTCGAAAGTCTCGGCAGATGGCAAGGATCTCTTTATAGATGGATTTAAAGCGCATGAGATCGTCCTGTCCAGGACGAGGACTGTATATACGGCCTATGGAGACGTATTCGCCTATCTATGCATATTCTTTACGGTATTTTATCTATCCCGCTATATAAGAAGAGGGGCTCATAAATGAGATCTTCGGCCAAGCTTTTAATAGTATTATCGTTAGCGATATCGCTTTATGGCTGCGATTCTAACCAATATCAGGCTGTGACCGGCCCGGACGGTGCCTTATACCGCTTTGATAAAAAGACCGGCTCTTTGACCATCATGATAAAAGATAAAGGCAGGCAAGCTGCGGCCGAACCACATAAAGCCGAAGCTGCGAAAGAGGAGCGCGATCAAGCGCTTGATAAGCCGGTCAGCTGGAAAGAGTCTAAGTATCCCGGTAAGGACCTGAAGGCAAAATTTGAGATGGTCTGGAGGGAAGGCAAACTCTGCTATAAATTTTCCGTATATCCTTATAAGTCGCTCGAAAAAGCGTTCGCCAGAAAAAAACAGGACTACATATACAGCCTGATGAAGCCGGGCTTTAACGTGGAGCTTCTGGATAAGGACGGATTTTTAGTTAAAGAGATAAAGATAAGCCTGTGGAGCATGTCTAAAGTCGACGACGATAACGGCGTTGCGAAAGAGCTCGTCCTTAATTCGCAGACTGACTGCACCGGGCAATCGTATAGCTCTATAGGCGGATGTGTGATAAAATGGGGCATTGAGAGCGAAATGATCGAGGATGACAACAGCGATTACATAAAGAGCTCTCCGATAAAAAGTGAGAAGTAAAAGGCAGGTGATCATGTTAAAGAATATACTCGCGATATCTCTTATAATCTTTCTCACCGCATCTATCCCGGCTTATGCCGAAGAGTCGGACCCTTCCAATGCTGAAGGATACTTCAAGCGCGCGAATATTTATGAAAGCGAAGGATCTGACGATAAGGCTATCTCCGATTACAACCGGGCGATAGACCTTAAGCCCCGTTATGCCGAAGCCTTAATAAACAGGGGCATAGTCTATTACAAAAAAGAAGAGTTCGAAAGAGCGATACTCGATTATACAAAAGCCCTCGAACTGGATCCGTCGTACGTCGAGGCCTACGCGAATATAGGATTGGCCTATGCGAGGTTGGGTCAATACGATCAGGCCCTGTATTACTACACCAAGGCCATATACGAACACGATGACGATCCTTCTCTATACGTGGACAGGGGCAAGGTCTATAATGAAAAAGGTATGCGAAAAGAGGCGATGGCAGATTTCAATAAAGCCCTGAAGATCGATGTCAAGAGTTCGGACGCCTACCTTAACAGGGGTCTTACGTACGCGCGTGAAGGAAAGTTCGAACTGGCCATAGCGGATTATGGGATATCGATAGAGCTCGATCCGAAGAATGCCGAGAGCTATCTGTCCCGGGCCATCTCCTACGCGAACAAGATGGATCCCGATAATGCTATGGCCGATATTGAGAAGGCTATTGAATTAAATCCCCGGTATCCGGAAGCGCACCTGAACAGGGCAAACCTACATTTTAACCAGGGTCAGAACGATGCCGCCATTTCAGATTACAATAAAGCCCTGGAATTGAACGGTCAATATGCCGAAGCATACTTTAACCGCGGCGTGGTCTACGCCAGGCAGAACGATCATACGCAGGCGATATACGATTACACTAAAGCGATAGACTTAAGGCCCGATTGCAGCGAAATATTCTTTAACCGCGCCAACGCTTACTTAAGCCGCGGTGATTACGACAACGCCATATCAGATTTTACAAAGAATATAGATGCTAACCCCAGGGATATAGATCCGTACATGAATCGCGGTATAGCCTACGCCCGCAAGGGTTCTTCCAACGAGGCGATAGAGGATTTTAATAAAGTCCTGTCCATAGATCCAAAGTTTGCGCAGGCCTTCTTTAATATAGCTTTGGTACACGACAGCAAGATGCAGTATGAAGATAGCCTGAAATTCTACGCGAAGGCGATAGAGGCTAACCCCAAATATATCGAGGCGTTCCTAAACCGCGGCATCGTATATTCGAACAGGACCCAGTACGAGCAGGCCATCGCGGATTTCAATAGGGCTATCTCCGTCGACCCCAAGAACCCCGAAAGCTATTTTAACCGCGGGCTCGTCTACGATAATCAGGGAAAATATGCTCTGGCCTTGTCGGACTATAATAAATTCATCGAGCTCAATCCCAACCATATGTCCGGCTACATAAATCGCGGGATACTCAATGTGAAGAGATCTCTCTATGACAAGGCTATAGAAGATTTTGACAAAGCCATACAGTTAAATCCGCAGTCCGCCAACGCTTACTTCAATAAAGCCCTCGTATCGGAAAAGGCGGGGCGCGTCAAAGACGCCATAGAGGCCTATAAGAACTTCATAAAATTCGCCACGCCGCAGTTGGCCAATTACGTAGAGGGGGCGAGGGACCGTATCGAAGAGCTTGAGCGGGTGGCGAAGTCGTGATGACACACCTCGACTCTTCTATTTGTTAAAAACGCATAATTAATTTGACAAATCATCAAATCTGTAGTATCCTTCCATCTTGGAGCTTTAAGCTAAGAAGATGGAAGAATGCCTGCAAAATAACGATCGCTATCTCATAGAAGCCTGCATTAATAAAGACCTTGCCGCGTGGTCAGTCCTGGTAAATAAGTATTCCGGGCTCATCTACGTATCTGTCGAAAACCGCCTCAAAAAATACGGCCTCGATGCGTCCAGCCATGATATCGAAGATATAAAGCAGAATATATTTTCAGATATCTGGACCAACGGCAAGCTTTCACATATCGTGAACCGTGACGATATATCGTATTGGATCGCTATCCTTTCGGGAAACGCGGCCATAGAACACTTTAGGTCCAGAGAAGCGCGCCTGCTCAATAATGCCGTATCGCTCTCACATACAATAGACGACAAGGAGCTGGGCGAAATATTCCCATCGGGCATTCCAGGACCAAACGATGAACTGGCGCGGGCCGAGATGGAAGAGAGCCTAGAGCTCGCGATAGAGTCGCTGCCCGCGAGCGAGAAGCTCATTATAAAACTGTATCTTATTCATGGTAAGAAGTATCACCAGATCGCCGAATTCTTGAGCCTGCCGACCAGCACGGTCTCGAGCCATATAAAGAGGGCAAAAGAGAAGCTTAAAGAGGCGCTGAAAGATAATATGAGGGGCGAAATATGACAGATCTTAAATATGCATTAGGCGCTCATCCTAAAGAATCAGAATTGGCCGATTATCTTAGCAACACCTTGACCAATGAGCGAAGGAAGGGTGTAGAGGACCACATAGCGTGCTGCGATAGTTGTCTGGAGAGCGCGGTATCGGCGCATGAATCGGTTAAAAAATTTAAAAAAGGGAAACCCGGGTCTATGAAGAGAATAAATATATTTCTTTTACTGGCGATAATCTCATTTACGTTATCTTTTATATTCCGGGATTATTTTCTGCAATTTCTCACAGCTACCATACTTTTGGGCGCAAAGTGGATATCCGATGCCAAGTCCACAAAGATGCTCGTCATGATATATGAGGCTTGGAAGAAAGGTGGTGAGAAGGAAGCGTCCCGCATATTGAGCTCCCTCGATAAAGACCCCAAGAACAGGCTTTAAAAATACCCTATAAAAAAAAGAAGAAGGGCCGCTTAACCTTCTATCGGAAGAGGACTCATGTAACCGGCCTTCTTATCTTTCGATCGCCTCCCGTTATGGGTTTTGTTGGCCGATCCCGGTAGGCTACTCTTTCTTTGGAGCAGCCTCGGTCAGCTCTTCTTTCGAAGAACCGCCGCCTTTAACTCCCGAGAGGTTAAGCTCCTCTCTTCTTCTACTATTAAGTCTACCACATACCAAACAAAAAGCAATCCCTTAAACCTTCCTTTTTCGTTTTTAACACGCCCATACGACTCTCCGTCGATAAAATTAATTATTTTAAAATAGTTTGCAACAATTTCGCCTCTTTTTCCGTCTTATAGTATATGAGGAC
>CAYVCD010000018.1:0-21161 GCA_964450115.1 uncultured Planctomycetia bacterium
CCAGAGAGGATAAGTATTCCCTCGATGACGGCAAGGATTTTATGGACGCTTTCGCAAAGAGCGCGAATATAAACCTCCATGTAGAGGTATATTCGGGTGAAGACGTGCACCATGTCCTGGAGGCGGTATTTAAAGCATTCGGCATAGCTATGGATGAAGCGACCCAGGTAGATACGCGCCGCAAAGGGGTGCCTTCAACTAAGGGAAGAATAGACTGACCGGGAGTCTTATGATCGTAGTAATAGATTACGGGATGGGAAATCTGCACTCTGTCCGAAAGGCGCTTGAGGTAGTCGGCGCAAACGCAAGAGTCTCATCTCGCGCAAAAGATATATTGAAAGCGGATAAGATAGTATTCCCGGGCGTCGGTTCGTTCGGCGAGGCGATGAAGGAATTGAAGAGGCGTAAGCTCGTCCAGCCGATAAAGGACGCGATCGCTGAGGGAAAGCCTTTCCTTGGGTTATGCCTTGGACTACAGCTTCTCTTTGAAAGAAGTGAAGAGGCGCCGGGAGTCAAAGGGCTTGGGGTGCTTAAGGGCGAAGTGAAAAGATTTAAACTTAAAGGCTTTAAAGTTCCCCATATGGGCTGGAACAGCATTAAAAACAAGAGATCGGATATTTTTGATAAAGTTCCCGATAACTCATATATGTACTTCGTCCACTCGTACTATGTGAAGCCGAAGGATAAAAAGGTTGTGTTGTCTACAACCAGCTATGGCATAGACTTCGCGTCGGGTGTATGTAAAGATAACGTCTATGCGTTTCAATTCCATCCTGAGAAGAGCCAGGCGCTTGGATTGAAGATTTTAAAGAATTTTGTGGAACTATGATGAAAGTTATTCCGGCGATAGATATTAGGGGCGGCAAGGTCGTACGTCTCACCCAGGGCAAGGCAGAGCGCGAGACCATCTATTTTGATTCACCCCTGGAGGTTGCCAGGATGTGGGCTGCCCAGGGCGCGGAGCTTATTCACGTGGTAGATCTCGACGGAGCTATAGAGGGAAACCCGATGAGCCTGGAACAGATCAAGGAGATCGCCAACAGCGTTGATGTGAAGATAGAGCTCGGCGGCGGCATACGGAGCCTAGAGACGATACAGAGCTTGATCGATGCAGGCGTTGAGAAAGTGGTCATAGGCACCAAGGCATTGGAAGAAGATTTCATATCTAAAGCATCGAAGAGGTTTGGCAATAGGATAGTTGTCGGTATAGACGCGAGGGATGGAATGGTCCTTACGAAGGGGTGGCTCTTTAAGACCAAGATGAAGGCGGTGGATCTTACCGAAAAGATAGCCTCTCTCGGAGTCAAGACGATAAATTATACCGATGTTTCGAGAGACGGGATGCTTAAAGGACCTAATTTAGACAGCCTTAAGGATATTTTGAAAGTTAAGGACATAGATATCATAGCGTCCGGCGGTGTTTCTACTATAGATGACGTTAAACGTCTTAAGGCTCTCGAAGGCGCGGGGCTTCAAGGGATGATAATAGGCAAGGCATTATACGAAAAGACGATAGATCTGAAGGAAGCGATACGGGTATGCTCACAAAAAGAATAATACCCTGCCTGGACGTTAAGGACGGGCGGGTAGTGAAAGGCGTGAACTTCGTGAACCTGCGCGATGCGGGTGACGCGGTCGAGAACGCGCGTTTTTACGATAAAGAGGGCGCGGATGAGATCGTCTTTCTGGATATCACGGCAAGCCACGAGAAGCGTAAAACGACTATAAAATTAGCGAATAAAGTGGCGGAGTCGATATTTCTGCCTTTTACCGTAGGAGGCGGGATAAGCACCGTAGACGATATCAGGAACCTCTTAAATGCCGGCTGCGATAAAGTGTCGATAAATACGGCTGCGGTCAAGAGGCCGGGTTTTATAAGAGAGTCATCGAAAAGATTCGGAAGCCAGTGTATCGTAGTGGCGATGGACGCGAGGTGCAGAGTGAAGACCAAGGATAGACAGAAGTGGGAGATATATATAAACGGAGGACGTACGCCCACGGGTCTTGACGCTATACAATGGGCCAAAAAGGCAGAAAGCCTCGGCGCCGGTGAAATACTTCTGACTAGTATGGACTATGACGGCACAAAAGAAGGTTATGATATAGAATTGACCGGATTGATAAGTGAATCTGTAAAGATCCCGGTCATCGCGTCAGGCGGCGCCGGTAATTTAGATCATCTTTACGAAGCATTGACCGAGGGTAAAGCAGACGCCGTTTTGGCAGCTTCAATATTTCATTTCAGGACTTATTCCGTAGGCGAAGCAAAGGCCTATTTGAAGAAGAAAGGAGTAAAGGTAAGATTATGAATATTAACAAGATCTTAGAGAAGATAAAATTCGATGAGAAGGGGCTGATACCCTCGATCATTCAGGATGAGGTCTCCGGAGAGGTACTGACCCTTTGCTACATGAATAAGGAAGCTTTGCAGAAGACGCTCGAAGAGGGCAAGATATATGTCTTCAGGCGCTCAAAAGGAAAGCTTATGCTGAAGGGCGAGACTAGCGGATGCATCCAGATCGTGAGAAAAGTTAATATAGATTGCGAAGGAAACTCACTTCTATTCGAGGTCGAGCAGGTCAAGGCGGGCTGCCACGAAGGATACTTCAGCTGCTACTTCCGCCAGATGGATAAAGACGGCAATATTAGTGTAATGGCCGAACGCATATTCGACCCGAAGCAGGTGTATAAATAATGTACTATCCGGGTAAGGAAGAGTTTATAGAGCTATCCAAGAAAGGGAATCTCATCCCGGTCTATCGTGACATATTGACCGATTTCGAGACGCCTTTATCGGCATTTGCCAAGATAGATAAGAGCGACTACTCGTTCCTGCTCGAATCCGTAGAAGGCGGTGAGAGGCTCGCGCGCTATTCCATATTGGGAAGCGATCCGTCCCTGATATTCTCCAGTAAAGGGACTAAGATTACGCTTACCGAAGGCAAGATATCTTCAAACTATACAACAAAGTCCGATCCTATCGGGGAGCTTAAGAAGATATTGAATAGATATAAATTCGTGGAGGTGAAGGGATTACCGCGTTTTTCAGGTGGGTTAGTGGGGTTTTTCGGATACGACATGGTCAGGTTCATAGAAAATATACCGGCCAAAAATCCCGACGACCTGAACCTGCCTGACTGCGTATTTATGCTGACCGACACCCTTCTTATATTCGATCATGTGGACCACAAGATAAAGATAATATCGAACGTACACGTGGATGGCGACCCTGCTCTTGCGTATGACAAAGCCGTAAAAAGAATAGAAAAAATAGTCGGTTATCTTAAAGGCCCGATGCCTAAGATAGATTACTCCGTTTCATCCAAGAAGAGGCCGCATCCGGACCTCTTAAAATCCAACATTACCAAGACGCAATTTGAGACGATGGTCAAGAAGGCAAAGAAGCATATCGAGGACGGAGATATAATACAGACGGTCATTTCGCAGCGTTTGAAGCTTGCCATAGATTGCCATCCTTTCCAGGTTTACAGGGCGCTGCGCTCAATAAACCCTTCGCCTTACATGTACTATCTTAAATTCAACGACTTCTTTCTCGTCGGATCATCTCCGGAGATCATGGTGCGCTGTGAGGACGGCCTGGCGGAAGTCAGGCCCATAGCCGGAACGCGCCCGCGCGGCAGCTCGGCCGAAGAGGACGAACTGCTCATAAAAGACCTATTGGCGGATCCTAAGGAGAGAGCCGAGCATATAATGTTAGTAGATCTCGGGCGTAATGATATAGGAAGAGTTTGTGAATTCAAAACGATAAAAGTATCTGAGCTCATGACGGTCGAGAAGTATTCTCATGTCATGCATATAGTGAGTGATGTTTCAGGCAGGCTGAAGAAAGATAAGGACTCGTTCGATCTCTTCAGAGCTACATTCCCGGCCGGAACCGTTACGGGCGCCCCAAAGGTCAGGGCGATGGAGATCATAGAGGAGCTGGAGAATATGAGGCGAGGGCCGTACGCGGGAAGCGTAGGGTATTTCAGTTTTTCTGGCAATCTCGACACATGCATAACGATCCGCACCGTTGTCATAAAAGGCAAGAACGCTTATATACAGGCCGGAGCCGGGATAGTGGCTGATTCTGATCCGGAGAAAGAGTTTGAAGAGACCCTCAATAAGGCCAAGGCGCTGTTAAAGGCGATAGAGATGGCCGAGAAGGGGCTGGAATGATACTTATAATAGACAACTACGATTCGTTCACTTATAATCTCGTGCAATATTTCGGGGAGCTTGGGGCGGAATTAGAGGTCTATCGTAACGATAAGATCTCAATAGACGAGGTCAAGAGTAAGTCACCCGATAAGATAGTCATCTCTCCGGGTCCGGGTGAGCCCAAGAATGCCGGGATATCGGAGTCTCTTATAAGGATACTTGGTGGCAAGGTCCCATTGCTAGGCGTTTGCCTCGGGCACCAGGCCATAGGAGAGGTCTTCGGAGGGAGAATAGTCCACGCGAAGAATATAATGCACGGCAAGACGTCGCTTATTTATCATGATGGAAAAGAGATATTCGAGGGCATAAAAAATCCCTTTGAGGCTACGAGATATCATTCGCTCGTGGTGGAACGCAAGACCCTGCCAAATATTTTAAAGATCACCGCTGAAACTAAAGACGGTGATGACGAGATAATGGGCCTGAAGCATAAAGATCATCCTGTGTGGGGAGTCCAGTTCCATCCAGAGTCTATATTGACGGGTGAGGGGATGAAGATATTAAGCAACTTCTTAAAATTATAGAGATAGATATGATAAAGGTGGCTATAGAAAAAGTTTCTAATAATATTGATCTTACGGAGAACGAGACCAGGGAAGTTTTTAACGAGATAATGTCCGGCAGTTCCTCTCATGAAGAGATCGTTCATTTTTTGAGGGCACTGCGCGACAAAGGTGAGACCATAGGTGAGATAACGGGCGCGGCAAAGGTCATGCTAGAAAAAGCCGAGCGTGTGAATGCGGGCATAGGTCTTGTAGATACATGCGGTACGGGCGGCACCGGCATCAACACGTTTAATATATCTACGATTGCTGCGTTCGTTATAGCGGGATGCGGCGTCAAGGTAGCGAAGCACGGAAACAGAAGCTCATCGAATCAGTGCGGCTCGGCGGATGTCCTGGAAGCCCTCGGGGTCAAGATAGAGCTGCCTTCAGCGATGGTGTGCAGATGCATTATCGACTTGGGCGTAGGTTTCATCTACGCGCCGCTCTTTCACAGCGCTACAAAGCATGCGGCTAAGCCCAGAAAAGAGATCGGAGGCAGGACCATATTCAATATCCTTGGGCCATTATCCAATCCTGCCATGGTGAGCGGCCAGGTTATAGGTGTCTATAACGAGAAACTTACCGAAGTCCTGGCTAATGTATTGAAAAATCTGGGTTTGAAGAGAGCGTTGGTAGTCTACGGCATGGACTCTCTCGATGAGATAAGCATTACGGGCAAAACTAAAGTAACCGAATTGAACGGTGGCAAGATAGATACATATTACATAAACCCTGAAGATTTCGGAATAAAGAGGGCAAGCCTTGCGGATATCAAAGGCGGAACGGCAAACGATAATGCCGATATAATGCTATCTATTTTAAAAGGAGAGCGCGGACCGAGGCGTGATATAGTCCTCCTGAACGCGGCCGCGGCGCTTATTGTGGCAGGCAAGGTAAAGGATCTTAAGGAAGGGATAATACTGTCGGAGAAGTCGATAGATTCCGGCGCCGCCCTAGAGAAGCTGGAACGACTGATAGAGCTGACAAACAAGATATGATACTTTCAAGGATCATAGAAGATAAGAGAAAAGTGGTCGACGAGGCAAAGAGAGTCAAGCCTCAAAGCGATCTCGTAAAAGAGACGAAGAGCCTGTCGGTAAGAAGTTCTTTTAAGAAGAACATATCGCGGCCGCACCACATAAATCTTATAGCCGAGATAAAGAAGGCATCGCCTTCCAAAGGTATATTGAGAGGCGACTTTAATCCGGTGAAGATAGCCATAACTTATCAGGCCAACGGTGCGAGCGCGATATCCGTACTTACAGATGAGAGGTTCTTTGAAGGCAGATTGGAATATATACCGAAGGTGCGCCAGAACGTATCGATACCCATATTGAGAAAAGATTTTTTTATCGATGAGTATCAGATATATGAGACCGTTCTCTCCGGAGCCGAAGCGATATTGCTCATCCCGGAGATACTTTCTATAGCGGAGTTGACCAAGTTCTATAATCTTGCGACCGAGCTCGGGCTTGACTGCCTTGTCGAGGTGCATAATGAAGAGGATGTCGAGAAGGCGCTCGCCATAGGGGCGTCCATAATAGGTATAAATAATAGAGACTTGCATACATTTAAAGTGGACTTAGGGGTTACACAGCGCCTCAAAAGGCTGATCCCGCAGAATAAGACAATAGTATCCGAGAGCGGGATAAAGAGCTATGAGGATATCATGTTCCTGAAGTCGCTCGGCATAAACGCAGTATTGGTGGGAGAGGCGTTCATGGAGGCGGATGATATAGCCGCCAAGATGAGAGAGATGATGCATTTTTAATCTATGACCAAGATAAAGATCTGCGGGATAACGAATAAGAGAGACGCGATAGCCGCGGCCGGGCTCATGCCCGATATGATCGGGTTCGTATTTTATGCCGGGTCCAAGAGATATGTGGAGCCCAGGATCGTGAGAGATATCGTGAACGAGCTTCCTCCTTCCGTGTTAAAGGTCGGCGTCTTTGTGAACGAAGATAGCCAAAAGGTCTTAAAGATAGCCGAGGATTGTTCGCTCGATATGCTGCAGTTCCATGGCGATGAAAGCCCGGATTATTGCGCCGGGTTTAAGGATGATCATAAGGTGATCAAGGCCTTCAGGATAAAGGACTCGGGCAGCCTCAAAGGGATAAACGATTATAATACAGACTTTTACATGCTAGACACATATTCTTCCAAGGATAAAGGTGGAACGGGTGAAAAATTTGACTGGAAGATCATAGAGAGCTTCGAATTCTTAAGGCCGGTCATATTATCCGGCGGACTTACTCCCGACAATGTGCGCGAAGCTATTGAAAAATTTGCGCCGTATGGAGTAGACGTATCGAGCGGGTTAGAGGTTTCGGCCGGTAAAAAGGATCTGGCTCTTATGAAGAAGTTTATGGAAAACGTGAGGAAGGTCAGATGAGATATCCCGATAGGCATGGCTACTTTGGTAATTTTGGAGGGAAATTCGTCCCTGAGACGCTGATGACGGCTCTCGGTGAGCTTGAGGCGGCGTATAAAAAGGCCGGATCGTCACGAGCGTTCAAGGAAGAGCTCGATCGATATCTGAAAGATTACGCGGGCAGGCCCACTCCTTTATATTTTGCCGAAAGACTGACAAAGAGAGCGAATGGCGCAAGGATATATCTAAAGAGGGAAGATCTTCTTCATACGGGCGCCCATAAGATAAATAATACACTCGGACAGGTGCTGCTTGCCAAAAAGATGGGAAAGTCGCGGGTCATCGCCGAGACGGGCGCCGGGCAACACGGCGTGGCAACGGCCACTGTTGCCGCGCTCTTCGGCTTAGAGTGTGAGATATTCATGGGCGAGGAGGATATAAAGCGGCAGTCCGTAAACGTATTTAAGATGAAGCTATTAAAGGCGAAAGTCACTCCCGTTTCGAGCGGCTCAAAGACTTTAAAAGACGCGATGAACGAAGCTATAAGGAATTGGGTGACGAATGTCCGGACCACATACTATTGTATCGGCTCCGTAGCGGGGCCTCATCCTTACCCGGGTATGGTCAGGGATTTTCAGTCTGTTATAGGCGAGGAAGCCAGGGCGCAAAGCCTAAAGATCTTTAAGAGACTGCCGGACCACATAGTGGCTTGTGTCGGCGGCGGGTCGAACGCAATGGGCATATTCTATTCATTCCTTAAAGATAAAGTGAAGCTCACCGGAGTGGAAGCGGCCGGCTTGGGGCTTGGCACCGGTAAGCATGCCGCTACATTATGTAAAGGCTCCATCGGGGTATTGCACGGCTCGAAGAGCTATATATTGCAGGACGACGACGGGCAGATCGAGATAGCCCATTCTATCTCTGCTGGACTGGACTATCCGGGCGTAGGGCCGGAACATTCCGAGCTTATGGAGTCAGGCCGCGCCGAATACGCCGCGGTGACCGATAAGCAGGCGCTTGAAGGATTCAAGATGCTTACAGAGCTCGAGGGGATAATCCCTGCGCTCGAATCGTCACATGCTATTTATTATGCGTCGAAGCTTGCAAAGAGGCTGCCTAAAGATAAGATCATCGTCTGCTGCCTTTCCGGAAGAGGCGACAAGGATATAGATATAGTAAGAGGAGTGCTGTAACTCATGGATATAAGGCCGAATCTACAGTTTTCAGTTGTTTGCGATGATGTTCGCAGGGAAGATAATGGGAAGTTCATGCTCGTCGGGATATTCGAAGCGATAAATGCCGCGGAGTTCCCGGCGAAGCATCATACGCTCTTCGTAGCGAACAGGTGGTGCAAGGGTGAGGGCGAATTTACGCAGAAGATACGCATGATCGATGCCGGCACGAAAAGAACAGTCTTCCAGACCGATGATCAGCCGTTTCGATTATCAGATATAGACACTCATCACACGATAATCTCGCGGTTTAATAACCTGTTATTTGAGACGCCTGGTAAATACTGGGTGGAGATATTTCTGAATAATGAGCTCGTCTTAAATTATCCGATAATGTTGAAGCAGATGGAGATCAAAAAATAATGAATAGGATAGATAAAAAATTTACAGATCTTAAGTTGCGTGGGAAGAAAGCCTTCATCGCCTATGTAACGGCAGGTGATCCAGGCCTTGCAATTACAAAAAGAATAGTTTTGGCGCTGGAATGTGCGGGGGTAGACATAATCGAGCTGGGGATACCCTTTTCCGACCCATTGGCGGACGGTCCGACTATACAAGCCGCGTCTCACAGATCGCTTCTTAAAGGCATAACCTTGAAAATAATATTTGCTGCTGTAAAAGAGTTGAGAAATACCACAGAAATACCGATAGCCTTTATGACCTATTACAATCCCGTATTAAAGTACGGCGTTGAAAAGTTCATTATGAGCTGTAAATATAGCGGAGTGGACGGCGTGATAATCCCCGACCTGCCTTACGAGGAGGCTTTAGACCTGATCCGGTGCGCTAAAAGAGAGAAGATAGCAACGATATTTTTGGCTGCCCCGACATCTACAGGGAAAAGGATAAAAGATATTGTAAAGAATTCCACAGGATTTATTTATTACGTCTCTTTAACCGGCGTCACAGGCGTCAGGAGGAGCCTGCCACCGGAAGTCGCTTCGAATGTGAAGAAAATAAAGTCGATTACAAGTAAACCCGTCGCTGTAGGCTTCGGCGTATCAACGCCTGTCCAGGCGCGGGATATGGCTAAAATAGCGGACGGTGTTATCGTCGGCAGCGCCATAGTTAAAATTATCGCAGATAATCAAAAAAATGAGCATGCTCTTATTTCGAAAATCTCAAAATTCTCTAAAAAAATAGCAAAGGCGATCCACGATGACTAAACGCGATAGTTCAAAGGCTTTGCGCAGCACAAGTAATGTATACGCTGTCATACTCGTTGGTGGAATAGGCAAGCGTCTCCAGCCCCTATCTAAGCCTTCAAGGCCCAAGCCGTTCCTTTCGGTTACGAAGGATAGGAAGACCATATTTTCCAAGACTGTCACAAGGATCAGGAAGATCCTTCCGATGGAAAATATTATAGTTGTGGCGAATAAGCGGCAGGCGCATCTGATCAAGAAGAGCTCTCCTAAAATACTGAAAGGAAACCTGCTGCTTGAAAAAGCTTCGAAGAATACCGCCCCGGCGATAGCGCTGGCGTCTTTGGAGCTTAAGAAGAGGTCCGGCGACGCGGTGATAGTGGTACTGCCGGCGGATCACTACATTGGCAATGAGAGCGTATACTTAAGCACCTTAAAGAAGGGTATCGATTTTGTAGAGAGTAATTCCAGGGCATTGGTCACGATCGGTCTTCGGCCCAGCTTTCCGGCCACGGGCTATGGATATATAAGGGTAAGGGCCAAGGCCCGGAAGGGCGACGTATACAAGGTGGAGAGATTCGTTGAAAAGCCCGATATCGAAACGGCGCGTAAATTTATCGAAGATGGCAGCTATCTCTGGAATACCGGGACATTCATATTTAAAGCGGTCACATTTTTAGGCGCAGTCAGGAGGCTGGCCAAAGGCATATACGAGCCCATGAAAGATATGCGCAAAATAGAAGAGAGGTACGATGCTCTTCCCAACATATCTGTGGACTATGCGATAATGGAAAAGGCCTATGAGATATACTGTGTGAAGGGCTCATATAGATGGGAGGATATCGGCAGCTTTGACAGCCTGAAGAAGGTCCTGAAGGTTGAAGGCAGGCGTTTTATTGAAAAAGACGGAAAGGTGATCAAGATATTGTGAGGATCCTGGGGCTGGATTATGGAACTAAACGCATAGGCGTGGCGATGAGCGATGAATTATTGCTGACGGCACAGGGGTTAGATACTATACAGCGGAAAGAGCTAAAATGTGATCTGACGCTGATAAAAGGTATAGTGGATTCGAACGGTGTCAGTGAAGTCGTGGTCGGGCTTCCCCTGAATATGAACGGGACATACAGCGAGAAGACCAGAGAAGCCGTATCTTTTGCGGATGAGCTCATTAAGACGATAAGCGTGCCGGTAAAGACCTGGGATGAAAGACTTACGAGCATGCAGGCTGACAGGGCGATGCTGGAAGGCGATATGAGCCGCGCCAAAAGAAGGAAACTATCCGATAAGCTCGCGGCGCAGATAATCTTACAAAGCTACCTGGATTCAAGAAAGAGAGATCAATGATAATGGGTAAACTGACAAGCATAATGGATAACGGACTTTCCGTGACGGCTAAACCGATGAGCCATATGGAGAGCGTCTCTTTCGGCGTATGGATAAGGGCCGGGGCAAGGTATGAAGAGATAAAGAATAACGGGATAAGCCATCTACTGGAGCATCTTCTATTTAAAGGCACCAAGTCGCGGGACATGAAGAAGATAAAGGAGGCCATAGAAGGAAGAGGCGGCAGCTTTAACGGCTTCACATCCGAGGAGGTCACCTGTTACCTTGTGAAGCTTCTTGCTAAGGATGCCGAACTCGGCGTGGACATACTCAGCGACATGGTGCTGAACCCGAAGCTCGATGAAAAAGAGATAGAGAAAGAGAAGAGCGTTATAGTGGAAGAGATCAATATGTATAAGGACATCCCCGCACAGCACGTGCATGAGATATTGACGGAGATGTTGTGGCCTGATCAGCCTCTCGGGATGCCGCTGGCCGGTACCGTGGAGAGCGTTAACTCGATGCAAAAGAAGGATGTAGAGGCTTATAAGGATACTTTTTACAATCCGAATAATATGCTACTTATAGGGGCAGGCAGGATAAAAGAGGACGAGCTTTTGGGTATGGCGGGTAAATACCTGTCGAGGCCCACTAATCAGGGGCCTTCCAAATTTGTGAAGGCTGTCAATAACCAGCGCGAGCCGCTTCTTAAAGTTACAAAAAAAGATACAGAACAGACGCATATGGCGCTGGCCTTCCACGCGATGAACCGTCTATCGCCCGACAGATATGTTGCGAGCATACTTAATATAATACTCGGAGCTAATATGTCATCCCGGCTCTTCCATGCGGTAAGGGACGAGCTCGCATTGTGCTATGAGATATCATCAAGCGTACGTAAATATGAGGATGCGGGCGCATTTGTCGTGGGAGCGGGACTTGATGAGTCGAATCTCGTTAAAGCGCTTCAGGTAATACTCAAGGAGCTTAACAGGATAAAGAGCGAACCCGTTCCAAATGAAGAACTTGATCGGGCGAAGGAGTTTTACAAAGGACAGCTCCTCTTTACCATGGAAGATACCATGAGCCACATGTTATGGCTTGGAGAGAAGATCATATCCAAAGAGAAAGAGCTGGATGTAGATAAGATAATAGAGAGAGTGGCTTCGATCAATAAGGATGATATCATGAGGGTCGCAGGCAATATTTTTAAGAACGAATATATGAATCTAGCTGTTATAGGACCCGTTAAAGATGAAGACGGTTTGAAAGGGGCGTTGCATCTATAATGCGCCGATCTATTAAGCTATTCAAGATATTCGGTATATCCATAAATATTCACGTGACTTTTCTTCTTCTCATGATATTCTTTCTTTCCGGGGGGATAAAGTGGCTGGTCTTGATGATAGGCGTCTTCTGTTTTGTTACTCTGCATGAGTTATGCCATTCGCTGATGGCGCGTTATTACGGAGTAGAGGTGCGCGAGATCACGCTGCTGCCGATCGGCGGCGTCGCTTCAATGTCATCTATGCCGGAGAAACCATCCCAGGAATTTTTTATTTCCGTAGTGGGGCCGCTCTTTAATATTGTCGTGATACTTGTTTTCTATAATCCTATGAAGAGCGTTCTTGGGCCCGAAGTCCTTTTTTACAGGCCTTTTTCGACCGCGACCTGGCCGCTTACATTCGCCTATCTCTATTGGATAAATCTGATGCTCGCGGCGTTTAATCTTATACCCGCGTTCCCGATGGATGGAGGCAGGGTATTAAGATCTCTCCTGGCTGGCAAGATCGGATATGCTAAGGCCACGAAGTTCGCTGTAGGGTTGGGGCATATATTCGCCGTCGGATTCGTATCTTTCGCCATAATCAACAAAAGCATTATGCTCGCAGCGATAGCGATATTCATATACATGGCCGCTTCCAATGAAGGGCGTCAACTGGATGCCAAAGAGTCTTTAAGTAAATTTAAGATCGGAGAATGATATGATAAAGAATATAATAGCTCCCAGTATTTTATCGGCGGATTTTTCAAGGTTAGGCCAGGAAGTAAAGGATATTGAGAAGGCCGGAGCTGACTGGATACACGTGGATGTTATGGATGGCCACTTCGTCCCAAATATCACCATAGGCCCGGCGGTAGTAAGCTCAATAAGGCCGGTCACCAAGCTGCCGCTAGATGTGCACCTGATGATAAAGAATCCGGAAAGATATATTGAAAGTTTCGCCAAGGCCGGAAGCGATATAATAACTTTTCATTCCGAGATAGAAGAGGACCCCAGGGAGGTCGTCAGGCTTATAAGGTACTACAATAAGAAGGCCGGTATTTCGATAAAACCCAAGACCGGGATCTCTGCGATAGAAAAGATACTGCCGATGGTGGATATGGTTCTGGTAATGACTGTAGAGCCTGGGTTCGGGGGCCAGAATTTTATATTGGACTGCCTTCCGAAGATAGAGGCACTGCGCAAGATATTCAAAAAAGATATTGAGGTGGACGGCGGGATCAACGAAGAGACAGCCATTGACTGCAGAAAGAGCGGCGCCAATGTGCTCGTGGCCGGCAGCTATGTATTCGGCGCCAAGGATTATTCGACAGCTATAAAAAATTTAAGAGGAGGAGCGTAAACGTGTCTCAAATAAAGTTCGGTACGGACGGTTGGAGAGCCGTCATAAGCGATACATTCACATTTGATAATGTAAAGAAAGTCGCTCAAGGTATGGCGGACTATGTCTTGACTCAAAAGACCGTACTAAGCGACAGGGAATTTAAGATAGTCGTGGGTTATGATACGCGGTTCCTATCGGATAGATACGCTGAATTGACCGCCCGGGTAATGGCATCGAACGGCATTCCGGTCATACTCTCCGACAGGTCTTGCCCTACTCCATCAGTCAGTTATGCCATAAAGGATAAAAATATCGTCGGAGGCGTGGTCATAACGGCTAGCCATAACCCCGCAAGGTATAACGGCATGAAGTATAAGGCGTATTACTCCGGTTCTGCGGGCCCCGATATAACAAAAAAGATGGAGCTTCTCCTTGGCGCAAACCCGGTCAAGTGCGATCCTATAGACGAATTGAAACTTAAAGGCATGATAGTGATGGAGAATATAGTCCCAAGGCATATCGATTTTATAAAGAGATACGTTAACTTGGCCCTTATAAAGAAAGCGCCCCTTAAGGTGATAGTGGATTCCATGTATGGCACGGGCAATAGCTATATATCCGAACTTCTTAAGGGCGGTAAATGCAAGATCGATACCATTCACAATACAGTCAACCCTTCCTTCGGTGGCATAAATCCGGAACCTATAATGCCTAACCTTAAGGAGCTTGCCCTGACTGCCAAAAAAGGCAAATACTCGGTCGGCCTTGCCACTGATGGTGACGCGGACAGGCTCGGAGTCGTATTATCCGATGGGAACCCTCTTACGGGGCACAAAGTCATGACGCTCCTTCTCTTACATATGCTGGAAGACCGGAAGATGAAAGGAGATGTCATACAGACGATCTGCGGAACCGTCTTGATAGAAAAGATATGTGTAAAATACGGCCTTAGGATGCATGAGACGCAGGTTGGCTTTAAATATATCTGCGATCTTATGGGTAAGGACGACATTCTTATAGGTGGAGAAGAGACGGGCGGAGTGGCGTTCAAGAATTACATACCAGAAAGGGACGGGATACTTTCCGGGCTTCTTATCCTGGAGATGCTTGCCGCGCGGCGTAAAAGCCTGGCCAAGATAATAAAGGATATAGAAGATGAGTATGGAACGTACGAGTATAGACGGCTCGACTTAAGAGTGCCGGACGCGAAGAAGAAGGCTCTGATGGAGCTCTTGAAGACAAAGCCCTTGAAGAAGGTGCTAGACAAAGAAGTCGTAGAGGTGAAAAACTATGATGGATATAAGTTCATATTAAAAGACCGTTCATGGTTCATGATGAGGTTATCCGGCACCGAACCCATAGTAAGGGTGTACGCCGAAGCGCCGAGCGGAAAAAAAGCGATGGCGATGCTTGAATTCGGAAAAAGAATAGTGGAAGGCTTGTAGCGATAGATGAAAAACTCGCTGATCCGCAATTTTTCCATAATAGCCCACATAGACCACGGCAAGTCCACGCTTGCCGACCGGATCCTTCAGGTGACGGGCGCTATAAGCGAACGTGATTTTCACGACCAGGTGCTCGACGATATGGACCTCGAGAGGGAGAGAGGCATCACTATAAAAGCCAGCGCGGTGCGCATCAACTATAAAGCGAAGAACGCAGTTACTTACGAGCTTAATCTTATAGATACCCCTGGGCATGTCGATTTTACATATGAGGTTTCGAAGTCGATAGGTGCCTGCGAAGGCGCGCTTCTTGTGGTAGACGCGGCTCAAGGCATCGAAGCGCAGACTGTGGCGAATCTATATCTTGCTATGGAGCATAACCTGGTGATCATACCGGTTATAAATAAGATAGACCTCCCGAGCGCAGAAGTCGAAAAGGTTAAGAATCAGATATCCGATATTTTGGGGCTTGAGAAAGACGAGATAATATTGGCCAGCGCCAAGATGGGTATAGGGATCGAAGATATACTGGAGGCCGTTGTGACCCGGATCCCGCCGCCCAAAGGCGAGGAGATAAATCCGCTTCAGGCGCTTATATTCGATTCGAAGTTCGACTCTTATAAAGGTGTAATAATACTTTTGAGGCTTATGAACGGCGTATTGAAAAAAAATGATCACATAATGATGATGTCGAACGGCAAGATGTACGACGTTCTCGAGGTGGGAGTGTTTAAGCCATCCCCTGAGCAGGTCACAGAGCTGCGCTGCGGAGAGGTAGGATATATCACATGCAATATAAGGGACGCAAAAGAAGTCTCCGTGGGAGACACGATAACCGACGCTGATAATCCAGCGAGCGCGGCCTTGCCGGGGTATAAGAAGGTGAGGCCGATGGTATTCAGCGGAATATATCCGGTAAATAGCGCGGACTTCCCGGCGCTTAAAGATGCCATAGGCAAGATGCGCCTGTCGGACGCGTCATTCGTATACGAGCCGGAATCTTCCGCCTCCTTAGGTATGGGCTTTCGGTGCGGATTTTTGGGCCTTCTGCATATGGAGATAATACAGGAGCGCCTTGAGAGGGAGCACGATCTTAATCTGGTAATGACCGCTCCAAGCGTGATCTACAGAATAATGAAGAATACTTCAGATGTGATAGAAGTGGATAATCCGATGAAGCTGCCTAGCCCCGGCGAGATTGCCTCTGTAGACGAGCCGTATGTAAGAGCGTATATGATAATCCCCAAAGAATATATGGGGAGCATTCTCGACCTCGCGGAATCGCGGCGCGGCACTTATGTCTCCACGCAGTATCTGGACGAATCGCGTGTGCAGGTAGTCTATGACATCCCCTTATCCGAGATCATAATAGATTTTTATGACAAGATTAAGTCCGTCACCAGAGGTTATGGTTCGCTCGATTACGAATTTCTAGACTATCGCCCTACGAAGATAGCAAAGCTGGACATACTTATTAACGGAGAGATCTGCGACGCTTTATCAAGTTTGGTCTTCAAGGATAGGGCTTATGTGAAAGGAAAAGCGGTAATAGAAAAACTGAAGGATAACATACCGCGCCACCTCTTCCAGATAATACTCCAGGCGGCGATTGGCGGGCAGATCATAGCCAGAGAGACGATAAAGTCTGTAGGAAAGAATGTTACCGCGAAATGCTACGGCGGCGACATAACGAGGAAGCGAAAGCTCTGGGAGAAGCAGAAGGAAGGCAAGAAGCGTATGAAACAGTTCGGAAAAGTAGAGATACCGCAGGAAGCTTTTTTAGCTGCGTTGAAGACTGCATAACGAGAGAGGGATTGTGATAAAAGAGAGATTTAAATCGGAGATACGTGAATGGGCGGAGTCCATAGTAATAGCGCTGATACTCGCGCTCCTGATAAGGACCTTTGTGATCCAGGCATTCAAGATACCGTCGGGATCGATGATACCTACATTTGAAATAGGCGATAGGATATTCGTCAGCAAATTCATCTATGGCGCCAAGATACCTTTCACGGATATCAGGCTTCCCGCGTTAAGACAGCCACAAAGAGGCGATATAATAGTATTCCTCTCCCCGGAAGCGCCAAAAAAAGATTTTGTGAAGAGGCTGGTAGCTCTTGAGGGCGAGACCGTTGAAATAAAGAGCGGGAATATACTCATAAACGGAAAAATCATAGATGGTCCGGACTCGGTTAAATCTAATTATTATTATAACAGGGGAGATTTCGGTAAAGAGCTCGAGGCCGTAAAGGTCCCAAGCGGCTACTATTTCACTTTAGGCGATAACAGCGCCAATTCAAGAGACTCGCGATATTGGGGATTTGTCCCGAAGAAGAACCTTATCGGCAAGGCGATCCTTTTATATTGGCCTATACAGAGGATACGCTTAATAAAATGATGAACCTTGCAAACAGGATAACGATAACCAGGATAATACTCACTCCCTTATTTATCGCAGCCGTGGTTTACGGCCGAATGAATATAGCTCTTATACTATTTGCGGCCGCGGTGATATCCGACGGACTGGATGGATTTGTGGCGAGGTCGATGCATCAGCAGACTTCTGTTGGTACCATACTTGATCCGTTGGCGGACAAGATACTGCTCATAAGTGCTTTCATATGCCTTACGATCATAAAGAGCATACCTGAAGGTTTAAGGTTGCCGCCGTATGTACCTATAATAGTGATATCGCGCGATGCGATAATAGTCTTAGGCTCTATACTTATACACGTCATAAAAGGTGGAGTTAAGATAGCTCCAAGCTTCTGGGGAAAATTTACGACATTTTTTCAGATGATGACGATAGTAAGTATTCTGGTCCAATTTAAATATTCGAACTACATATGGAATACTGCCGCTATACTTACAGTGATATCCGGGATCGATTATATGCTTAAAGGCAGCCAAACCTTGAACGAGAATAATATGATTAATAGAAGGAAGGCGTGATCATGGTCCCGTTTTTTGTATTTACACTCTCTTGTTTAATAGCTTATCTTGTCGGGTCTATTCCCACCGGATTTTTAATGACGAAGATCTTTATGGGGTCGGATATCAGAAGCGCGGGATCCAGGAATGTCGGAGCAACGAACGTCTACCGCGTCGCAGGCAAAGTGCCGGGTCTACTTACCCTGATCATAGATATAGCGAAAGGCGTCATCGTTGTGACGCTGGTGGCCGGATTCTTTTATAGGTATCTTCCGGATGTCGATTTAATATTCTATAAAACTCTTCTGGGGCTGATAGTAATATTGGGGCACATTTATTCTCTCTTCCTAAAGTTCAAAGGAGGGAAGGGCGTAGCAACAACGATAGGCGTTATGGCCGCAATAGCGCCGTTAGTGCTTCTTGTGTCTTTGGCAGTCTGGCTCATAGTCTTTATCCCTACAAATTATGTTTCTCTTGGGTCATTGGCCTTTGGGATGGCCCTTCCAATATCCGCTCTTCTTTTAGATCAACCATTTTATGTAGTGATTTTTTGCGTAATCCTTTGCATTATAAACACTTACAAACATAAAGATAATATTAAAAGACTGATAAAAAGGGAGGAGAATAAGACGATAGTATTTAAGAAAGTTAGTATATCAAAAAGGTAGTATTGCAGTCTTGACTACGAATAACATATGATGTATACTCTTGTATAGATGGGGGAGTATATTTTTTTTAGGCTGTAATTAAAAAGTTTTAAGAAGTTAATGCGGGGGATGTTATGAGAGAGGTTGTCTATAGAAACCTAACATCGGCGCGTTCAGGAAAGAAAGACGTCCTTTTGAAGGAGGTCTTCGAGAGGAATGGTGTAACCGCGAAGACCGAGCGAAGGTCTTTCTATTTCATAAAGGAAGTGAACCATCTTAAGAGCGATGAAGAGCTGCAGGCGTGGGTAAGCTCTCAAAATAAGAGAAGTGAGCCTATGAAGAGACATTTTCATATAATGAAAGAGCATAGTGACGCTTTAGGGACAGATAAATTTGTATGCAAGATACTGGGCTTATTTTATGCTGTGGTAGATAAGGATATCTACACGATAGCTTTTCTCCATTCCTTCAAAATAAACTTCGCTAAAGGCTCGCTCATCAAATAATAAACCCAAAACAGCGTCGGAAGATTTAAATACATTGACAAAAGATATTTTATAATGTATTCTTGCAATATGCTTCTTGATCGAAGAGGGAAGAAGAGAGAGAGCCTGCGGACCGTAGCGGAATATAGAACGCTCAAGATCCCAAAGGGCTTGGCGTTTAAGGCGCCGCCCAATATCGTGAAGGCGCCTTTATTGGATATAAGTATCGGCGGCTGCGCGCTCGAGAGCCCACATGCAATACCTCCCCAAGTCACGATATCCGTAAAGATAGACCCGCTTATATTTGCCATAGGAACTTCCGAAAGAAGGAAGGATCCGCTTGAAATGACCGGCAGGATAACCTCATGCGTAGGTGTAGCCCGCGAGCATTACAGGCTTGGCGTATGTTTCATAAGAATTAAGAAGAAGGATATAGACCTCATAAAGCGCTTCATGAGATCAAAAGAACGCCGAAAATTCCCCCGTTTCTCATTTTCCCAGTAAAATCCCCGTACCTTGACATTAATAGTATTGTATGATATACTTATAGGACTTTTTCTCTCCGGAAGGCTGATAAAGTACCTATGGAATTGATCGCAAGGATAAATTGGGTAGATATTTTAGTCGCAATCCTAATGCTGCGAATAAGTTACGTAGCGTTCAGGGATGGTCTAAGCCACGAGATATTCCCTTTTATAGGCAGCATCATGATAATGATGCTGGCCATGCGTTACTATGCCTCGCTTGGCGCTCTTATCTCCAGAGGCATGATGAATATGCCTATGGAATTGTCCAATTTTTTAGCTTTTCTTGCTTTGGTAGTAGCGTTAGGCTTCCTGGTAAGATTGCTGAGGCTTCTGCTCGATAAGATAGTGAAGGTCGAATGGCATCCCGTCCTGGAGAAGTTCGGAGGGCTGGCGGTTGGAATAATGAAGGCTTACGTAGTAACAGCCATAGTTTTAACTACTCTCTCACTGATGCCCTTATCGTATCTAGCGTGGTCAATAAAGGATAAGTCCCTTACAGGAAAGTACGTCTTGAGGGCAGGGCCGGAGATATATAACAGGGTAGGAATATTTTTGCCGGCAATAATATCGGACGAAACGAGTAAGCCTACCGTCCCTAAAGAACCCGCCAAAAAGTGAAGCTTCTTTAAGAAGAGTCAAAAAAGGCAAAATCGAAAGGAATAGAGATATGAAATTAAAAGATATATACAGCTTTGTCGTTAAAAGAGGTATAGAGAAGGACCCCCGCTCAAAGGGTCAGATCAGGGACATTCTTGCGGAATCAAAGAAAGAGTTCCGTAAGCTTAAAGGTGTAGACGCCAGATGTTACGACAAAGAGAGGTTTGTTAACCCTTATGCCGATACGAGGATACTTAACGGAGATCCGGATAGCGACATCAAGTCAATAATGGTGGGCGTCGACATGGAGGGCCCGGAGCTTTTAGTGGCGGATAGACTTAATGAAAAGGGCAAGTCTATAGATCTCGTCATGGCTCATCATCCGGAAGGCAGGGCGTACGCTAACTTTTACGATGTAATGCGTCTACAGGAGGCCGGGTTTGCAAAGTTAGGGGTGCCGCTTGAGGTGGGGAAAGAGCTTCTTAAGGAGCGCATGGGGGAGGTCGCTCGCGCGGTCTCCGGAGCGAATCACATGAGGAGCGTAGACATAGCGAGATTGCTCGAGATCCCATATATCTGTGTCCATACTCCCGCCGACAATCATGTAACGAATTATCTTCAGGGTATTTTTGATAGAAGAAAGCCGAAGACCCTGAATGAAGCGCTCAATATTTTGAAAGCCATACCCGAATATACGGATGCGCTCAAGAAGCACGCCGGGCCTAATATCCTTATAGGCGAAGGGAAGAAGAAGTGCGGAAAAGTATTTGTGGATATGACGGGCGGCACTGAAGGGCCCAAGAGGATATTCTCCAGGCTCTCTCAGGCGGGCGTCGGCACGATAATAGCCATGCACCTGAGCGAAGAGCATTTTAAACAGGCGAAAGCGGAATTTATAAACGTGATCATAGCCGGCCACATAGCAAGCGATACTCTCGGACTGAACTTGCTTCTGGATTCTCTGCAGAAGAAGGAGAATATCAGGATAGTGCCGTGCTCGGGATTCGTAAGGATCAAAAGGTAGTATGGCGATACCGGATAATATAGTAGACCAGGTCCAGGCCAGAAGCGACATAGTGG
>CAYVCD010000019.1:0-20844 GCA_964450115.1 uncultured Planctomycetia bacterium
TCAGAAGATACAGGACGACTATGATATCACCGTTAAAATAGAAGAGAGCTTCTTTACCCCAGAGGGGAATGTAGAAGAAGGCCGTCACCGCCGACGCCAATCCGAATATCGGCATCAGCTTGAATATCCTGGGGTTCGCCTCTTCCGGAATGACCTCCTCCTTGCCCATAAGCTTTAAGAAGTCCGCCAAAGGCTGGAACCATGGAGGCCCGATCCTGTTCTGCAGGCGCGCGTATAATTTTCTGTCGAAATATTCGGCGGCGAAGCCGAATATGGCCAAAAATAGAAATCCGGGAAATATAAGCAGCTGAAATAACTGTCCTAACATCTAGCCTAACTTTCTTTTCAGACGATCGTTGATCTTTTTGAAATCTACACCCTGATGCTGGTACCAATGAATACCGTACTCTCTCAATTCATCCCATTTCAATATCTTCGATCTCTTATCAGAATGCTCTTTTACGGATATGAGCCTGTCGGTACATGAGAAACAGGGGTCGATAGCCGCTATGACTATCGGCAGGTCCGCCAACTGCCTGTCTTCCAGCATCTTCGACACGGTCTGCAGATTCGCCAGGGTCGGAGCCCGCACCTTGACTCTCTCCGGTTTATCAGAGCCGTTGGACTTCACATAATGCATATTCTCGCCCCTGGGAGCCTCGTAACGGCTTACCGCCTCTCCCGCAGGTATCTTTCTGGGGGCTTTCACGGCTATGGGGCCTTCGGGTAACTGTGTTAATACCTGTCTGATGATCTTATAAGATTCCAATAACTCTCCCAGCCTCACGATGGTCCTGCCGTAAACATCGCAATGATCATCGGTGATGACCTTAAAATCGAGCTCTCCATATGCGGCATAAGGGTCGTCGCGGCGGGTATCTCTGTCTATGCCCGAAGCTCTGCCCGTCGGCCCGACAGCGCCCAATTTTAGCGCGTCATCATGCGACAGCATGCCGACCTTCGAAAGCCTCTTTATTATAGTCGTCTCTTTCGTCGCTATATCTATATAATATTTTGTCCGCTCCTCTAGAGTCTTTACGCCTTTTAATATATCTTTGGCATACTCCGGGGTGATGTCGCGCCTCACGCCGCCGATACAGTTTATGCCATAATTGACGCGGTTGCCGGTTATCATGGCCAGAATATCCATCACGACTTCTCTGTCGCGCCAAGTATACATCAGCAATGTATCGAAACCTATCTCATGACCGGCGACGCCCAGCCATAATAGGTGGCTATGGATGCGCTCAAGCTCTCCTATTAATGTGCGTATATATTTAGCGCGTCTGGGAATATCAAGTGCGGCTATCTCCTCTACAGCCTGGACGAACGCGCTCGAGTGCGCATGCGAACATATCCCGCAGATCCTTTCGTTCAGGTATACATCCTGTACATAAGTTCTCTCTTCGCAGGCCTTCTCAATGCCGCGGTGGTTATATCCGAGCCTGATCGTCAAGCCTGTTATCTTCTCTCCGCTCAGCTGCACTCTGAAAGAGGCCGGCTCTTTTAACGCGGGGTGCTGCGGCCCTATGGGTATGATGACTTTATGCATTTGGTTTCCAGTCCTTTCTCAACGGGTACTGATCCGGAGGCCAATCGTCGGGAAGCGGATAGCGCTTTCCTTCGGGAAGTCCCTCGACCTGCACTCCTAGTAGATCCTTCAATTCTCTTTCGTATATCTGAGCGCTGGGGAAATATTCTATTATCGTCTTTAATACTGGCTTATCTTTGGGCACGCCTGTCTTAATATTCAGTATGATGCCGTCCTGCCTGGTGATGTGATAGATGAGAGCTATCTTTTCTGCTTCATCCAGGCCGGTTATCGTGCACAGGTATATGAAATTAAGGTCACGTATGGCATATTCGAAGACTTCTTTAAAATTGCCGTAATCTACCTCGGCCAATATGCGCCGGTCCCTCTGGACCCTTACCTTATCACTTAAATAAGGGAATCTGCTCAACAGATCCTGCTTTATCTTTATCTCTTTTGTTTCCATAAATTAATTATATCGGCCTCGGCAATGATGCACGAACGCCCTTGTCTTCCACGCTCTTTAATAATTTCACGATGCCGTCTATTAATGCCTTGGGGCTGACCGGACAACCCGGTATGTACGCGGCCACCGGAAGCACGGCGTCGATGCCGCTCTCGACGTTATAACAGCCGTCGAAGACCCCGCCTGAACAGGCGCATGTGCCGACTACGACGACGAACTTCGGCTCGGGCATCTGCTCGTATATTTTCTTTAATCTCGGGGCCACCTGTTTCGTCACTGGCCCGGAGCAGAGAAGGATGTCGGCATGCCGTGGCGTAGCTTTTAGCTGCACCCCGAACCGCTCCAGGTCGTATCTGGGCGTAAGCGCCGCTATTATCTCAATGTCACAGGCATTGCAGGCCCCCGTATTGAAATGCAGGACCCATGGTGATTTGACCGTCGCCCAGTTTATTATCTTTTTCACAAATCCCATAAAAGTTACTTTCTAAAAAGTATGAATAGCGCCGTCATGGCGCCCGCCAAATAAATCACCGCTATGGAGAGAGAGCCCAACGTCTCCATCGGCACCGTCGTTATTATCAAAGCCGTCACATGCAATATCGTAAAGAAGAAAGCGAACGGAAAGAACTGCGCATAGTCCGGCTGTATGAAAGGGGTCAGCCCTTCCTCTCCGCAAGAGTACGACGTCGTTGAGGCATTCTCCCCGCTTCTTGCCTTGAACGATAATTTTGCCAAAAGGCCGGACAGCAGCATCGTAGCAACCAATATTATTATAAAAGCAACCGGCGGAGT
The DNA here is from genome assembly GCA_964450115.1 of uncultured Planctomycetia bacterium. Lineage (GTDB taxonomy): Bacteria > Omnitrophota > Gorgyraeia > 2-01-FULL-45-10 > 2-01-FULL-45-10 > 2-01-FULL-45-10. The sequence goes on from CAYVCD010000019.1 coordinate 2,790, forward strand.
TAATATAAATTTGTCCATTATGCTCTCATCCTTTAAGGCTGGTCAGATTACTCGCGGCAAGCGATTCATTATGTCTGTATATGCTTAATATTACGCCGGCAGCTACTGCTATTACCACTACCTCTATTATTATGAGCGTTATCACGAGCGACTGCGCGAGCGCCGTCTGGCCGGTCACATAGCCGGCCACTATGATAAGAAGAGTGACTGCCTTAATGAGAAGCTCTAATCCTATGATCACCCTCATGAGATTACGCGTCACGAGGATACAGTAAAGCCCTGCGATCAATACCATGATCACGAATAAAGAGAAGCCTGTAAAGATCTGCCAATTAGCTCCCATCATTTTTTCTTTCTCTCCTTAAATAAGAGAACTATGCCGAAGACTCCCGCTAATAAGACCACTATCTGTCCGAAGATATCGAGCTGCCTTGAATTCCACAGGACGCTGCGCACATCGCTTTGGGCCAGCTTCAAAGGCATCTTGAAATCTACCGGCAATTTTACAGAGATAAGCGCCGCTCCGACTGCCAGCATTATAACGGGCATATACCAGAACCTCTTCGCCCTGTCCTTGGATAATTTTATTATCTCCTTGTGCGTTAGCGGCTTCGTCAAACTTATCGTGCTGACAAATACAGCCGTTATCAGGCCTGTGCAAACGGATAATTCAAATACGGCGGCAAGAGGCGAATCGAGCCGGAACATTATGATAGTTATGATGGCACTCGTAAGAGCGAGCCCTATCGTGGATTTTAAGAGGCTCCTCGTCATGACGGTCCATGAAGCCGCCACTACCATCGCTGTAAGAAGTATAATATCTATGAGTGTCATTTATATCTCTTTTAGTGTAAGAACATTTCCGCCAACGGCATAAGGAACTTATTGAAGATCGCGGGAAAACATACGCCCGCCGCTATCGTTATTACCGAAAGCGCTATCGAAACGGCCGAAAATCCAAAATTTGCTTCTCTTACATTCTCAAGCCCGGGTCCTAGCTTACCGAAGAAGACCCTGCGCTGCATGGAGAGCATATAGGCCAATGTCAATATGCTGGCCAATATCGCTATTACGCCATAAATCTGGTTACCGGATCTCCATAACGCTACTATAATGATTAGCTTGCTCCAGAATCCCGCCATAGGCGGCACCCCGCATGTGGAGAGCATCGCCACGATCGATGTAGCTCCAGTAACGGGCATCTTAGAAGACAGCCCGCCCATATCGTTCATATCCTTTGTGCCCGTAGCTACGCGCACTGCCGCAGCGTTCACGAATAACTGCGACTTAAATATTGCATGATTGAATATGTGGAACGCAGCGCCGGCTATTCCGAGAGCTGTACCCGTGCCCAACCCTAAGATTATATAACCGATCTGACTTATGCTTGAATATCCTAGCATCCTGTTAAAATTATTCTGGCCGAGCGCCGCAAAAGCTCCAACGAGGACCGATAGGGTTCCTACCACGAGAAGCACCGCCTTTATCTCCGAGCTAAAACCGAATACCGACGTGACGAGCCTGATCAGCGTATAGACGCCGCATGCTTTAGTTATTATGCCGGCCAGCAATACCGCTGCCGGGGCCGGGGCCGTAGCATAGGCGTCTGGAAGCCACCCGTGAAAAGGAACGAGTCCTCCTTTTATAAAGAGGCCGCATAGAAATATTACTATGGCCAGCTGCGATATGACACCGGGCGCTGAGCCTTTCAGGGCCGCTCCTACGGAAGCGAACGACGTGTCGCCCGAAAGAAGGATAAATAGCGCTATTGACGAGAGCATCATTATAGAAGCTACCGAGGACATAACTATATACTTAAAAGCGCCCTCGAGCGCGTGCCTGCCCCTGTCAAACGCTATCAATATGAATGACGACACGGCCGTCACCTCGAGAAATACATACATGGAGAATATGTCTTTCACCATCACTATCCCGCATAGCCCTATGGAAGCTATTATCAGTAGATTTATAAAATTGAACCTCTCGTCTTCATCCGTTATCACATACCGGGATACCACCAGGCTTGAAAGACAGACTATGCCTATAGACAAGAGCATTAAAAATCCCAGATGGTCTATCGTAAAACTGACATTGAAGAACTTGGAGATCGATTCCAACTCGCCACTCCAGAAGAACGGGTTATGAGTTATGGCTAGGATTATCTGGAGAGAAAATAATGCGAACGCATACCAGAAGGCACACCTCTTCAGGAGCCTTCCGAATGGAAGGTTCAGTATGATTATTCCGAATATGGGTATTAAAATGAATAGTGATGGCATCGTATAAAAAATATAAGTATGATACCGGCGGCCGCGAGCGACCAGACCATGTAGGTCTTGTAATTCCCGTCGTGCAATTTTCTTATCCTGCCCGTTATAAAATACGCCGATCCTGGCGCAAGATCGTTATATATCCAGTCTATCGCTTTATCTATGCCCCACATCGCCCGGGAGAAGAGCTTAACTATCCTTCGCCCTATTTCATATGGGTCATAACATCCCCTCTCGGCTTTTGCATATATCCCTGAGAGGATGGGCGCGTAATGTATATGTTCAACTGCCCTGAGAGCGCTTCCGGTCCTTTTAACCCCGTACAGGTGGTTGATGACGGCCGCTATCAAAACCAATATTGTGATTATAACGAGCATTGCGTTAGTCGGGAAGCCGTAAAAATTACGCCCTTCGAGAAGATGCTCTCCCAATATCGGCTGGATCAGATATTTTATCGGCAAATAATTCCATACGCCGAATAGTATACATGCAAGCGCAATGATCACCATAGGTACGAGCATTGCCAGGGGCGCTTCTTTGATCGAAAAATAGGGACAGCGCCCTATTTTAGTACTTGGTCCGGTAGAAAATAGGGCGCTGTCCCTATTTTTACCGAAGTAGGCGGCATGGCCCAATTTTAGGAAAGATGCCGCCGTGAGAAATGACCCGATGACGGCGGCCGCGTAAAATATCCATCCTCTTTCAAGCGCTCCGTCATAGATAAGCTCTTTGGAAAAGAATCCGTTAAATGGCGGCACGCCGGATATCGATAGCGCAGTTATGAGAAAGCACACGAATGTCACAGGCATCTTCCACGCCAAACCGCCCAGCTTCTCAAGGTCCGTACTCCCGGCCTGTTTTTCAACGGAGCCGCCGGTCAAGAAGAGACAGCTTTTATACATGGCGTTATTCAACATATGAAATAAACCGCCTATTATGCCGGCCGGAACAAATGTCCCTATGCCGAGCACCATGTAGCCTACCTGGCTTATGGCATGATAAGAGAGAAGTCTTTTGTAATCTTTCTGTATAAGCGCCATCATTACGGCAAAAATTATCGTTATCGCCCCCAGTATCATGAGGAGCATGCTCGCCCAGGAGTGCGGACTAGGCTTAAAGATATCGAGAGATATGCGGGCAAGTAGATATATGCCCAAAAGTTTTTCAAAAGCGCCTGGTATGATGGCCATGAACGGAAGCGGCGCGTCAACGGCTGCATCCGGGATCCATGTATGGAAAGGCATCGAGCCCGATTTGGATATGGCCCCTATCATCATAAATATGAATGCCAGCCCGCCTAGGCCCGAGATAGAAAGGTTTATTTGCGATATGGTGAGAGTGCCCGCCATCTTTCCCGCTATGGCCATGCCCGCCATAAGACACAGGTCGCCGACACCGACTATGATGAACGCCTTTGTCGCGGTCTTGTAGGCATTCGGATTCCCTATAGCGATCATGCCGAATAACGTAAGGAGCAGACCTTCCCAGAAGAATAATAAAAGTATAAGATTGTCCGCAAGCACCACACCATTCGCGAACGCGATCGATATCAATAGATAGATATAAAAAAGTTTTGCGTAGCCTTTGTCGCGCAAAGAAGCGGTCGAATAGAGAGTGATCAGAGCGCCGAATACCGCTACTGCGGACATTATGAAAGAACTGAACTGATAGTTACGGAGGGTAAACTCCAGGCCAAATCCGGCCCAGGGAACGGAATAATTTATATTCTGACCGAAAAGCTTGATCGCGACAAAGAGATTCGCCAGAACCGCTAGCAGAACTATGGCCTCTTTTAAAATAGGGGACAGCGCCCTATTTCTACCCACACTCAGATTGGAAATAGGGCGCTGTCCCCTATTTTGTAAAAATATCGCGATGGCCGCCGCTATCGGTATCAATATAGGTAAGAGGATAATGTTATTGGTCATGCCGCACCCAGCATCTGTTTAACAGCGACTTGAACGAATGACGATGGATAATATATATATATCCCGGCGGCCAACGATATTGCCGCCAATAGGGCGACCGAAAATACCATCACGCGAGAACCTTCGGGGGCGTGCGCGAATTTGGGAGAGCCTAAAAATATCATATTGAATAATCTGAAGAGATATAGGATGGTCATGATGGCTCCCGCCAAAAATGTTATCATCAATAGAATCTGGCCGGAATCCACGGTACCCGATATGACCATATATTTTGAAAAGAATCCGCCGAATGGCGGGATACCCATGACGGAGAAGGCGCAGAATAAGAACGATATCGCGGTGACAGGCATAGTAGCTATGAGGCCTCCAAGCTGGGTTATATCTTTGGTCTTTGTATTCTGCTCCACTATGCCCGCGCAGAGAAAGAGCCCGCCTTTAGCCAGGCCGTGCATCAATATGTAGAGAAGAGCTCCCGCTATGCCGATCTCTGTGCCAACGGCAAAGCCTAAGAATATGAAGGCTATCTGGCTTATTGTCGAATATGCTATTATACGCTTCATATCGGTCTCTACTAGTGCCGCACCCGCCGAAACCAGTGCGCTCACCGCCGCTATCCATGGCACTATCACATGCCATATCGGCGGAAGAGTAAATGTGACTATGAATAATCTGGCAAATACATAGACTCCTATTTTGACCAGGACCGCAGCGTGGAGCAGGGCCGTCACCGGGCTTGGGGCAACGCCCGCGTCCGGAAGCCATGTATGAAAAGGAAGCGTGGCAGATTTTGATAATATCCCGACGAGTATCAATATGACCGCTATGTTCGAAACGGGATTCGTCTTTAAAGCTTCTTTTATCGCGGCTAGATCAAAAGAGCCTGTGCTCTGGTAGACCATGATGAAACCTATCAGCATCACGAGTGCGCCAAATACGGTGACTAAGAACGCCTTGTCCGCGCGCAGGACATCCCGCGGCTCTCTAAAGAACCCTATCAATCTCCAGCTCGCTATGGCGGTCATCTCCCAGAAGAGATATATGAATATAAGGTCAGCGGAGAATATTATCCCCATCATCGAGCCCAGGAAGAGCACGACTAAGAAATAATATTCATTCTGATTTTTATAGTGGCTTATATATCCGAAGGAGTAGAGGACGATTATCGCGCCAACCAAAGATGAAGCGATAGCCATAAATACGGCCAATATATCTGCGGTGAGGACAAAATTAAACCCGAGAGGGAACGTTTTAAATATGGTGATCTTGTTCCCCGCGAGCACATGAGGCGCGAGCATGCACGAGCCGACAAGAGAGACGAGCACCGTCAGTAGGGCCGCCGCGTTTCTTAGCTCTTTTGATATACCCCTGAGGATAGGAAGCAGGAACGCCCCTACCACCGGCACGAATATTATTGAAAGAAGAATGTTTTTTTCCATATAAAACAAAGATGTCTTCTAGCATACTTTACCAGAAGACATCGTAGTCTTTTTCTTACGCCCTTTTATTATACTACTTTCCGGACATTTGTCAATTTTTTGCTGTCAAGCTGTCAAGCGCGCTTTGCGCGCACATACATATCATACGTTCTCTTTCTGCGCAGAAAATCGACCGTTCCTGTGAGCTTGGCCAGGCTGATGAACCATCTGTACCAGAAGAATTCTACGAGCGTAAGCGCGACGAGGTACATTACGTATTTTATCCTGAATAGCCTCTGCCCTTCAACGAAAGATAATATACAGAGTAATGACGAAAAAGCCTGGGATAGGAGCATAAAGCAAAGATAGGCAAGGAAGACGTTTATTTCGAGAACGCCCATTATCCAACCCGCGGTGACGAATATCAGGCTGATAACCTCCATAAAAATCCCCAGGACTTCATAGAGCAAAAAATACGGCAATACGAGAAACGCGAAGAAACCGTATTTTGGATTGAATATCATGTATTTGTAATGCCATATGGTCTCATCAACGACCCTCTGCCATCGGTTTCGCTGCAGGATAAGAGACTTTATGTTGCTCGGCCCTTCCGTCCATCCGACATGGTAAGGCAGCATCAGTATTTTATAGCCTTTCTCTTTATGTTTGGCCATATAATCGTGTGCCCGGAACGTGAACTCTATATCCTCGCATGTGAAGTCAACTGAATATCCGCCCAATTCATAAAGTATGTCTTTACGCCATACGCCGAATCCTCCGGCCACGTTCGGCATCGCGTTATATTTACTCCAAGCCAGCCGGTTACCGATCAAGGATCTCATGTATTCAATATTCTGATAAGCGATCACCGGATTATAGGAAAAGCTATGATCCACGATCATTCCGTCTTTTATTTTACAGCCGTTCACAAGCCCAAAATAGCTTCCCACGCCTATGATCTTATCCGGGTCCTTATCAACCTGCGCCATGACCTTAAGCAGAGAGTCTCTTTCTAATACGGTATCCGCATCCATGACGCATATGTAATCGTATCTGGCTATGTTCAGTCCCGCGTTCGCGGCGCCCGCCTTCTTATGTCCGGACTCTTTATTTATTACGGTTACATTGGGATATTTTTCGCTTCTTAAAATCTCGTTCACCTTTCCGTCTTTATAATGGCGTACGTAGACAAGGTCGATCGGTTTAAGATCTAGCAGATCATTGAGCTTCTCAAGTGTCTTGTCGGTAGAGCCGTCATTCACGACTATGATCTCGAATTCCGGATAGTTCAGGTTTATGAGTGACTTCAACGAATCGGATATCCACTCCTCTTCATTGCGCGCAGGCATGATTATGGATACGGAGAGCTTTAGGGTGGATAGATAAAATAGAGGGTAGTCCTCGCCTTCGCCTTGCGATTCTCTTCTTATCCCCTCAAAAGACCCTATCAGCGCAAGAAAGAGATAAAACGCCGTGAGGATCACGAAGTAGCCGAGCGAGATTATAAAAACGGCGTATATTATACTAGGGACGAACATATATCATTACCCGCTATCTGTTTTGGACAAAATTCCGATTACTTGCGCTTTTGTAGACGGATCGAGGCTCTTGAGCGAATTCTTAAGAACTATGATAGAATATTTTTTCGGTATATAATCTTCACCGGAGATGAATTTTTCTATATATGGCAAGGATTCTTTTATATGAACCGTCATGACGTCTTTTACCGCGTCGACCACCGACCATGACGCGTCATTTATCAGGCCTATCACCTCCGGCACCGCGCCTGCGCCAATGGCTTTTTCGAGCGCAAGGATAGCGTGCCTTTTTACAAGCCAACTGCTATCTTTGAGGCATTCTACAAGCATCTCTTTAGCGCCGATGTTACCCAGACAGTCACAGGCGGCCGCGCGGACCTCTGCAGACACATCCCAGGCAAGCGATCCCAGTTTCTTAATATGATGTCCGGAAGCGAATTTTGACAATATTGTAACAGCGCTTAAGCGGACTTCCGGATCTTTATCGGCGGTCAATTTAATGACTTCGTCCGCTATATCTTTTGGGAATCCGGAGAGTATCGAAGCCACTTTATAGCTATTTGAAGGCCTGCTGCGCAGAAATCCCAAAAGCGCTTTCGCGGATCCGACAGTCTTTATCTGCGCCAGGGATATCATGGCAAAATAGACTACGTCCTCATCGCGGCTTGAAAGCGCTTTATCAAGCAGGTCTATCGTCGAAGTTATGTTGGCATAACCTAGGCAAAGCATCGCTTCAATCCTGCGCCACTTGTTCTTTGCGGTCTTGGCTATCTTTACAAATCCTTCGGCTTTCTCCGGTGAATTAAAGCAATTTTTTATCAACTGTTGTTCGGATTTGTTGAAGAACGCGGCGTCGATGCTCCTGTTGGTGGCTATATCTATGAACTGTTGCGGCGTGATATTATCAATAAAGGGCTGGCAGACGGATCCTGAAGTCGCTTTTCCGGAAAGAACCACTTCGTAGATGTCTCTCTTTATCTCCAACAAGGCCCGGCGACGGACCTGCCAAAGGCGCTCCTTAAATGCGGCCGAGAAATATATAACCGCGGATGTTGCTATTACGAGAAGGAGGAGAACGGCATTAACTGCCCAGATTGTTCCGGCATAATAGTTATACATCTAGAATTTTGCCGAGACGGCGTAATAGATACTGCGCTTTATGAACTTCGGCTCTTCGGTTCCGTAAATATAGCCGAACCGGCAGCTTACGCCTTTATAGAGATTGATGTTAACCCCCGTAAATAGTATATATCCCTGTTCGTCTTTTGCGTCCGTGCCAAGTATGTCATACAGCCTGCCGCCCACGGCTACGCCGCAGTTCCAGCGAAGGAACTTTGTTATCGCGAAGTCGCCTTTAAATACACCGATAGAAGCGGTATCATGACTCTCCATGTAGCTGGCGCCGTAATTCGCGCTGATATAACTATCACCGAAATAATATATCAGCCCGGGACTGACCAGATGCGTATCATCGCCCGGCCTGTAATTACGGTATGTATATACTATCTGTCCGAAAAGATTTTCATATATTCTGTGACCGTATTCACCGATAGATTGGAATTGGTATAAGAACATCTTGCCTCCCCATCCCAAACCGCCTTCGAAATGCACGTACTGGTCCTTGTCTATATTTATATACGTGCCCAATGCGGCCGCATTGTCTTTATTGTCAAATCTCTCCTGTTGTGATATCAACATATAGCCGGTGATATTTTTGCGGATGTACCCGAAAGTATAATCGAGTTCATTCCAATGGCCGGTCTTTGTGCCCTGGAGCACATCGCCGGGTTCGTAATAGACATCGTAATACCAACTATCTTCTCTCGGTTCTTTTTCTGCGGTCACGGCAAGCGGCGGGGTGAGCCTCTGGACTAAGCCTTCTACAGACGCCTGTTCGGCGGCGTGGGCCAAAGAGCATACGCTTACGAAAAATAGGAAAAATAGGGACAGCGCCCTTTTTTCGTTCAGGAGAACGATAGAAAAAGGGGCGCTGTCCCTATTTTTAAGCATTTTTTTCCTTGAACTTTTCGACTATCTCTATAGCCTGAGTTATATTCTTTATCTCTTTACCCAGGTCCTGGGTCTTGACAATAAATCCGTTGGCGTTGTATGCTCCCGCGATCTTTATTCTCTCCTCATTAGAGAATGCGGTTGTGATAAAGATGGGTATCCTCGCATCTTCCGAGCGTATCTTTTTAAGTACGGTAAGGCCGTCCATCTCCGGCATCATTATGTCTAAAAGCAGCGCGTCAGGCTTGTCCTTTTTCACTCTATCGAGGGCAGCTTTGCCGTTATTTGCCGTTATGACGTCATAATCGTTGGCCTTTAGCCTTAACGTGATCAGCTCTACAAAATCTACCTCATCATCAACTACCAATATCTTCTTCTTTGCCATTATCAGATCCCTTCCAAAGCTTCCGGATTTTCTTCAAAATACTCTTTCGTCTTCTCCAGTATCTCTTTAAGGCTCGTCTTGGGCACAGAGCCGGCTATCCTTTTAAGTTTCGTCAGGTCCGGCACCCTCTTTTTTATGTCCTGGAAATTGGCGCCATAATACTTTTGGTACGGCTCGAAGACTATTTTGGACGAGCTTTCGGTTATCCTCTTTATCTCCTCGGCGAGATCTTTTATAGATATCTCGTTTTCACAGCCTAAGTTTATCACTTCACCGTTAGCCTTTTCTATTCCGGCCAGCCTTATAATCATATCGATAGCATCATCCACATATGTGAAACAGCGTACCTGCTCTCCGTCACCATAGACAGGCATAGGCTCATTCTTCATCGCGAATTTGAAAAAGCGCGGTATGACCATGCCGTATCTTCCGAGCTGCCCAGGACCTACGACGTTAAATAGCCTCACGATAACTACGGGAAGGCCGCGTTGCCTGTGATATCCTATGGCGAAAAACTCATCGAGCAGTTTTGAGCAGGCATAGCTCCACCTGTTCACATCGGGCGGACCCAGGATAACGTCTTCATCCTCTTTAAAGGGATATTTTTCGCTCTTACCATAAACTTCGGAAGTGGAGGTCATCACAACCTTGACGCCGTTGGCGGAGGCGTATTTTAAAATTATGGACGTGCCGATCGTATCGTATATTATAGTTTCGAGGGGATTCTCCACCACGTTCTTCACTCCGACGGTGGCGGCAAGATGATATATTATGTCGCACTTTTCTACCGCTTTGGCCACCAAGGCTTCGTCGGTGATCGATCCCGTGATCAAATGAAAATTCTTATCATCGGAGAATTTTTCTAGATTCTCTTTACGGCCCGTTGAAAAATCATCAATTACCGTCACATTATATTTATTCTTTAATAGAGCCCCCGTCAATACGGAACCTATGAACCCGGCGCCCCCGGTTACCAGTACATTTTTTATCTCTTTTATATTTTTAACTTCGCAAGTTTTTGACCTCTTAAGCACCGCGCGTATCCTGGCCAAAAGCTCCTCGGCATCATAGGGCTTGGTCATGTAATCGTCCAGCCCCTTATTCAGCGCTTTGACTTTATCGGCCTGCACCATCTTTGCCGTAAGCATTATGACCGGTATATCTTTAGTCCCTTTTCCAGAGCGGATCTTCTCCAGGACTTCGTAACCGTTCATACCGGGCATGACGAAGTCCAGAAGTATCAGGTCCGGCTTATTCGTTTTCAGAAAATCCAATGCCGCTTCCGGGCTATTGGCGGCGGATACATCAAAATCATTCGCTTTCAATCTCGTGGAGATCAGATCCGTGGCAAGCTTTTCGTCATCTATTAAAAGTATATGCGGCTTACTCATATGATCGACTAACCTTTCTCTTTTATCATCCTATATATGACATCTTGTAACTTCTCACTGTCATGCCGTATCAGTTCTCTCTCGTGGGCGACATCGGCTACGATGATCTTCGCCTTTGTGATCTTTCTTATGGCGCCTAAATAGCCCACCTTGACCGGGAATTGCTTTTTCTTCGAATATCTTAATACCGAATCCATCGAAAGTCTATTATTATCAGATATCACGATATAGTCGAGATGATCCCCCTTAAGATACTTTAATATCTTCTTAATGTGATCGATCGCATCGAAATTCGAGGTCTCACCGGGTTTCGTCATCAAATTACATATGTATATCTTCTTCGCTTTGGTTTCCGCGACCGCCCGCCTTATATCTTTTATCAAAAGGTTTGTTATAACGCTCGTGAAAAGGTCACCTGGCCCTATAATGACAAAATCAGAATTTATTATAGAAGAATACGCGCCGATATCGCATTTTGACTCCGGTTCATGCCAGCAGTCTTTTATCCGTAATGCCGAAGGCCTGTTTTTGCACAGATCGATATTGCTCTCTCCTTTTATGATCCTGCCATCCTCGAAGAGGGCGCACAATTTTGACTTTGTAGTTGAAACGGGATGCACTATGCCCTGAATATTTAGTATATCGCCCAGGCCGCTTACAGCTTCGGACATGGAGCCTTTTATCTTGGCAAGAGCCGTTATCAGCAGATTACCGAGGTTGTGCCCTATAAAACAGCCTCCTTTATCGAAACGGTATGTCATGAGTTCGTTCATGACTTCGGGAGCGTTGGAAAGCGCCACGAGCGAACGGCGCACGTCTCCCGGCGGCAACACTCCGAAGGAAGTTCTCAATCGGCCCGAGGAACCGCCGTCATCCGTCATGCTCACTATGGATGCCGGGATCACTCCCGGAACGCTCTTAAGCCCCATCAAAAGATTGAATAACCCGGTCCCGCCGCCTATGCAAGAGACCCTTATCTTATTATTCAATATCGCGCTAAGTTCGAGATTCAGCTCCCTGATATTATAAGGCTTTAAAATATAGTCGGATGCGCCGAAAGCTTTGGCGCGGGAGATGGCTTCTATGTTTTTTTTGCTTGATAGTACTACGAAATTTACCTTCGATCTCTGAAGGATGGGTAGGGCGTTTTTGATCGAATCATGGTCTAGTATGGCTAAGTCGATCCCTTTCATTCTTAATTTTGGACCTATTTCCGGAAGAGTGTTCGCTATCTCTATCTCAAGAGCAAGCCCGGACAATGCGGGCTTTATCTCGTTGACGAAATTACCCGAGCCTATAAGCAATAACCTTCTATACATAGATCGATCCTGTTAAAGACGTTTATTTTTTTTAAAAAATATCTTTATTCCCTCTATCATAAGGATAACAGCCAAAATAAGCAATGCTAAACCCATTATTGACGTAGGATTAATAGTGAAGGCCTTCAGTATGAAGAAGAGCGATATCACGGCAATTATCATCATAAATAATGCCGGCAGAAGCGTCACTATATATTTCATCTTGTTCTTAAAAAGCCAAACGCTCAATCCTAATAGAACTACTGCCGCGAGGAGCTGGTTACTCACCCCAAATATCGTCCAGAAATACTGCCACGCCGGAATACTGTTGCCCTGGGCGTCAACCATCTTTCTTGTTACGAAGAACGCCGGCGGCATCAATGTTATAAGAGCGGCCAGGTACGGCGCCGCGCGGCCACGCCAGCCGGTGAGCTCCTCAAATATATAGCGCCCTATTCTAGTTGCCACATCCAGAGTGTCAAATACGAATGTGGCAAACGCAAGTAATGCAAAATTAAGCGCGAACTCTTTGTTTATGCCGAGAGAGCCTAAAAATACGGCGATGCCGTTGGCGTATATCATACCCGGATCTTTCAGCTTAGAGAACTGTCCGGAGCCGAGAATAAGGACCGTAGATAGCGCTATTATAGCTACGAAACTCTCTAAAAGCATGCCGCCGTAACCGATCAGCTTTGAATCCGTCTCTTTAGATATCTGCTTTGAAGTGGTGCCCGAAGATACTATGGCGTGAAACCCCGAACACGCGCCGCAAGCCACCGTAATGAATAGTACGGGCATCATCGGGAAACCGCCCGGTGAGAACCATCCTACAAAAGCGGGGCACTGAATGGTAATATTTTGGGTTATACCTCCTATTAATATTCCGATAAAGCTTAATCCGGCTGTAAAAGTCAGGAAGAACCCGCCCAGGTAGCCTCTTGGCTGCAGCAATAACCATACCGGGATGACAGAAGCGATGAAACAATATCCTATGAGCGCCATATCCCATCTGACGCGCAGATCGAAACCTAAGAAGTGAGGCATATTTACAGGCATGAACTGACCTAGATATATGCAAAGAAATACAAGAGGGCAGAACACTAAGGTGGCGATCAGGAGCGGCGGCTTAAACAGCTTTAATACAATGCCCATTATAAACGCAAGCGCCAGATACATTATAGAGGCGGAGGCCACCGACGGGCCCCGGATCTCATCTACAAAAGTCCCGGCTGTAATGTCGGTAAATGCGGTGATTATGTAGATAAGGGAGAACCACAGGAATAGCAGAAACAACGTGAATGCGCGCCTCGACATATTGGCCTTGATCACCTCGGCTACGGATTTACCCTGATGCCTTATGGAAGCCACTATAGTGATCATGTCGTGAGCTCCGCCTATGAATATGCCGCCGAAGATTATCCATAAGAACGTCGGGACCCAACCGAACCACATGCCGGCAAGGATCGGCCCTACGATCGGCCCTGCGGCCGCTATAGCGGAGAGATGCTGTCCCAGGAGATAAAATTTATTGGCAGGTTCGAAGTCGACGCCGTCCCTGAATTCATGTGCGGGGGTCTTAAAGTCATGTCGCAGGTTCAACAGCCTGGATAATATAACGCCGTAGAAAAAATATCCTGCCGCGAGCAGGACCATCCCCAATATTACAGGAACCAGTATATTCATAACTCCATACTTATGTTAATATCTTGATCAACCTGTACAGAGAGTCGACATCCGAGCTCGACTTCGTAACTGCGGTTCCCAATCCTACAATATTTATTTTGCTGCCTATCACTCCGACCGCTTTTGAGCTCATGCCTTTTCTTAAAAGGTTGACACTCTCGGCCCCCAGCCGCGTTGCGAGTATCCTGTCTTTTGCCGTGGGAGAACCACCTCTTTGAATATGGCCGAGAGTAACGACACGCGTCTCAAGAGTTGTGGTCTTAGTAATCATCTTGGCTATGTCGCCCGCCTTAGCCACGCCTTCGGCAACTACTACGATCCAACTCATCTTGCCTCTTAGGTTGCCTTCAACTATATCCTGACATAATTGCTGCATGTCGTATTTTCTTTCCGGGATCAGGACATCCTCCGCGCCGCCGCTCAACGCGGCATTTATAGCTATGTATCCGGAAGAGCGCCCCATGACCTCTATGATGAATATACGTTCCATGCTGGTAGCCGTATCTCTTATCTTATCTATCGCTTCAAGAGCGGTATTGACCGCGGTATCGGATCCTATGGTAGAGTCGGTCCCTTTTATATCGTTATCGATGCTTCCCGGCACACCGATACAGGGTATACCCCATTCTTTATTGAAGATATAGCCTCCCCGGTAAGTGCCATCGCCGCCTATCAGGACGAGACCATCTATATTGTTCTTCTTTATCACTTCGTAAGCGCGCTTTCTACCTGCTACTGTTCTGAATTTATCGCTTCGGTCTGTTTTTAGTAGAGTGCCGCCCCTATTGATTATATTTGAGACCGATCTATGGTTAAGGAGCTTCAACTCCTCATCTATAAGGCCGTCGTATCCCCTGAAGATGCCAAATACTTCCATATTATAATAGATGGCGGTCCTGACAACGCTCCTTATGGCCGCGTTCATTCCCGGTGCGTCACCGCCGCTCGTTAAAACACCTATCCTCTTAATCTTTTTTGTCATGCGCATATTATACCACTTTTACCCCTGCTTTACACTCGCGCGTAAACCAATGCTGTGTCCGTAAACAGAATTTCACCAACATCAACATAGCGGGTACTTCGATCAGAACGCCGACAACCGTTGCGAGCGCCGCTCCGGACGAGATCCCGAAAAGCATGGTCGCCGTGGCAATGGCAACTTCAAAATGATTGCTTGCGCCAACCATCGCCGATGGAGCCGCATCCTCATAATTTAACTTCAATTTTTTTGCCATCCAATATGTGATACCAAAAATAAAGCACGTTTGGATAAAAAGCGGTATTGCTATCCATAGAATCGTTAGGGGTTGCGCAAGGATGGTTTCCCCTTTAAAAGAGAATAGAAGCACAAGGGTAAATAGCAGGGCAATGATTGAAACAGGGCTCAACACATGAAGAAACTTCTCATTAAACCATTCTATGCCTTTATGCGACACGATCCACTTTCTCGAAAAGTATCCTGCTATAAGAGGCAACGCCACATATATAACTATCGATAAAAGCAGCGCCTGCCATGGAACCGGCATCCTTCCAACGCCCAGAAGGAATCCCCCCAAAACTCCGTAGAGCAAAAGCATCGTCAGCGAATTAATGGCAACCATGACTAGCGTATGACCGTCATTGCCTTTAGCAAGAAATCCCCACACCAAAACCATAGCTGTACAGGGAGCAATGCCAAGCAAAATAGACCCGGCAAAATAACTACGCCAGAGCGGCACTTGAAGCATTTTTAAGCCTTCGTGCATAACAACCGTTCCTGCGCCATGCATGGAACCCATCAACCAATCAGCTCCGGGAGGAAGCTTAACAAAATCCACCGCTTCCGCTCCGATCAATCCTTTAAACACAATCCCCAGAAAAAAGTAAGCTATAGCATACATGGTAAAAGGCTTTATTGCCCAATTCACAAAAAGCGTCAACCATACCGGCTTGGGAGATTTCCCTGCTTTTATAACTTCTGCAAAATCGATCTTTACCATTATGGGATACATCATGAAGAATAAGCAAACCGCGATTGGTATTGAAACTACCGGCGCTCCGCTTACATAGATAGCCATGCCATCAAGAAATTTTGCCGCGTCAGGGGCAACTTTGCCGATCCATATACCCAGTACAATGCATACAAAAACCCATAGCGTAAGATATTTCTCAAAAAAACCTAAGTTTCGTTTTTCGTGTACAATATTTTCCGCCATCGATATTCTCCCTTATTTCAGGATAAGATTGAACATATATCCCGTAAATATAATGCCTATCCCAACCACCGAAGCAAAAATTATGATCAACTTCAGCTTCATAGCCTTTCGAAGAATTATGAACTCAGGCAGCGAAAGCGCCGTTACCGCCATCATAAAGGAGAGCGCCGTACCCATGGCTACGCCTTTCTCGGTCAATGCGCTGACAAGAGGGATGACGCCGGCTGCATTGGAGTAAAGGGGGATGCCGATGAGTGTCGCCAAAGGCACCGCAAACCAATTACCTCTACCCGCATACTTTGCAAGAAAATCGGCCGGGACATAGCCGTGGATCCATGCGCCCAGGCCGATACCGATAACCACATATAACCATATGCTTTTTAATAGATCGCGCGTATATCCCCTGGCGTAAGCGATCCTGCCGTTGAGCGCCACGAGGGTAGATTGATTGGAGAGAGCCTGCGTTTTATGATCGAAACACTCGACCAGATCTTCGACTTTAAGCTTCCCGATAACCAGCCCGGAAAATATAGCTATGACAAGCCCGCTGCCGATATAGATCAGGGATATCTTCCAGCCAAAAAGCCCCCACAGCATGATCAGCGCCACTTCATTTATCATGGGCGATGCCACCAAAAACGAGAATGTCACGCCCAGCGGTACCCCTGCCTCTAAAAAGCCTAAGAATAATGGGACTGCGCTGCACGAACAAAAAGGCGTGACGATCCCTAAGAGCGCCGCGAGAACGTTACCCCAATAACCTTGGCTCTTGCTTAATATCGCCCGGGTCTTTTCAGGGGACAGGAACGTCCTTATAATAGCAACGATAAAGATAATGACGGTTAATAACAGGAATATCTTGATCGTGTCATAGATAAAAAAGTTCAGGGCCTTGGAGAAGAGCGAGGCCTGCCCCATCTTAAGGATATCGTATAATAACCAGTCAATTATAGGTTTGATCATAGCTACTCTCTTGTCCGTTCTTTAGAACATTTTATCATGGCACTGGTATTATGCCAAAATAAAAACCCTCCTGGTTTTATCCGGGAGGGTTTTTTATTATCACTTATTCTAATTTATCTACGGCCTCCACCACGATTGGGACTAGCCCCTGGGCCACCCTGTGGGCCGGGAGGGTTTTCCCAGTTTGTTCCACGACCGCCACGCGGACCGGGAGGGTTATCATCTTTATCTTTTCTTGGTGGCAAAGCGCCTTCCCGGCGCGCCTCTTTTTTATCCTGGCGAAGCTCTTTCCTGGCAGACTTAATCGCTTGCTTATCCTGACGCATCTCTTGGACATTAGCCTGATGCGTTGTCCTTAACTGTGTTCTTAACTGCTCTGCGGTCGCCTTGTCCCCGGACTGCTCAGCGGCTCGTATCTGGTCCCTCAACTGCTTCTCTTCTTGCCTGGCTGTCGAGGCATTCTCTTTGATCGCTTCTCTTTGGGCCTTTATCGCCGCTTTATCGCTCGCCATCTCCTGCTTGTGATCAATAACTGGAGCAGCATCCTCTGCAAAACCCATACTTGCGTATGTTATCACAAAGAGTATGACTGCAACCGCAACCCAAAGCAACTTCTTCATACACGCCTCCTGTTTTTTTCATTATAGCACTCATGACACCATCAGACAATAAATTATGACCCGGTATCGGAAATTTTTATCTTTACCGTACCCAGTATTCCGCTTGAGACTTCAACTACGTCCCCTGACTTTAGAAATTTTTTGTTGCCCCTTCCGGAACCGATCGATGCCGCCAATTTTGCAAAACGGTCCAGCCGCAATATCTTGGCTAACCAGGCCTTCCAGGCCGGCACTTGAAACGCGACCCCTCCGGATGTGCCGGTCAATACCACATCTCCCTTTTGAGGGGGCTCGTCCGGAAATCTTTCATAAATGAAGCCGAGCATCTCTTTTGGGGTATAGACCATATCGCAGACAGG
>CAYVCD010000020.1:0-20261 GCA_964450115.1 uncultured Planctomycetia bacterium
ACTATATCGAGAGGTTTCAGCTCCTCTTTTAAACTGCCGCACGCCGAGACCGATACGATGCGTTCGACACCGAGCTTCTTCATCCCGTAAATATTGGCGCGATAATTTATTTCACTGGGCAGTATCCTGTGCCCTTTATCGTGGCGGGCCAGAAATACTACATCAACACCTTCAAGCACGCCTGTTACGTATTCGCTCGAAGGATTGCCAAAAGGGGTCTTCACCTTCACTTCTTTTACGTTCTTTATCCCGTCTATCTTATAGAACCCGCTTCCGCCTATTATCCCTATCTTGCCTGCCATAAAAACCTTTCTTTAACTACAGCCTCATCGCTATTCCGAAAAGCGTCCTTACCAAAAATAGCTTCAAAAACCATATCGCTAAAAGCGCAAATATGGGTGATAGATCTATGCCTATAGAATATGCGGGGACCAGCCTTCTGAACGGCGCCAACATGGGCTCCGTAACTTTGTAGAGGAACTGCACTATTACGTTATACGGATCGGGATTTACCCAGCTCAATAGCGCCCTGATGATGATAAGCCAGTAAGCTATTGTGAGAATGTAATCCAATATTGTAGCCAGCGCCGATACGAGATTTCCCAAAACGAACATGATTATCCCTTTTGAAGTTCCTTTGAACGCGTTTTTGCGGCATTGACGGCATCTTTTATAATGCTCTTAAATTTATTCGATTCAAATACTTTGATGGCCGCTTCGGTTGTGCCGCCTTTAGATGTTACCTTCGATCTCAATACACCGGGATCCTCTTTCAATTTTTCCAGTAAGTTTGCACTCCCGAGCGCCGTCTTCAATACAAGCAGTTTAGCCACTTCTTCCTTAAGCCCTGCAGCGCATCCTGCCTCGATGAGCGCCTCTATCAAGTAGAAGAAATATGCCGGGCCGCTGCCGCTAATGGCAGTCACCGCATCTACCAGCTCCTCATCGACTTCCACTACATCACCTATAGTGCGAAATATCTCCCTGGCCAGCGTCATGTGCGCGCTCTTTACCGCGCTGCCTGCGGATATGCTCGATACCGACTCACCTATGGTGGCGGCCATATTCGGCATAACTCTTATGACAGGCACGTCCTTGCCTACAATGCTTTCTATATATTTGGTCGTGACACCTGCGACTATGGATATCAAGAGCTTATCTTTTGAGGCGCCCGAGCATACTTCACCCTTAAGGAGCGCATCGATATCCTTTGGCTTCACAGCCAGGACCAGCACATCGGCGAATTTAACTACTTCGTTATTATCTACTTCAACTATGACCTTATATTTGGACTCAATGTAGTCTCTTCGTTTGGAGTCGAACTCACTGACCATTATAGAGACGCTCTTGTTGAGAATATTCGAAAGGCGATAAAGAATGGCTTCTCCCATATTCCCGCAGCCTATTATGCCGATCTTTTTGTCTATCATTTGAATATCGCCCTCCCCACCCTAACCAGGTTTGAGCCTTCCTCGATCGCTACTTCAAAGTCGCTACTCATGCCCATCGATAGCTGACAGCTGACAGCTGATGGCTGATAGCTCTGAATTTCATCGCGAAGCTCGCGAAGTCTGCGAAAGCACGGCCTTGTCTCTTCCGGATCCGCACCCTCAGGCGCCATCGTCATTAACCCTATTATCTTTATATTAGGGTATAATGCGGCTTTCTCAAAAAAAGGCCTGACTTCATCCTGAGATATCCCGAATTTGCTCTCCTCGCCCGAAGTATTTACCTGGATGAGTATCTCCTGAATTTTGCTTATCTTCTTCGCTTCCCTGTCAATAGCTTCTATTAAACGCAGGCTGTCCACAGAGTGTATCAGCGAAAATATCCTGACGGCATGGCTGACCTTATTCGTCTGCAAATGTCCTATAAGATGCCAGGTGGCCCTGCCGCCTATTGATCTATATTTAAAGAGAGCGTCCTGCACCCTGTTCTCACCGATATCCTTCACGCCTAAGGCCAAAACCTCTTCGATCTCCTGAAGGGTAGCCTCCTTGGTAACACATACAAGCTTTACGGTATCCGCGGGCCTGCCGGATTTATCGCAACTCCTTGATATTCTTTGTGTTACAGCTTTCAGATTATCTGCGATCATAGCCATTTTTGTAACGCAATAAAATAGCATATATCGGCTCAAATAGCAACCAAAAAATCGAGCCTGTGCGAACTACTACTTGTAGGCAGGCGTGGACCTTGCGGTCTCGTTGCCTCAGCGGACATAAATTGGATTAGGCATACCAATTTATTCGGACAAATTTTGATGTCCGTCCAACCTGCCAACAAAATAATAGCTTGAGCAGTTTGTCCGTCCTTTCTGTATTACCATAATGTATCAAAATTTGTAACGCCGCTTCGGCAACTATCCCGCAAGGTCCGCCTGCCCCACTCTGGTGGAATTTTTCTCTTTTCTGCAGGGCGGAACTTTTGTGGGTGCTTGCTGGAGCGACTGTTACAAAATTTCACTTCGCTCTACGCGAGAAATCCCCGAGCTCCGTGGAATTTCCTACTAGTAAGCGAGGGAAATTTGACACCTTATAGCAATTTAGAAAAGAATTTTAGATTCCTGAAAGAAGCTAAAATTCTGTCAAATTTTGTCCACAGCAAATTGGTATGCTTAATCCAATTTGCGGCAAGCGGAAGCAACACCCCAAAAGTTCCGCCTGTTGATTGATGCGAAAAAATTTATTCTCTCAGTAGTTCGACGATGGGTTTATCAGCGGGCATGAAGTCGTATGAATTTAGCTCGGACGGAGTGACCCAGCGGATCTGGTCGTGCTCATTGACTTTGAACTCTCCGGAAAGATGTTTTACTCTATATGCGAGCAGTTCGATCGGCACCAGGCAGTACCTGAATCGGCTCGCGATAAGAAAATCCACTGCTTCCGACTCTATATCAAACTCTTCTTTTAACTCTCTCTTAAGGCACTCTTCGGCAGTTTCTCCGGGCTCGATCTTGCCACCGGGGAATTCCCATCTTCCTCCGAGAGTACTTCCCTTGCGCCTCTGGGCTATCAGGATCTTGCCGTCCTTCTCGATCACGGCGGCAGTGACTTGCCTTTTATGGCCGGTCAGATAAGAATAAAAGAGCTTCAATTTATTCATTTTCTTCTCAACTCTTCGAGCCAATAATTCAGCTTTTTGGTAAACTCCGCGTAAGCGCTTCTCTCTTTATCTGTGTATTCGCCGACTCTCTTCCCTGCAAGGGTAAGCCTCTCCTGTAAAGACTCATGGACCACTTCCTCTATGGGTATCACGGCGTTCTTTGTGTCACTTAAGCCATCCCATATTTCATTCACCGGAAATCCGGCCTTCTTTAGAGGAAGATCGTATGTAGCGTCTACCAAAATCCACTTGCCGTCTATATTGACCTTCGTTGCCAGATGGGCCGTTATGGGCATATTTTTCGATATTCTTTTTAATGCCGGTGGGAATTTTATGGCGGGATCATTCCAATTAAAGAGATAGGTCGCATACTTTACAGGAAGCCCGAGTTCATTCATCATTAGCGCCATGAGAAAATGCTTCGGAACGCATGAACCCTTATTCATCCTTATCAGGCCCGACGGACCGGTCTTGGGATCCCTGAGCTCGGCAATTATCGCGTAAGGAATATCCCTTATATGCTGATATATCGATATCCTGGCACTTCTAGGAGAAAGAGACTTAGTCCACTCTGTGAACTTTTGAGATAACAACTCATCTTCCATAGCCACACTCCTCATTAGGCAGGCCCTTCCTGACCACTTCCCTTATCTCTACGCAAGTAAAGACTCTGCCTGAAACAGTTACCTGCCTGCCAAGGCGTGACTCATATGTGGCGCAATAATATCTGCCAGCTGTGCCTTTCTTTAGATTTGCGCAGGGGTCCGTCTCGATCCCGCAGCACTTTCCGCACTGTTTGCACAGGGCCTCGTACTCTCGTGAGACCTTACGCTGGCTTTCGATATAGGCTATTTTTTCAATATCGCTCATTTCGATCTTTTCGCCTTCCGCTCGAACCACGCTTTATAGGCCATGCCGCGCTCGGCCTCACAACTCTCTATCTTTTTCTGAATTACGTCGAACTCCGGATCCTGGCCATACCTATAATCTGCCTGTTCTTTTTCCAGCACAACGATCTTATCCTTAAGACTATCCATGAGATCGGACAGCCCGTCTTGGGTCATATTGGTAAAGCTGTACTTATTACCTAACTCTCCTGACGGCTTTATGATCGCGATCTTTATCGATTCCTTTAGGTGCAGGCCTTCATTCTCGATAAGTATGTCTACGGAATCACGACCCTCGATCATCTTATCAAATTCGTCCTGCGGGATATTGAATAAGCAGCGCTTTCCGGTTATTTCGCCCTTAGCCGTTAGCGCGATAAGGCCCATGCCGAGCCCGACGCCGATCTTGCTAAGATTATTATTGAGATTACTGCCGCCATACTCTCCGAACGCCCCTATGGCCGCAAATAATATGGCGCCCGGCACCCTGAAGAGAGACTCCTCTGTGACGTAGAAATTTGATTCCTCATCCGGCCTGATGCGCCTGCCGTCCATATTAATCTTTATATCTAAAACTTTCCATTTCCTGAACTCGGCGCCCTTGCCCGTCGCTATCGCAGAAACGCCTATCAATAATCCTTTTTGAACGCTCTTATAATGCACTCCTACGTCGCATGACGACGCTTCGAACTTGAACTTTTTATACTCCACCTCTTCAAGAGAAAAGGCCGATCCCGCAAAAAACGCCCCACAGATCAATATAGAGATGATCTTCTTCAATTATATCTCACTCATTTTTTATAAAAGAAAGACGGCCTTTTTATCGATCTTTCGGCCGTCTATAGGAAAGCTGAATATTTTACTTCTTCGGTTTTTTCTTCCGGCAACCACATGTCGCGCACATAACGATCACCGTCCTTCCAGCAATAAGTATACCTCATAAAAGCTGTAACGGCAAGAGCTGCAAGAGAGCTTATCTGTTATACGCCACTTCCATGCCGCTGATCACATGGTTACCCGACTTATCATTACTGTAATCCACCGTAACGTAATTGCCGGCGTTTACATCCGATAATTGTATGCCAAATCCATCCGCATTGACGATCTTTGCGCTTGACGGTATGGAAAACGACATAATTTCGGATGACTTGACCACGATCTGCGAATTTTGGCTATCCACAGAGACCACAGTACCATCTATGGTCTTCATGCCATCCACAAGAGAGTCGGGTTGGCAATATCCGGGAGCTGATGATGAAAATGCGATAAAGAGCGTGACGACTATCGATAGTACGATCTTCATAGGGCGATCCTCCTTCGGGTAGCTACCAATATAATCTGGCAAACCTTTTTGAATAACGCTTTATCCATTCCTCGGATGCTTTCTGCATGGACAATTCATGCCCGAGCTGGAGTGACCTGAGTATTCTGTATTCATCTATTAGATAGAGCTGTTCTACTAATTTCACTTTGAAAGCGTCCGAATAGCGGTAGAATGATACCCCCACATTGAAGAGATCCTTATTTTCGCTGTCTTTTGTGGCGTGCATCACCCTAGCTTTAACTCTGAAGACCTTATCCTGCAGCGGCATCTTAAGTATAATGATCTCGTTCTTCTTGAGGGGATATCTTGAAAGAAATAAGAGCCCGCCTTCGCTCACGTTGAGCGTCTTGGTCCTCTCCTTTATCTTCTTCGGCGCGTGTTCGAACTCTAAAGGATAACAGATGGGGTGCCTTATAAAATGCCTTCTCTCCTTCGTATGCAGCATAAAGACGCCTCTTAAAAATAGTTATTGAATATCTCTGTTACCTTTTCAGATATGTCTTTGACAATGCCTTTTGTCTGGAACGGTTTAGGCTGGTGCTCCAACTCGGCATATCTTGCGAGCCCTATAGCGGTCACACCGCGAAGGCTATCGATGCTCGATATATTGCCCTGCACATTCTTTACGACCCCCATCTTTACCGGATAAGGTAACTTCTCCTCCAGAAGCTCTACGGCACCTTCCGAGAAAGCAAAACCGCCCGCAATAACCGCCAGCTTTATCGGCTGAGTCTTATTTGAAAATTCTTCACACTTTGCTTTGACGCGGGAGATGATATCATCAAGCTCTATACTTGTCTTGAGATCTCCCTTTATATCAGCCGAGCCTAGAGGTATTATACTTATAGCGCTTAAAACACCCCCGGAGAATATTGATATCTCCGTAAGAGAGTTCCCGATATTCAGAAGCAGCACACACTCATCCTCCCAGGCCTCCTCCAAAAGTCCGGCACCATCCGCCACCCCGGAATATACGACTCCTTTGATATCATATCCGGCATTATCAACGCATTTGTAAATATTTTGTATATGATTAATGCCCGCCGTTATCATATACATCTCACAGGAGAGCCTCGAAGCATAAAGGCCTAAAGGGTTCTTTATGACCGGTTGGTCATCGATGGAGTAGTTAAGCACTATCCTATGTATGATCTCTCTGTCGAATGGCAATCTTATGGTGCCGGCGGCGTTTACGCATTTGGCCATGTCGGATCTCGTGACTTCCCTACCCCTTGAGGAGAGAGGGATCATACCGCGGGATCTCTCACCCGTAACTGTGTCGCCGCTTATATTGACATATATATTTTCCACGCCTCTGGCCATCTTTTCGCCAAGCTTCGTCAAGACTTTGGCAACGGAATTGGACGCCTCATCGAGGCTCATTACAGAACCTCTGAATACGCCTTTCGACGACTGGCTTTCGTAGGCGAGTATCCTCAAGCGGAAAAGATCTACTATCTCAAGAGCCGCCGCGGATATCTTGGACGAACCTATGTCAAGACCGGTTATAATAGTGGGCTTTTTTATCATTTTGGGCTTATGGCTATGTCTTTGAACCTGACATCTATATAGCTTATACTATCAAGTACGAGGCGCGGATCCCTTAAAGTGTCATGGAGCGCCTCAAGCCTATCTTTCAGATTTTCATATCCTATTATTATCATGGGGCCGCCTTCGCCCAACGTAAATGACATGCTTCTCATATCGCTGGCATCCAGCATATTCACGCGGTATTTATCCAAAAACCTTGTTCTCTTTATGGTGTCTACAAGTTCGAGCGCCGATATCAGATTTTTAGATTCGCATCTCTTTCTGAATCTGCCGGCATATTTTGCGTCAACACCTTTTATCGCCGGAAGATCCCCCAGGCTCGAGATGTCCCTGTTTACAAGTATGACCCCTTCCCTATCCACCGGAAAATTACGCCCGTTGCTCAATATCGCCACAGGTTTGCGGAAAGTTAAATATATGACCAATTTGTCCGGAAGGACCCTCCTGACTACGATATCTTTGGCGTCGGGATATCTGGGTTCCAGGCCGCTCGCTATGGCCTTGAGATCTATTTTAAAGACGTTCTTATTCTTATAATTCGCCAGGATCTCACTTCTTATAGCCACCAGACTTTTATCCGCGGCTCCTCTGGATTCTACCGATCTCAGCCTGAAGTAATCGCTCCTCTCCAGGAATGCCGTAGTAAGAAGCCATGCCGATATTATAAAGATTATAACGACAGCCATCCCGATCCAATGCGCCTTCTGCACCTTCGGCATCTGTATCTTCTTAAACTTTTTCTGTTTTGCCATTGCTTACTCCTCGCTCAACTTTACGTACCGCGTATTCAAGGATTTTAACACAAAGGGACCCAAAACGCAAACCTGTAGCTTGGGCAGCTTTCGGCAGAAGGCTGCGTTCGGTCATGCCGGGTATGGTATTTACTTCGAGTACGAATATCTCTCCTGACGGGGCCATCATCATATCGACACGCGAGAACGACTTGCAGCCAAGCGCCTTATGAGCCATAATGCCCAGCCTGCGGGCCTCTTCTGAAACATCTTTAGCTATCCCAGCGGGAACAATGTACTTAGTGGCGGAATCCTTATACTTGGCGTCATAGTCATAGACTTTATTTTTCGGCACTATCTCTATGACGGGCAGCGCCTCGTCATTGAGTATCCCAACGGTGAGCTCCCTGCCGTCTATATACTCTTCCAAAATTACTTTATCTCCGTATTCGAACGCCTTATCTATGGCATCCTGCAAAGAGCGCTTGTCTCTAACTATCGACAAGCCTATGCTGGATCCTTCAAGGTGAGGTTTTACCACGACCGGGAACCCAAAATTACCGCTATTGTGAATGCCGGACTGACCCTTTATCAAGACAATATGCCTCGGCACCGGAATAGAGTTCTTTATGAAGAGCTCTTTAGACGCGACCTTATCCAGCGCTGCGGCGGACGATTTGATCCCGGAGCCGGTATAAGGAATGCCGGCGTCTTCGAGCATCCTCTGCACGGTGCCGTCCTCTCCGAACCTTCCGTGAAGGGCTATGAAGGCGACATCTATGCAGCTATTCTTTATGATCTCATCTAGATCATTCTTTACATCAAGAAATATTGAATCCAGGCCCTCCGCAAGCAACGCATCATGGACCGCCCTGCCCGAGCGCAGGCTTATCTCACGTTCGTTTGAAGGCCCGCCGGCTAAGACCCCTATCCTCCCAAATTTTTTCTTCATTGTGGCTTTCCTGACTATGGACTATTAACTAAACGACCTTTATCTCCAGCTCAAGAGTGATATTATAATTATCCATTACCCTCTTCCTTATGATATCGATAAGCTTTAATACGTCCTCACAGCTGGCCCGGTCTTTGTTGACTATAAAGTTCGCGTGCTTCGGGGAAACTTGAGCGCCGCCTATGGCGCGCCCCTTCAACCCCAGCATGTCTATCATCTGTCCGGTAGTAAATTGTGAATCTTTTGGGTTCTTGAATACGCAACCGGCGCTGAAGCCGTCGAGAACCTGCTTGCCTCTCTTCATCTTTAGGAATTTCAAGCACCTTGATTTAAGAGCCGATCTCTCTTCTTTACTTAACTTGAGATCGGCTTCGAGTATTATAAGCTCCGAAAGATTCGAACATCTATAGCCGAACGATAAGTCCCTCTTCTTGAGCGTTTTTATTTTTCCTTTTCTGTCCATAACTTTCAGGCTCGTTACGTAATCGCCTATGTTCTTATATAACGGGCTCGACCATCCGCCGGCATTCATGCAGATGGCGCCGCCTACGGTGCCGGGTATTCCGACAAGCGACTCCAACCCGCCTAACCCCTTGTCGCAGCACGATCTGACCAGCGCCGGGACGCCATATCCGGCTCCCACCCTTACCCTGGTGCCGCTGATATCAAGATCTTTAAAAGCGCTTGAACCCAGATTTATCACTATGCCATCGAAGCCTTCGTCCCTTGCCAGAACATTCGTCCCGCCGCCTATTGTAAATGTAGGCACGTGGTGCTTTCCGGCAAAAAGAACTATCCTTTCGAGCTCTTTCAAGTCCCTGGGCTGGACCCATACGGCAGCAGGCCCACCGATCCTGAACGACGTGTGGCGGCCAAGCCTCTCGCCAAATAGTATATTACCTTTTATTAAGTTTTTCGGAAAGTTCATCGCTTACCTCTTTTATATCACCCGCGCCCAATACGACTATCATGTCGCCTGACCTCTTCATATCCATGATATGCTCGGTTATCTTTTCCTTGTTCATCATCATGACATCATTCAGGCCATGAAGCTTCACTCTATCATAAATGTTCTTAACGGATACTCCCTCTATAGGCTCCTCACTAGCGGCATATATGTCCGTAAGTATCAATTTGTCGGCGCCTTTAAAGCACCTTCCGAACTCCTCCGCGAGATACTTTGTCCTTGTGTAGCGGTGGGGCTGGAATACAACTACCACCCTCCTGTCCTTCCAATTTTTGCAGGCGTCTAAAACGGCCCGTATCTCGGTAGGATGATGGGCATAATCATCTATCAGCATAACTCCGTCGACATCCGCCCTCAAATGGAATCGTCTTTTAGTCCCTGTAAAATCCTGTATGGAGCGGCATATGCTCTCGAATGAAAGCCCGAGCTTAAATCCGAGAAGCATCGCGGCCAGCGAGTTCAGGATATTATGCCTGCCGGGAATACGCAGAGATACCCTGCCGATGATCTCATTCTTATATACGCAGACATAGGAGGTGTAGAATTCATTCATCAATATTTCATGGGGATATATATCCGCGTTCTTAGAAAATCCGAAACTCTCTTTATTGCCGTTAAAGCTTTGCAGCGCCTTTTCGATATTCTTGTCGTCGACATTATAGAAGAGGCATCCCCTCTTCTTTGTATTATTGGCGAAAGCGGCATATGCGCCTATGACATCTTCGAGCGTTTTATAATAATCTATATGCTCCATCTCCAGGTTTGTTATCACGGAGTAGAACGGTTTCAGGTACAAGAACGATCCATCGCTCTCATCGGCCTCTGCAACGACATATTCACCTTTGCCGCATTTAGAGTTTCCTTTTAACAGGTCAATTTCGCCGCCTATCATCGCTGTCGGATCGAGGCCGCAGTTCTCGAGCATCACGGATATCAGCGAACTGGTGGTAGTCTTTCCGTGTGTCCCGGTAACGGCTATTCCCTTTTTAGCATTCAACAACTCCGCGAGCACTTCGGCCCTCTTCACGATGAGTAGGTTGCGCTTACTCGCCTCCTGTATCTCCGGATTTGAATCATTTATCGACGAAGAGTATACTACAACCTCCGTCGCCGGGAGCACATTACCGTGGGTATGGCCAAAGCTTATAACGGCTCCTTCACCGGTCAACTTATCCGTAAGGTTGTTTGGCCCCAGATCCGAACCCGACACTTTATAACCCATCTTCAAGAGCACCAACGCTATGCCGCTCATACCTATACCGCCTATGCCTACGAAGTGAATATTGCTCTTCTCTAAGATCATTTGCTCAGCTCTTTCCTATATTTAACAGCGCCTCTGCCAAACTATGTGATGAATCCGGTACGCTCATGCGCCTGGCGGACTCTCCCATTGCAGACAGCTTATTCCTGTCCTTCAAGAGTCCTTCCAACCTCTCCTTCATGATATCACCCGATAGATCCTTTTCATCTATCTCCAATGCCGCGCCCTTACTGGAGAATATCCGCGCGTTTTCGGATTGGTGACTTAACGCAAACGGATACGGGATCAGTATCATAGGCCTTCCAAAATACGCTATCTCAAATATCGCTGATGCGCCGCTTCTCGTCACAATAAGATCGGAGGCGCTATAGGCCTCCTCTATCCTGTCAACAAATGAATGCACGCGGTGTTCCACGGACAGCTCTTTATAGGCAGCGCTGGCCCATCCGTAATCTGCAACGCCGGTTATATGTATGACCTGTAAGGATCTCCTGACATCCGGATCCATATTCGATAATGATTTGAGAAAAGCTTTGTTCAGATTATGAGCGCCCTGGCTGCCCCCTATGACAAGTATAGTGAATTTGTGCGGATCCAGGCCCAATTTTTTTATGTTTCCGGACTTGTCGTCTTTTAAAAGAGACGCCCTTATTGGATTACCGGTGAATACGGCTTTCCCGGCATAAGCTCCGAGATATTTTTTGGTCTCTTCAAAACTCACGGCTATCAAGTCCGCAAACTTAAATAGCATGGCATTTGCCCTGCCCGGCACAACGTTCTGTTCATGGACCATCCTGGGAATACCAAGAATGCACGCCGCCACTATCACCGGGCTCGACACATAACCCCCGAAACCGACCACGGCATCGGGCCTATTCTTCACAAGAATGATCGTCGATCTCAATATATCGATCGATAATTTTAATAGAAATAGAAGCGTCTTGAAAGAAGCCTTATAGGGCAATCTGTTAGCCGAGAGCAGTCGGTATTTAAAACCCTCCTTTTCAAATATCCTTCTATCAAGCGCCTTATCGCTGCCGATGAACATTATATCACTGGATCGGTCTTTGATCTTAAGCTCTTCGGCAAGCGCGATCGCCGGGAATATATGTCCGCCGGAACCTCCGGCCGCGATCAATACCTTCATTATCTGTATACCTCGCTCGATTTGGCTATATTCAAAAGTAATCCGACCGCGGTCAAATGAAATATCAATGATGTGCCGCCATAACTTATGAAAGGCAGAGGCAGACCTTTGGTCGGCAGCACTCCGGCAGTAACACCGATATTGATAATGGCCTCCAGGGCTATAAGAGAGACGAGCGCCATGCTCAACAACTTCTCAAATCTGCCCTCCGCCCTGAAAGTTATCTTCATGCCTTCCCATACGAACAATATAAAGAGAGTGACTACCGCAGCCGCCCCTAAAAAACCGAGTTCCTCCCCTATTATTGAAAATATAAAATCGGTATGCGAAGCCGGAAGATAGAAAAGCTTTTGCCTGGACTGGCCCAGGCCCACGCCCAGCAGGCCGCCGGACCCCAACGCCACGAACGACTGGATTATCTGAAAACCGGCACCCCTTCTGTCGGACCATGGATTCAGGAATATCATCATCCTCTTTCTTCTATAAGGAACCCTGAATAGAAGAACGTAAAGCGCCGGGATGCTTGCCAGGATGGATGCCACTATATACTTTACTTTGATCCCGCTCACAAACAGCATTATGACGCTTACAGCCGATATCGCTATCGCTGTCCCAAGATCCGGCTCAAGAAGTATGAGGGCCAGAACGAATCCCAATACCATGACGGGCGGAAGGTATCCGTGAATAAAGCTCTTCACGAACTTCTCTTTTCTTGCCAGGAGATCCGCCAGATATACGAATATGGCGATCTTGGCGAATTCGGACGGCTGAAAATTAAGAGGGCCTATCTTGAACCATCTCCTCGCCCCTGCCGCCTCCCTGCCGATATGAGGTATAAGCACTAACACTAATAGCAATATCGAAAATGCCATTATGGCTTTTGAATATTTTTTCAACGTCTGTATCTTTACTACCATAGCCGAAAGCATCATGAATAGCCCCACCAGAAGATACAGAAGGTGTCTCTTAAGGTAATAAAGGCTATCCCCCATCTTCTCATTTGCATATATTGCGCTTGTGGAGTATATCATCACAACTCCGATGGCTACCAGGACCACAACTATCATAAAGATGGAAGAACGCGTGCCCCTCATATCACTTCATCCCCAATTCTAAGACGGCTTTTTTAAATACGTCCCCGCGCTCTTTATAATCTTTGAACATGTCGAAGCTCGAGCACATAGGCGAAAGGAGCACGAGGTCATTCGGCTTTGCCAGAAGTCTAGACAACTCCACTGCCTCCTGCATGGTGGCAGCCTCACGCGTTTCAACGACCCCTCCTAAAAGCTCCCTCATCCTGTTCTTGGCTTCTCCGATCAATACCAAACATTTGACCCTGCTCTTAACGGCATCCCTGATGGTCGAATAATCGCTATTCTTATCCTTACCGCCCGCTATCAATATCACCGGCCTATTGCAAGATTCAAGAGCTCTCAGGGTGGAGTCTACGGTGGTTCCCTTCGAGTCGTCTATGTATTCAACTCCGTCTATCACAGAGACGGTTTCGAATCTATGGTTCAATCCTGTAAAATTCTTTATAGTATCCTTCATGGATACTGTCTTAACGCCGGCCAGAGTTCCAGCAAGCACGGAAACGAGCACATTCTCAATATTGTGCAGCCCTTTAAGCCTTATATCTTTGAGTGTACACACATCTTCTTCTTTTTGGCTGGCGGCACAGACTATCGTTGTACCTTTTAAAAAAGAGCCGTTTGTATCGGAAAGCCTTGAATAATACAGAACTTTCGATCTGGCCGCCTTCTCTAATCCGGCCAATTCTTTAGCATCGTTGTTCAATATCAGGATATCTTTGTTGCTCTGATTCTTAAATATCTTGAGCTTCTCATTAAAGTAGCGATCGAATTTATCATATCTATCCATATGGTCATCGGTAATATTCAGTATGATGGCAATGGCAGGGTTAAAATCTACGATCCTCTCAAGCTGAAACGAGCTCACCTCCAGAACTACCCATGTATCTTTATTTATACGGCTTATTTCACCGCAAAGAGAATTCCCTATATTGCCGCATACCACTGTGTCTTTATTGCCATCTTTCAGGATCTCGCCTATAAGCGTAGTGACGGTGCTCTTGCCGTTTGTTCCGGTTATAGCTATTATCTTTCCTTTACAGAATCTATAGCCCAGCTCCATCTCGCTTATTATCGGTACATTCAGCTCCTCTGCCCATCTTACGGCCGGCGACCAATCCTCTACCCCCGGAGAGACGACTACAAGCTCAGCACCCTTAATAAAATCTTGTGTGTGCCGGCCAAGCTCGTAAGAGATCCCCTTCGCATCCAAGATAACGGCATTCTTCTTGACTATCGCATTATTGGCTCCTTCGGTAACTCTTACCTGGGCACCGACGTCCTTCAAGAGAAGCGCGGCATTCAGTCCGCTGTTACCCAATCCTATGACCGTCACTCTTTTATTCATCATTGTAATTTCAGCGTAGCCAAACTTAAGAGCATCAATATTATCGCGACTATCCAAAAACGCACCGTGATCTTTGATTCCGGCCATCCCAGAAGCTGGAAGTGATGGTGTATGGGGGACATCAGGAATAACCTCTTCTTGGTCGTTTTATACCACAAGACCTGCAAAAGCACGGATACGGCCTCAATAACGAATATCCCGCCAACGAGGAAGAGCAGAAGCTCTTTCTTTATGAATACCGCCACTACTCCCAGACCGCCGCCCAGGGCAAGGCTCCCGGTGTCTCCCATAAAGATCGTAGCGGGAGGTGAGTTGAACCACAGGAAACCAAGTCCGGCGCCAACCATCGCCGCGCAGAAGACGGATAGCTCTCCCGCCCCCGGAAGATAGAATATGTTTAAATAATCTGCGATCTTAAAGTTTCCGGCCATATATGCAAGGGCCGAATAAGAGATGGCCGCTATTATAGTGCAGCCTATCGCCAGGCCGTCAAGGCCATCCGTGAGATTAACGGCATTGCTCGAACCGGTTATCACTATGATCACAAAGATCAGGTAGAATAGACCCAGCTCCATCGAAAAGAACTTCAGGAAAGGAACATTCAGGGTGGTGGGTATAGGGGTGAAGATTATCACGAAGGTCGCGATGATAAGAGCCAAAAATACCTGGCTTAAGAACTTCGCATTGGCCGTAAGCCCGAGATTCCTCTTCTTCACCACCTTTATATAATCATCGGCAAACCCGACAGCTCCTAAAAATATGAACGCCCCCAGAGCCATCAAGACATAGATATTAAATATATCCGCCCAAAGTATCGTGGCGATCGCTATAGAGACGATTATGAGAACCCCTCCCATTGTGGGCGTACCCTGCTTATGCTTTGTGATATCGTACAGGCTCTCGACATGCTCTTTTCTTATGTACTGTCCGAAGTTGAGCTTCTTTAACCACCTTATTATAGCCGGGCCGAATATAAGGGATATGAGAAGAGCGGTAAGGCTCGCCATAGCAGCCCTGAATGTCAGGTATTTAAATACGTTAAATCCGGTCCAGCGATCTCTAAGCGAATAAAATATGTAGTATAACATTATCGTCCCTTTAAATTTTCTATGACTTCTTCCATCTTCATTGCCCGGGAGCCTTTTATGAGGACTGCATCGCCCTTGTCCATAGACTTCTTCAATATATCGACTATCTCCGCCCTGTCAGAACAGTGCCATATCTTGTTCTTATCCATGCCGCATTCCAACGCCCGACGCGATGTATGCCGTGACAGGTCCCCGAAAGTTATGAGCCCGCTAAAACCCGATCTCGCTATCGCCTCACCGATAGCCTTATGGAGCTCTTCTTCTTTCCGGCCAAGTTCAAGCATATCGGCGCTCACGACCCATCTGCCTTTTGCCGGATAATCGGCAAGAGCCTCTATGGCGGATCTCATGGACAAGGGATTAGAATTATACGCGTCGTCTATCACCGTGACATCTCCAACCCGACTGGCGTCGAGCCTCATCCCGGACGGAGAGTGCTCCGACAATGCTTTTTTTGTATCCCTGTAACTGACGTTAAAATTATAAGCGACCGCTATAGCCGCCAGAGCGTTCGAAACATTATGCGCGCCGATGAGATTAAGCGTAAAGCGGGAACTGTCGTTCAGAGTGAACCTTATGCCGGTACCATCGAACGAAATGCCGGAGGCGTGGAAATCATTCGTGTCATTAAATCCAAACCTCATGATCTTGAAGACTTTGCTCTTTATCGTTGATAGATACTCGTCATCCCCATTAATGACGGCAAGAGAATCTCTGTCCAAACTCTCCAGGATCTCTCTCTTTGCGGCAAAGACACCTTTGAGGTCCCTCAAATATTCCAGATGGGACGGCCCGATATTGGTCATGACGGCGACTGTCGGCGAAGCTATCTGGGCCAGAAGACGTATCTCGCCGCGATGGTTCGTGCCCATCTCCACGACGCACATATCATGGGAATCGTCTAGTTTCAGGAGCGTCAGCGGAAGGCCGATATGGTTATTCTTAGTCCCTTCATTCTTAAGCACATTGTATTTCTGCGAAAGCACCCTGGCTATCATATCCTTTACTGTGGTCTTCCCATTGGATCCCGTAACTCCTATGACAGGGCAAGTGAATTTTTTCCGGTGATAAGCGGCTATATCCTGTAGTGCCTTAGTCGTGTCGCTGACTTGAATTAATATCTTCTCTTCGTTGTCATTCCCGCGTAAGCGGGAATCCGGCGCCTGTATAGATGCCCGCTTCCGCGGGCATGACAGAGCGCCTATTGCGCCCTTTTCCAGAACCTCATCGATAAAACAATTTCCGTCAAAATTGGCGCCGCCCAAAGCTATAAAAAACTCACCCTTATGAATAGTCCTTGAATCTGTCGATATTTTCGACGGCTCTACCTCTCTCTCAGGATCACCTGAAAGCAGTTTTCCGGCGGTTATTTTTATTATCTCTCTGACTTTCATCTTTTTCTGAATCCCGCCAACATCTCCCGTACAATCTCACAATCGTCGAACGGCAATATCTTATCGCGCACTATCTGATATTTCTCATGCCCCTTACCGGCTATCACTACGACATCCCCCTTTGAGGCCATCCTCAAAGCCTTGTCGATAGCCTCCCGTCTGTCTTCTACCAGATCATAATTTGAAAATTCGCCGCGGATGCCGGACTCTATCTGGGATATTATCGCGCCCGGTTCCTCGAACCTCGGATTATCTGAAGTCACAACTACGCTATCCGAGAACTTACATGCCACATTTCCCATAAGCGGCCTCTTTCGGCTATCCCTGTTCCCTCCGCATCCAAATACGGTTATTATATTCCTGTCAGGCACCACCTCTCTTAAGAGGCTCAATATATTATAAAGCGCGTCTTCAGTATGGGCATAATCCACGAATACCTTGAACGGCTGCCCCTCATCCACAAGCTCCAGTCTTCCGGGAACTGCGCTGAACGATTCGATCCCTTTTTTTATTGTGCCCGGAGGTATCTTTAAAGCCATTGCGGCGGCCACGCTTGCTAAAATATTTGATATGTTATGTCTTCCTATAAGTCTGGTAGTGACGTCGAAAGATCCGTTTGGAGTTTTGATCGTAAAGAAGGTGCCGCCCGCCGAGAGCCTTATCCCGCAGGCCATGACATCGGACTTATTTTTTAATCCATAGGTCAGCACTTTCTCTTTTATGCGCCTCTTTAAACCCGAAACCATAGCGTCATCGTTATTCAATACGGCAACTCCGCCCGGCTTCATGTGATCGAATAATTTTACCTTTGCCGAGAAATATTTTTTCATCGTCTTATGATAGTCAAGGTGCTCTTTGGTTATATTTGTAAATATCCCGACATCGAATAGAACGCCATTAGCCCTTCCCTGGTCAAGCGAATGGCTGGAGACCTCCATCACAACATGCTTGACGCCATTTTTCAGCATTATGTCGAAGAGGGCCTGCAACTCTAGCGGGCCCGGCGTCGTATTGTTGGAAGGAAACTCTCTTCTGCCGATCCTGTGATTTATAGTTCCGATCACTCCGGATGGCTTACCGGCCTCTTTCAGTATATTTTCCATTATGTAGGTTATAGTAGTCTTGCCGTTGGTCCCGGTAACGCCTGTGATCTTCATCTTCCTGGAGGGCTCTCTATAGAAATTGGCGGCCAAGAGAGGAGAGGCTCTGCGCGTATCTTTTATCAGGATCTTGATAACGTCTTCCGGAGCCTTAAAATCTCTTTCTGACACCACTACGCCGGCTCCGTTCTTTATCGCGGATCTTATGAACTTATAGCCATCGATATCATATCCGCGTAGCGCTATGAAGAGATCTCCCCTGGCGACTCTCCTGGAATCGTTCGTTATCTTCTTTACGGTGACGCGGGAGATATCTCTATCAGCCTTGTGCGGAACTCCTTTTAAAACATCTTTTAGTTTCATCATAAGATCTATTTTACCACACCCGGCTTGGTATCTTTTATATTAAGATACTTCAGCGACTCGTCCACAACATTCTTAAATACCGGCGCGGATACATCTCCGCCGAAATATACCGGATGAGGCTCATCGACGCATACCGCCACGGCGATAGCCGGTCTTCCCACGGGCGCAAAACCTATGAACGATGCCACAAATTTGTCTTGAGAATATCTTCCGCCCGGTTCGACCTTCTGCGCGGTCCCTGTCTTGCCGCCGGTGCTGAAGTCCTCGACCTTAGCTTTTTTGCCGGTCCCGGCCTCCACGACCCCCATCAAGAGGACTCGCATACGGTAAGCCGTCATAGGAGATATCACTCTTCTCTTTACCTGCGGCTCAAATTCTTTTATGATCTCTCCCTCGTCATTCTCTATTCTCTTCACTATGCGCGGCCTTACCAAAAATCCGTTATCCGCTATCACGGAGATAGCCGAAGCAAGTTGCATCGCGGTCGCCGTAACCTCCTGGCCCATAGGTATGGCAAGCATACTCGTGGGAGTCCACCTGGACAAGGGCCTATTCATACCGAGGACCTCACCGGGAAGGTCTATTCCGGTACGCTCGTAAAAACCGAATAACTTCATATACTTGCTCATCTTCTCGGGACCTAATATCATGGCGGCCTTCACCGTCCCTATGTTGCTCGACATCTCAATGACCTCTCTGAACGTCATTATTCCGTGCGGCCTATGGTCATGAAGGACCCTTCTTCCGATCTTCCATTCGCCGTTCTCGCAGTCGAACTTGTCATTGAGATCTACGGCCTTCTCCTCCAGTATACCGCTTGCCGTCACTATCTTGAATACGCTTCCAGGTTCAAAGAAATCATTGATCGCCCTATTTCTCACGGAATCTGTCTGCCTCTTGGCCGGATTATTAAGGTCAAAATTGGGAAAGCTTGCCAGCGCCAGTATATCGCCGTTCTTCGGGTCCATGACGACTATCGCCGCACCCTTGGCGTTATACTTATCGTACATCTTGTAGAGCTCTCGCTCAGCTATATTCTGAATGACTTCATCGATGGTGAGGATTAGATTGTAGCCGTTCTTTGGAGCCAGGAAATCTTCGCGGTAGGAATGGAGCAACTTTCTTTTGGCATCCTGGGTCGCCACCAGAAAACCTTCCTGGCCTTTAAGGTATTCGTCGTAAAGCGCTTCGAGCCCCTCCTGCCCTTTATTGTCGATATTAACAGACCCTATCAGGTGGCATGCCGAACCGGCGTTGGGATAAAATCTCTTTGATTCGTCTACGAAACCTACTCCGGCGAGATTAAACTTCTTGAGCGCTGCAGCTTCCTTATTCGTGACCTTCCGTTTTATCCATACAAAACCTTTATTGCGCGACAGTCTCTCATTGATAAAATTACTGCTTGAGCCCAATACCGCGGAAATTATCTTTACAGCTTTTGCTTTGTCTTTAATTTCGCGAGGATTTGCGTAGATGGATATTCTGTTCAAGTTCACTGCGAGAACGCGCATATTTCTGTCGTATATAGTGCCACGTTTAGGCTGCAACTCAACTGTCACTATATGTTCTTCATTGGCTATCTTGTAATAAAAGGAATGCTTGATTCCCTGCAGGTAAAAGAGGCGTATTATAAGAAGAGCTAAAGATAGGAGAAAGAAGAGAAATACAGAAATCTGGCGAGTGCGAAAGGTTCCACTATGCACAAAATATAAATCCGTCTATTTTTCTCTGGCTTGGGCCTCCGGCCCGCCGCTCAGAAAATCAAATAATTTAAATATCCCAGCCCTCTCTCCGAGACCGGAGACCCTTAAGGAGGCGCTCGGTACATAAGAAGGATTCCTAGCCAGCCTAATCACCTGGCCCTTCTTTGGATAGGACACAGATACCTTCCTGTCCAAAAGAACCTTCTCCAAACGGGAGGGCGATTCTAAGTTGGATATATTATATCG